>JAFTEX010000011.1 GCA_017453445.1 Bacteroidaceae bacterium
GGCGGGGGGGGCGGTCAGACCTCTTCGAAGTCGATGTATTCGCCTTCCGAGTCAGAAAAACGGGGCTGTGAGGCGCCTTGCGTGCCGGTGGACTCCGGATTCGTGGAGGAACCGGAGTTCGTGCGGCTGCGGGATGAGGTGCCGGGGCCGCTGCTGTTCAGGAACGGGTTGTTCTTTGGGGAGAGTCCCAGAAAGCGCAGGATGCCGTTGAGCAATGTGAGGCCAATGGCTACGAGAAAGATGAAACCCATAACCAGGATGGCTAACAAGACAAGAATGAATTTCATGGGCGGTCTGCGTTTAACATTCGGGGAGGGAGTGGCTGGGGGGCTTGACGGGGAGCCGTCGAGATGTCCCGCCTTGCTCCCACGTTACTTACGCCTTGCGGCGATTCTGGAAATTCACGACCAACGCGAGCAGCACATACCAGACTATCATGGCAGCCAGTGCGCTCCAGCCAAGGGGCAGGCAGAAGAGGCAGCCAAAGAGGAAGATGTACTGGGTGCTGTTGTGCTTCCAAGAGACGTCCTTGAACTTCAGGGAGAACAAGGGCAGCTCGGCCACGAGCAGATAGCAAGAAAACAGCATGGCCAGAAACAGGTAAATCACGTTGAAGCCGGGAGCCATGAAGAAGGCATGCTGCCCCGCCACGAGCGACCCCCAGAAGAGGGCATTGGCCGGGGTGGGGAGCCCGATGAAGGACGAGGTCTGGCGGCTGTCGAGATTGAACTTGGCCAGCCGCAGGGCCGAGAAGGCTGCCAGCAGGAAGGCCGAGAAGGGGAAGAACTTCCAGACGGGCATGCAGAAGTCGGGATAGTGGACGTGGGTGAACAGATAGAACAGAATGGCGGAGGGAGCCACGCCGAAGGTGACGACGTCGGCCAGCGAGTCGAGTTCCTTGCCAATTTCCGAGCTCACGCCCAGCAGCCGGGCTACCATGCCGTCGAAGAAGTCGAAGGCGGCTCCGGCCAGTATCATAACAAGTGCCCAACGATAGTGGTGGGTGAATGCTGCATTGGTGGCCATACAGCCACAGATGAGGTTGCAGCAGGTGAGCATGTTGGGAATGTGCTTTTTCATCTTATACCATAATATTATATATAAACCGAGGCGGTTGTGCTACGATTTCAGTTTTGCAATGACGGTTTCGTTACCCGTGGTCTTCTGTCCGAGGGTGACGCAAATCTCCGTGCCGAGGGGGAGGTAGAGGTCGACACGCGAACCGAACTTGATGAAGCCCATGTGGTCGTCGATTTCGTAGTCTTTGCCTTCTTCGAGATAAGTCACAACGCGCCGGGCCATGGCTCCGGCCACCTGTCGCGTGAGCACTTCGTGTCCTCCGGGCGTTTCGATGACGATGGTGCTGCGCTCGTTCTCGATGCTGGCCTTGGGGAGCCAAGCCGCACGGTGGTTTCCGTTGTAGTGGTGCACCAGTTTCACCTTGCCGTCCACGGGAATCCAGTTGGCATGGACGTTCAGGGGGTTCATGAAGATGGACACCATCATTCGGGGGGCGTGGAAGTACTCGTTCTCCTCCACTTCCTCAATCACCACCACCTTGCCGTCGGCCGGTGCGATGACGATGCCCGTCGTGTCGGACTCGAACTTCCGGATGGGGCAGCGATAGAAGTTGACAATGAGTGCATAGAGAACGGCACTCAGTGTGGTGAAGACGATGAATGGAACCCTGGACTCAAATGCGTAATGCACGAGCGTGCACGACAGAGCCAGTGCCAGCGCGGCTGCCGTAAGTATCCGGATGCCTTCGCGATGAAGGCGTATGTTGCGTAATTTTCTAAGTCGTTTGCCCATTAGACCATAGTAAATCGAGGGATATCATCCCCTATCACACACAAAGTTAGTAGTTTTCTTTGAAATGACCAAAGATTCCGAGACAAAAAAATCTATTTATCGTAATCTGAAATAAAATCCCCTGTTTGTGTTGCATTTCTCAGGAAAGAAATGTAACTTTATCCCCCAATTTCATTATTTATAGCCCCATGTCAAACTTCGTACATCTTCATGTCCATACACAGTATTCACTGCTCGACGGTCAGGCCAGCATCGGGAAGCTCTTGAAGAAAGCCACGGCCGACGGTATGCCCGGCATGGCCATTACCGACCATGGTAACATGATGGGTGTGAAGGAGTTCTTCAATTCGTGCAAGAAACTCAACAAGGAACGCAAGGAACAGGGGCTGGAACCCTTTGTGCCCATCATCGGCTGTGAGATGTACGTGGCGCCGCACGCTAAAGAGTCGAAAGACAAGGACCTGGGCGACAACGTGCGCTATCACCTGGTGGTGCTGGCCAAGAACCAGACGGGCTATCACAACCTTATTAAATTGGTTTCGCGCGCGTGGGTGGACGGCTTCTACAACAAACCCCGCACCGACCATGCCGACCTGGAGCGCTACCACGAGGGACTCATCGTCTGTTCGGCCTGTCTGGCCGGCGAGGTGCCCCGGAAGATTCATGCCGGAGACGTGGCCGGGGCCGAGGAGATTATCCGATGGTACAAGGGCATCTTCGGCGAAGACTACTACCTGGAACTGCAGCGCCACCCCGTGACCGACCCCCACATACGCGCCAACCGCGAGACCTATCCCATACAGCAGGAGGTGAACAAGGTCATCGTCGAACTGGCACGGAAGTACGACATCAAGCTCGTCTGCACCAACGACGTGCACTTCGTCGACGAGGACGATGCCGAGGCCCACGACCGTCTCATCTGCCTCTCCACCAGCCGCGACCTGGACGACCCCGGCCGCATGCTCTACTCGAAGCAGGAGTGGTTCAAGACCACGGCCGAGATGGAAGCCCTCTTTGCCGACATCCCCGAAGCCCTGGAGAATACGCTGGAGGTGATGAGGAAGGTGGAGCAGTACGACATCGACCACGCACCCATCATGCCCAACTTCGAGATACCCGAAGAATTCGGCACGGAGGCCCAGTACCGGGAGCGATTCACCGACCAGCAGCTCTTCGACGAGTTCACGCGCGACGAGCACGGCAATGTGGTGATGAGCCAGGAGGAGGCCGAGAAGAAGGTGAAAAAGATGGGCGGAGTGGACAAACTCTACCGCCTGAAGCTGGAGGCCGACTATCTGACGAGCCTGACCCTTGCCGGCGCCAAGCGCGTCTATGGCGACCCCGTGCCCCACGACGTGATGGAGCGACTGATGTTCGAGCTGCACGTGATGAAGACCATGGGCTTCCCGGGCTACTTCCTCATCGTGCAGGACTACATCAACGCCGCCCGTCACGAACTGGACGTGAGCGTCGGCCCCGGGCGTGGCTCGGCGGCAGGAAGTGCGGTGGCCTACTGCCTGGGCATCACCCAGATAGACCCCATCAAGTACGACCTCCTGTTCGAACGTTTCCTCAACCCCGACCGCATCTCCCTGCCTGATATCGACGTCGACTTCGACGACGACGGGCGCGGAAAGGTCCTCTCCTGGGTCACCCAGAAATACGGCGAGGAAAAGGTGGCCCACATCATCACCTACGGCACCATGGCCACGAAACTGGCCATCAAGGACGTGGCCCGCGTGCAGAAACTCCCGCTGGAGACGGCCAACGCACTGTGCAAACTCATCCCCGACCGTATGCCCGAGGTGAACGGCAAGGTGCTGAAGATGAACCTTCCGAACGTCATCAGCATCGTGCCCGAACTGCAGCAGGCCGAAAGTTCGTCCGACCAGAATCTGGCCGACACCATACGCTATGCCAAGAAACTGGAAGGCAACGTCCGCAATACGGGCGTTCATGCCTGTGGCGTCATCATCTGCCGCGACGACGTCTCGGACTGGGTGCCCATCTCCACCGCCGACGACAAGACGGGCGAGAAACTCCTCTGCACCCAGTACGAAGGTTCCGTCATCGAGGACACGGGACTCATCAAGATGGACTTCCTGGGCCTGAAGACCCTCTCGCAAATCAAGGAATGCCAGCAGAACATTCGCGACAGTTTGGGCATCGAGGTCGACGTAGACAAACTGGACATCACCGACCCCGCCACCTACCAGCTCTACTGCGACGGGCGCACCGTCGGCACGTTCCAGTTCGAGTCGGCCGGTATGCAGAAGTACCTGCGCGAACTCCAGCCCACCGTCTTCGAAGACCTCATCGCCATGAACGCCCTCTACCGTCCGGGGCCCATGGACTACATCCCCGACTTCATCGACCGCAAGCAGGGGCGCAAGCCCGTCGAGTACGACATCCCCTGCATGGAGAAATACCTCAAGGACACCTACGGCATCACCGTCTATCAGGAGCAGGTCATGCTGCTCTCGCGCCAGCTGGCCAACTTCACCCGAGGCGAGAGCGACACCCTGCGCAAGGCCATGGGTAAGAAACTGAAGGACAAACTGGACCACATGAAGCCCCAGTTCATCACCCAGGGCCAGGCCAACGGCCACGACCCCAAGGTGCTGGAGAAAATCTGGGCCGACTGGGAGAAGTTTGCCTCCTACGCCTTCAACAAGAGCCACGCCACCTGCTACTCGTGGGTGGCCTTCCAGACGGCCTACCTGAAGGCCAACTATCCCGCCCAGTTCATGGCCGGCATCATGAGCCGTGCCAAGGATATGTCCGAAGTCACGAAACTCATGAACGAGTGCAAGGACATGGGCATCGAGACACTCGGCCCGGACATCAACTTCAGCCGCCAGAAGTTCAGCGTCGACCCCAACGGCAACATCCGTTTCGGGCTTTCGGCCATCAGCGGCCTGGGAGCCGCAGCCGTCGAGGCCATCGTCAAGGAACGCGACGCAGGAGGCCTCTTCAAGGACATCTTCGACTTCGCCAAGCGCGTGCCCATCTCGATGGTGAAGCGCAACGGACTGGAGTGCCTGGCCCTGAGCGGAGCCTTCGACCCCTTCGCCCGCCAGATCAGCCGTGAACAGTTCTTCGCCACCAATGCCAAGGGCGAACTCTTCCTCGACACCCTGGCACGCTTCAGCACCCAGTACCAGCAGACCAAGCAGGAAGCCGAGTTCTCGCTCTTCGGCGGCATGGATGCCGTGGAAATCAGCATTCCCCCCATCCCCGAGGCCGAAGCCTGGAGCACCCTGGAGCGGCTGAACAAGGAGAAGGACAAGATAGGCATCTACCTCTCTGCCCACCCCCTGGACGACTATGCCGTCGTGCTGAAGCACGTCTGCAACTTCAGTGCGACCCGGATGGAGAACCTCGCCGAGTACAACAACCGCGACGTCGTCTTCGGCGGCATCGTCACCGGCGTGCGCAAGGGGGTCACGAGGAAGGGACAGCCCTACGGCATCGTCACCCTCGAAGACTATAACGGAGCCGGCGAACTGGCCCTCTTCGGGCGCGACTGGGCCCAGTGGAGCAACTACATGGAGGTGGGCTACACGCTCTACATCAAGGGACACGTACAGCCCCGCCAGTATCAGCCCGACCGCCTGGAAATGCGTATCGGCGGCATCGACTTCCTGAGCAACGCCAAGGACTCGGAGGTCAAGACCCTCACGCTCGCCTTCATGCTCGACGACCTGGACGAGGAGACCGCCTTCTTCCTCGCCGACTATGCCGAGCACCATCCGGGGAAGACACAACTGCGCTTCTCCATCTACGACCTCGGCCAGCACGCCAGACTCCATACCACGGCCACCCGTCGACCCATCACGGTCAACAACGAGTTGCTGGACTTCCTGGACAAACAAGAATCAATAACCTATAAAATCAATTAGAATTATGGCACAGCACATCACAAGTGAGAATTTCAAGGAGTTTGCCCAGAGCGGCAAGCCCTCAGTACTGGACTTTTGGGCCACATGGTGCGGACCCTGCAAGCGCGTGGCTCCCATCATCGAGGAACTGGCCACGGAGTACGAAGGCCGTGTGAACATCGGCAAGTGCGACGTGGAGGAGGACGAGGACCTGGCCATGCAGTTCCGTGTCAGCAGCATCCCCACCATCGTCTTCTTCAATGCCCAGGGCGAACCCGTCGACCGCATTGTCGGCGCACTGCCTAAGTCGGCCCTCGTGCAGAAGATTGAGGCACTGCTCTGAGAGTTGAAAGTTCTTGCTCCGCGATGCTACGCAAGCGGCAAAGCCGAGCGGAGAGTTGAAAGTTGAGAGTTGAAAGTTCTTGCTCCGCGATGCTACGCAAGCGGCAAAGCCGAGCGGAAAGTTGAAAATTAAAAGTTACGAGCCATGTCCGACTTTGAAGAAGAACTGCTGCAAGACGCAGAAGACGACCGCCTGACGGTGGAGTACATCAAGAACTACCTTCCGCAGGAAGTGAAGGAAAAGTTCACAGACGACCAACTCTACTATTTCCTCGACGTCATCGTCGACTACTATGCCGAGAGCGGCATCCTCGATGCCGAACCCGACAAGGAAGGCTACATCGACATCGACGTGGAGCGCATAGCCGAGCACCTGGCACGCCAGGCCCGCAAGGATCAGATGGGCGACTTCGAGCCCGACGACCTCCGTTGGGTCGTGGAGGGAGAGATGGAGTACGCCGAGAGCCTGGCCGACGAGTAGGTCAGAACAACGACTTCAACTCCGCATTCGTGAGCGAGGCCACAGCCGTCTCGCCGCTTTGTCGGCTCCTGTAGCGGTAGCCAAGCCCCTTTCCGGCCTCCACGATTTTGGTCAGGAACTGCCGCTCGCCCCCTTGCATCGAGACCGCAAGCAGGGCGATGGTTTCCCGTCCCTTCTCCGATTCCACGCTTTCCTTGATATCTCCGAAGGTCGTCAGCTCCTCGTCCACCTCGTATTCGTAGAACACGTAGTCGCCCTCGATGTGTATCGCGGTCATCACCAACCCGATGCCCATGCGCGAGGGCAGTTGCGCGTTGGCCGACCGCAGGGCACTCTCCAGATTGTCCTCCTGCACCTCCTCGGTTGCGGGGGCGCTCCCTTCGGTTGCGGGCGTGCGCTCTTCGGTCGTCTGCCGGGCGGTCCCCCCCTTCGTGCAGCCGGCCGTGGCCGTGGCCGCCATGAGCACGAGGGCCAGTATGCGGATGCTTGTCTTCATGCGGTGTATGGTTTCTTGATGAAAGATTCGGTTTACCAAGTGCAAATGTAGGGCTTTTTTCTGAAATGTGCAAATGCCGCTGCACTTGTTCCGTGTACAGAATTACGTTCCGCTTCGGGTGGGGGCAGCCGGCCGTGGCCGTCTATCGCACCACTCTCTTTCGTCCGCCCTGGATGTAGAGACCGCGTGTGGGTGGCAGGGAGAGCCTTCGGCCCGTGAGGTCGTAGAGCCGGTTGTCGGAGGACTTCCCTGCCTGTGGGGAGACAATGCAGTCGGCCGTGCCGTCCGTGTATTGCCCCATGAAGAGAATGAGTCCCGTGCTCTGTTCGCTGATGGTGTAGAAGAAGGGACGGTTGGCATGGAAGGTGGCTTCCTCGGGGATTCCTGTTGTTTCAGTTCCTATAATTGTAACGGCCGCAGCCTCTGTGCCCTGCTCGTCGAGTTTGATTTTGGCCACCTGCTTCATCATGCTGATATAGATATTCCCTTCGTAGTCATTCACGCAAAGGCGGGAGAAGTCGGCCCTTCCCGGGTCGAATGCCAAGGGCATGCCCAGGTAAGCCATCGTCTGTTCCAGTTTCTCGTTGGTCTCGGTTTCGAAGCGTGGCAGTTTCAGGTCCACCATGTAGGAACCGAGATACAACTTCCAGTCCTTCGCGCTCAGATGCTCCAGCAGTTCCTCGAGCGACGTGCCCTTACGGGGCAGATAGACTTGCATCTGGTAGGTGCCGTTGCCGTAAGGAAGCACAACGGACTGACAGAGGGCATTCTCACCATATAGCAACTCGGCATATTCCTTGTGCATCATTGGCACCTTCTCGCCACCATTGAAGGACTCCTCTTGTGTATTCCCAACTTCGAATGGGGTGCTCCATGCCCCCTTGAAGTAGATGGCATTGAGCAGATAACTTACGGCTCTGGGGTTGAACTCCTCCTTATTGATTATTTTCTCAATCATGCCCTCCGTGTGGTCGCTCGACCACTGGTTGATGACGTCAAGCGTCTCGCCATCGGCGAAGTCGCGTGCCGAGGGAGTGGCATTGTAATAGAGGTTGGCGGCATCGGTGAAGTCCTTCTGCAACTGAAAGCCCATTCCCCGATTCACAAAGATGGTGTTCGAAAAGAGAGTCTTTGTGGTGTTATCAGCCAGGCTCGCGGTGGCCAGTTCGTCTGTCATCTTCTGGCAGAAGGCATTCTGCGCCTCCACGCTTTCGAAGCCCAGCACCTCGCTGATTTCTTTTTGTGTCTGGCCTGCCGCCCCGTTGTTCAGCATCCCCAGGACGTAGGTGACGCTCAGCGGCGAGAGCACTTTGCTCTTCTCCGTGCGCAGCTTGCGGAAGAGCCGGTAGGAGAAGTCGTTGCTCTGTGCCACCCATTGCTTCTCGTCGCTTGTCAGGTCGATGTAGTGCGGGTCGTCGAAGTTGTAGGCACTGAAATGGACATCGCCCTCGACGTATTCAAATGACTCGTAGTCGCAAAGGCAGTCAGGCTCAGGGTCTTCCGGCGACCGTACGATGCCATAGACCTGAAGGCCCACGCCCTCAACGCCCACGAGGTGGTCCCAGCGGTAGCGGTGCAACAGCCTTCCGTACACATTGACGACATCGCCGGTCGGGTCAGTGTCTTTAAAGAGTGGATAACTGCGGAGCGTCACGTCGCAAGCCATGGCGTCTTGCTTGTCGCCGTAGCGGTCATAATGCCACACACGCCCCTCCTCATCCTCTCGGAAGGCTCCGAAATAGACCTCCTTCCACGTCAGCTCGTCCGTGCGATACATTTTCTTATACTGACGGCCGTCTATCACCGTGTCGCCTTTCAGCGTATACCATACCTCGTAGTCATATTCGTATTTACCCTTTTCCTCATCGTAGCGATGACGGGCATAATACCACTTTTTCCCCTCCACAAGCATCGGGCGGAGTTTCGTGTCCTTTGCGTCCTTGGAGGAAACCTCTTGCGCCCAACAGCCTAAGGCTGTCAGGCAACACATTGCCAGGAGCAGTAACCGTTTCATAGGCTTTCGTTTTTAGTGTGGTTCGTAGCAGTCTTATTTATCTCACGATGTGTTTCTTGCCGTTGTGGATGTAGAGACCGCGCGCGGGTGGCAGGGAGAGCCGCCGGCCCGTGAGGTCGTAGAGGGGTGCCTCGGTCGCGTCGCTGCCGACGGGGCGGATGGCACTGCCCTCGAAGTGGAAGGAAGCGAAGTAGGCCTCTTGGTCGTTCTCCACGGTGACGGTGTAGCGGCCTGCCTCGTAGTCGGTCAGGCGCACGTCCAGGGAGCGCAGGTTGTCGGTTTCCATGCGCTGGGCGAACACCTGCTCGTCCGCCTCGTTTCGGAGGCTCACCGTGTACGAACCCGAAAGTCCCGAGAAGGTGATGTCCAGAGAGAGTTCACTCACTTCGGCCCCCACCTGCGCCTCCTGTGCCCCGTTTGCGGCAACCTTGCGGGGCACGGTGGGCTTGGTCTTCACGACGTGGGTGAAGTCAATCTTCTCCTTCTTCACTTCCGCTTCCTCCTCCGCCTCCCAGACGGTGGAGATTTCCTCTGTGTACCGGGGATTGTGGAAGAGCGTGTCGTTGCCTACGGTGCAGGAGAGCAAGGCTTCTGCCTCAATTTCTGGCAGCAGTCGTCCGATGTTGTTCACAGGGGAAATCCGTGTGCCGACACCTTCCAACCATTCGACCTGCTCGCCACCAAGGTCTTTGATGCTGACTTTTGTGGCAACCCCTTTGTAGCAGGCATCCTCTATAAAAGACTTGCTGTCGATGGTTCCCCAAAACTCTGTATGAGGATACACCGGGGAGCCAAAGAACACGACCTCCCGTGCTTCGGAGGCAAAGTCGTAGGTCATCGTCCATACGAAATCATTCGGAGAGAAGTGGAAAACGTGGCGGCCCTCCTCATGGATGGTGGCTATGTATTCGGTCTTTCGGGTGTCTTCATCCTCCGTCCGGCGCATCAGTTTCTTGCCTGTGAGGCTCTTCTGCATTTGGTCTTCGATGGTGGTGTCGTTCTCAAAATAGTAATATTGCAACTGGTAGGCATTGAGGGCTTCAGATTCGAAAAGACCTACCTTCCAAACTTTCCCGTCTTCCACGAAGGGGCGGTAGGAGCGTTGCGGCACAGCGTGCTCGCCGTCATCGTCAATCGCAATGAACTTGTATGGTTCTCCAAATATCGGGGCCTCGAAGTTCCAATCTACGGAATTTATGGTGAAACCATCCTGTTTGGGGGCCACTTCTTCCTCTTTCAGCGTTATCTGATAGGCGTCGGGACTTCCGTTATAAGGGCTTACCTTGCAGTAGATGTAGTTGTTCGGTCCGGATGAAATATCCGCGTATCCAGACACATGTAAGCGGTTGTCAACGATTTCGTAGTCCAGAAGGCTTGCTCGCTCTCTGTATCCCTCAGGTTCACTGGTACACTGCTCGCCCTTCGCCAGTTCCTGACCGATGACCCAGTTAGACGTGCCCCATAGACTGCAAACATTGAAGGGATAGAACCCGTTAATGTCACCCTCTCTGTAGTCAGTAAGCACGTAGGCAACATCATACGTCCAGTCACTGGGTACATAGTTGGAGACCCAACCATAATCTGGGCGACTCCTGTCACCGATACCCTCTATCCATGTATGGTTCTGGTGCAATCCCTTGCCGCCGCGTGCGGCATCGACGGAACTGAACGTAATCGTGCGCAGATGTCTGTCTTTGACAGCTATCTCCCCCACCTCCGTGACGACGCAGCGGTCGGCCTCCGTGCCCCAGCCGATGTCGAAGGTGTCACCCACTTCCAGCGTGAAATCATAGACGCAGAATTCCGTTCCCTGGTCATAGAGATAGACACGCCGGCCTTCCTCGCGGAACAGTCCGCAAGTGTCGGGCTTCACATTTCCGTCATATCGTTCCCAGTTTTTCAGCAGAGGCAGATAGTTCTTCCCGTCCTTCTCCACCTCGGTCTCGGCAAACGTGTAGTCGTCGACAGATGAGAAGGGCCCCACACAGAAGCCCAGCACATGCCACTGCTTGAGTTTCGAGACGAAGGGACGATAGTCGCTGGAGCGTTGAGGCACAGCGTGCTCGCCGTCATAGTCAATGACGACAAACTCATACGATTCCTCAAATATAGGGGCATTGAAGTAGAGATCAACAGCGTGTGGAGTGCTAATGCAGTCTGTATGTGGCATCACCTCCTCCAATGTTAAAACTATTTGGTATTTACTATAGTTACCTTCATGGGGGCTAACTTTGCAGTAAATGTAGTAGTCGGGACAAGACTGCATCCACATGTAGCCTTTAACATGCAGTTGATTGTTTATGATTTCGTAATCTAACAGGTATTGTCCTTTGTAACTCTCGGGCTGCATTTCTTCGCCTTTTACAACATTCTGACCGATTACATGATTATTACTCCCCCATGCACCATAGAAGGAAAGAGGGCAATAAACATATTCGTCATTAAGCATAGTCATATAGGCCACATGGTAACTCCATGAACTGACTCTATAGTTTCCAATCCAGCCATAATCTGGGCGACTCGTGTCGCCAATGCCTTCTACCCATGTGTGTTCTTCATGCCCGCCTTTGCCGCCTTGTTCTGTATCGACGGAACTGAAAGTTATGGTGCGCAGATGCTGATTTGCAATGACTTCCTCGCCAATAGCCGTCACTACGCAACGGTCTGCCTCGTTGCCCCAGCCGATGTCAAATACATCTCCCTCTTGCAGGTTGAAGTCATAGACGCAGTGTTCATATCCTGTTTCCTCGTCATAAAGATAGACACGCCTATCCTCTTCGCGGAAAAGGCCTAATGATATGGCTTCCTCATCATCTTGCCCCTCGTCCCAGTATTCTTCGTCCCAGTTGCTCAAGTCCTTCTCATAGAGATTCAAGTACGTATGTTCGCCAATTGCTACGTCTTTATTGCCAAAGTAATAGAACTTATCTGACGTGTATGGCCCCACGCAGAAGCCCAGCACATGCCATGTCTTGAGTTTCGAGACGAAGGGCACATATTCATCACTTGCTTGCGCCCAGCAGCCTAAGGCTGTCAGGCAACATACGGTCAGGAGTAGAAATCGTTTCATGGTCTTATGGGTTTAGTGTGTGATTATTTTTTTAGGCTATCTTCTGTTAAATCCGTTTAATCGCGGTAGTTTTGTATTTTTAGTGGCCGAATATTATTCGATTATTTCGTGGTTGAGGAAGTTATATCTTGTCGAGAACTTGTTCGAGCGTAGTGTCGGGGTCGAGTTGCCGGAGCACCTCTTTCTTGATGCGCAGTTTACGGTGCTGCACGGCCGAGACGGATATGGCATAGACGTTGCCGATGGCACGGTTGGAGAGGCGCAGGCGTGTGAGGATGCAGAGCCGCAGGTCCTCCTCCTTCAGGTCGGGGTAGTTGGCCCGGAGCCGTTGGAAACGGTCGTCGTCGATGGCGTTGAGGGTGCGTTCCACTTCGGCCCACTCACGGTTGGAGAAGGTGATGTGACGGTCGGTGTTAGTGTTGAGTTTCTGCACGACCTCGGAGCGCTGCAGGATGAATCCCTTCAGGAAGTCCACCGTGGCATCGCGTTGCCGCAGTTGCTCGCGCTGGGCTTCGGCCTCCCGGAGGTGATGCTGATCCTGACGGATGCGTTCGTCCACTTCGTGCTTGCGCCGCCACACTTCGGCACGCCGGCGTTGGCCGATGAGTTGCATGCGGGCACGGAGGATGAGGCCAGCGGCCACCCCGATTGTCAGCAGGAAGAGTCCCATGGCCGCAAGAAGCAGACGGTGGCGCGACTGGCGGTGGCGCATCTGTTCATTCTCCAGTTCCTGACGGAGGGCACTGCGGTAGTAGCCTTCCTTCTCGCTGAGTGCCTTGAAGTAGAGGTCCTCGGCGTGGGCGAAGGCTTCGTCAATGGCCTCGGTGGCCGCCTCAGTGTCGCTGCGGCGCAGGGCCAGTTTGGCCAGGTTGCTCTGCACGATGTAGGCCGCTTGCAGGTCGTTGCCGCACTCCATCTGCCGATAGACCCGCTCGGCCTGGGCGAGCGAGTCGCAGGCCACAAGGCAGCGGGCATAGACCTGCTGGGCACCGAGCAAGAGGGTAGGGGTGGCCTGCTGCACAGCCTCGCGGGCGCAATCCAGCGCCTTCGGGTATTCCTCCTGTGCCCAGTGGATGTTGGCCAGGGTGGTGAGAGTCTGGCTCACCAGTTCCGTGCCCAATGAGTCGCTGGACGCCACGGCCAGCCGGTGGGCCTCGTGCGCATAGCGTAGGGCTTCGTCGAAGGACGATTCCGCGTTGTAGGCGAGTTGTGAGGCGTAGGTGGCCACATAGTCGAGCAGGATGAGGTGGTTGCGCTCGTTGTCGGGGTGCTGCTCGTAGGTCTGCAGTGCCTCACGGGCCGTCTGGAGTGCCCCCTCGGTGTCACCCCATGAGAGTTGCTGGGCAAGGAGCAGTTGGGACAGGTAGAGCGTGTGCGGGTCGTTCTCCTGCCGGGCCTGCCGGATGGCACGGTGCAGCAGTTGCTTGCCCTGTTGCGTGCTGTCCTGTTCCAGCAAGGCCTCGGCCTGGCGGTACACGTCGCGTGCGCGTTCCTTATTGTTGTCATGGGAACGGTGGGGCTGACAGGCAACGGTCAGCAGAAAAAGGAATGGCAGGAATAGGACTTTTGTGTGTCTCATGGTGCGCTTGTATTGATTCCTGTTGCAAAGTTACGGCTTTTTCTCGTCCGTTGTATCGTTTGGCTATGGAAAAAACTAAGAGGCTCGTTCCCTTGGAATGCGTTGGGAACGAGCCTCTTAGTGCTTTTTGATATGTCCTTGCCTATGGAAAGTTGCTTTGAATGACCGTTTTTTTCCTATTCCATCGTGAGCGAACGCGACCCGTCGGGGTTCTCGCTGAGGATGACGCGCACGGTGTCGTTGGGCAGGAGGGGTTCCACAAGTTCGGGCCACTCGATGAAGCAGGGCCGACCCGAGTAGAGGTAGTCGTCGAAACCCATGTCCACGGCTTCCTCCAGCCGCTTGATGCGGTAGAAGTCGAAGTGGAAGATGGCCCCCTCGCGTCCTTCGTATTCGTTGACGATGGCGAAGGTGGGGGAGGCCACGACGTCCTCCGTCACACCAAGTTCCTCACAAACGGCCTTGATAAAGGTGGTCTTGCCGGCTCCCATCGAGCCGTAGAAGGCAAAGACGGTGCGGTCGCCCATATTCTCGACAAACTGGCGGGCAGCCTCTTGAATAGTTGAAAGTTGAAA
>JAFTEX010000084.1 GCA_017453445.1 Bacteroidaceae bacterium
TGAAAAGGAAAAAGTGAAATAGTGAAAAAATAATATTATCTTTGTACAGAATAATCATAAATTCACTATGAAACGCATCGTATTATTAGCACTGATTCTTCAGGGTGCACTCAGTCAAGCTCAACGTCTGACAGATTATGTAGCCCCCATGATTGGCTCCAGTGACCATGGTCACGTTTTTGTCGGAGCCAATGTGCCCCAAGGCATGGTCAACGTAGGCCCCACCCAATTAGAAACTGGGTGGGACTGGTGCTCGGGTTACCACTATAAAGGCAAAAAGATAGTAGGCTTCGGCCAGTTGCACCTAAGCGGCACCGGCTGTAGTGATTTGGGGGACCTTGCATTGATGCCGACCTTGCAGGAAGTAGAACTAAGCCGCGAGGGATTGGCAAGCACCTTCAGCCACGAACACGAGGAAGTACGCCCGGGCTACTACTCGGTGATACTGGACAGAGGCAACATCAAAGCCGAAATGACAGCCACGGCACGTGTGGCCTTCCATCGCTACACGTTCCCTCGTGGTTCCAACAATGCCCGCATCGTCATAGACCTCCTCAACGCCGTCGGGGATAGTCGTTTGGAGTCCCGAATTTATAAACTTGACGAATCCACCCTCGCTGGGTTCCGTATCAGCCACGGATGGGCCAGGCGGCAGCAACTCTATTTTCTCATCCAGTTCTCCAAGCCCATACACCACTGGCTTTGCAACGAACAGGGCTCACCCTATGCACAAGCGACCTTTGAGGTCGGGCCAGGAGAGAGCGTGATGGCCAAAGTGGCACTATCTCCCACTAACGAGATGAATGCCCGCCTGAACATGGCCGTGGAGTTGCCGGGATGGGACTTCAACGCCGTATGCGAGCAAGCCCAACAGACCTGGGACGAGGAACTGGGGCGCATCCAGGCCAAATTCCGCACGGAACGCGAACGTCGCATCTTCTATACGGGTATGTACCATTTTCTCTATGCACCCGCAATCTGGAGCGACATCAACGGAGACTATATGGGGTCAGACGGGCGAATATATCACAATGCAGATTTCCAGAACTACACTACATGGTCACTATGGGACACCTACCGGGCTGCCCACCCTCTGGCCACGCTCATACAGCGCGACCTGCTGACGGATTATGCCAAGACGATGCTCGCCATCTATCGTGAGCAAGGCGAACTGCCCGTGTGGCACTTGATGTCAAACGAGACTTACTGCATGGTAGGGTGTCCTGCCGTTCCCGTTCTCGCAGACATGGTGCTGAAAGGCGTGAAGGGCGTGGACTACAAGGAAGCATTCCAAGCCATGAAAACAAGTTTGCAGAAGGACAGCCGATCGCTTAATCAAATGAAGAAATACGGGTGGGTCACGTGGGACACGGGGGACGGTGAAGCCGTAGCCAAGAGCCTGGAGTATTTCTTGGCCGATTGGAGTGCTGCCCAAGTGGCCGGGCTTGTCGGGGAGAAGCAGGATAGTGCTTACTTCTACAATCGAAGCCAAGGCTACAAACGAATGTTCGATGCCGAGAAACAATGTATGCGTGCCCTCTCCACCGATGGTAAGTTCCGTGAGGAACCGAACTTTAACCCATGCCATCAGACACGCGACTACACGGAAGGCAACCCATGGCAATACACCTGGCTCGTGCCCCATGATGTACACGGGCTGGTATCGTGCTTTCCCTCCGAGAAGGACTTCGCAAGCCGTCTCGACGCACTATTTGAGGCGGACAGCGACCTGGGAGAAAACGCCAATCCCGACATCTCGGGCCTGATAGGGCAATATGCACATGGTAATGAGCCAAGTCATCATACCTTATATTTGTATAACTATGTAGGCCAACCATGGAAGACGGCAAAGAGAGTGCGCCAGGTAATGTCAGAACTCTATACTGACCAACCTGCGGGACTCTGCGGCAACGAGGATGTCGGCCAGATGTCGGCCTGGTACATATTGTCAGCCTTAGGTCTCTATCAGGTTGCCCCTTGCGGAGGTGTCTACGTAATCGGCAGCCCTATCGTGGAAGAGGCTACGCTGAAACTGGATGAAAATAAGGTTTTCGTCATCCGCACCCATAACAACAGCGACAAAAATGTTTACGTCAAGGAAGTACGCTTGAACGGAAAACCATGGCCCTATTCTTATATCCGTTACACAGACATCATAGCGGGAGGCATCCTTGACTTTTATATGGCTGCCAAACCCTCGAAGTGGGGAACTGAATTAGAATATAGACCGTAAAATGTCTTATATTTCTTTGGTTTTGTCATAGATTGTTCGTAAATTTGCTATCGAATCTGTTAATATTAAATAACACGAATCCTATGAAAAAGTACAATTTCAACGCAGGCCCCTCAAAGTTGCCACGCGAAGTGATGGAAGCAACAGCAGCTGCATGCCTTGATTTTGAAGGCAGCGGACTCAGCCTGATGGAAATGAGCCATCGTGCCAAAAACTTCCAACCTGTAGTCGACGAGACGGTAGCCTTGTTCAAGGAACTTCTGGACATACCCGAAGGATACTCGGTGCTCTTCCTCGGCGGAGGTGCCAGTCTGCAGTTCTGCATGGTGCCTTTCAACCTGCTGGAACACAAGGCCGCTTACCTGAACACAGGCGTATGGGCCAAAAAAGCACTTGCAGAAGCGAAACTTTTCGGCGAGGCCGTGGAAGTGGCCTCAAGTGCCGAGAGTACGTATAGCTACATCCCCAAAGACTTCGTGATTCCCACGGATGCCGACTATTTCCACATTACGACGAACAACACCATCTATGGTACCGAAATCCGCCGCGAACTGGACAGCCCAGTGCCCATGGTGGCCGATATGTCCAGCGACATTTTCTCACGCCCCATTGACGTATCGAAGTACAACCTCATCTACGGTGGTGCACAGAAGAATCTCTCCATGGCAGGTGTCACCTTCGTCATCGTCAAGGACGAGTGCCTTGGTAAGGTGTCGCGTCAGATTCCTACGATGCTGGACTATCGCACACACATTAAGGGCGGGTCTATGTTCAACACGCCTCCCACGGTGCCAATCTATTGCGCTCTCCAGACCCTGAAATGGATAAAGAAGTGTGGTGGCGTAAAGGAAATGGAGCGCCGTGCGCTGGAGCGTGCCAAGGTGGTTTACGGCGAGATTGACCGCAACAAACTATTCCGTGGTACAGTAGCCGAGGAGGACCGCTCCGTAATGAACCTTTGCTTCGTGATGAACGACGGATACAAGGAACTGGAGGCAGACTTCATGCAGTTTGCCACAGAGCGCGGCATGGTGGGCATCAAGGGCCATCGCTCTGTCGGCGGTTTCCGTGCTTCGTGCTACAATGCGATGGACATGGAGGGTGTGAATGCATTAGTCACTTGTATGCAAGAATTTGAGAAATTGCACTAAACAAGACTCCGTATGGCAAAGATACTCATTGCAACAGAGAAGCCATTCAGCAAGGTTGCTGTCGATGGCATACGTGAAGTGACGGATAAAGCCGGCTACCAACTGGCCTTGTTGGAGAAATATACTGAGAAGTCCCAACTATTGGAGGCCGTGAAAGACGCCGATGCGCTCATTGTCCGTTCGGACAAGGTGGATGCTGAAGTCATAGAGTCCGCCAAGCAACTGAAGATAGTGGTGCGCGCCGGAGCTGGGTTCGACAACCTTGACTTAGCCGCATGCACAGCCCACCACGTCATCGCGATGAACACTCCCGGGCAGAATGCCAACTCCGTGGCAGAACTGGTCTTCGGCATGTTAGTCTATGGCGTGCGCAACTTCTTCAATGGCACCAGCGGCACGGAACTCATGGGCAAGAAACTGGGCATCCTGGCCTTTGGCAACGTGGGACGCAACGTAGCCCGCATTGCAAAAGGCTTTGGCATGAAAGTCTACGCCTACGACGCTTTCTGTCCGAAGGAAGTAATCGAGCAGAGTGGGGTAGTGGCTGTGGACAATCAAGAGGCATTATTCGACGAGTGCGACATTGTAAGCCTGCACATCCCCGCAACCCCCGAGACACGCCAAAGCATCAACCACAATCTTGTAGGGCGCATGAAGAAGGGGGGCATCCTTGTAAATACCGCACGTAAGGAAGTCATCGACGAGGCCGGACTGCTTACCTTGCTGGAGGAGCGCACAGACCTGAAGTACTTGACCGACATCAAGCCCGACATGGATGCAGAGTTTCAAGAGAAAGCTTCCGGTCGCTATTTTGCCACACCCAAGAAGATGGGAGCACAGACAGCAGAGGCCAACGTCAATGCGGGTATCGCTGCTGCCAATCAGATTGTGGGCTTCCTTGAGCAGGGCATCACCAAGTTTAAGTTGAATTAAATAAAATTCCGAGGAACCTGATTATTCAGATAACTCCAGATAGAACGAATATCATGGCAACAATAAAACCCTTTAGAGGCCTGCGTCCACCCAAAGAACTGGTGGAACTGGTAGAGAGCCGTCCCTATGACGTGTTGGAGAGTGAAGAGGCGAGGGTAGAGGCTGGTACGAACGAGAAGAGCCTCTATCACATCATCAAGCCTGAAATCGATTTTCCTGTGGGCACGAGCGAGTACGACCCGCGAGTCTATGAGCAAGCGGCAAAGAACTTCCAAAAGTTCCAACAAGAAGGTTGGCTTGTGCAAGACGCACAGGACATGTACTACATCTATGCCCAGACCATGAACGGCAAGACGCAGTTCGGACTGGTGGTCGGAGCCTTGGTGGACGACTACACAAAGAACGGCGTCATCAAGAAGCACGAACTGACCCGTCGCGACAAGGAGGAGGACCGTATGAAGCACGTTCGCGCCACGAATGCCAATATGGAGCCCGTATTCTTTGCTTACAAGGATAATGAGGTGATTGACAATTTGGTAGCTCGCTATGCAAAGACGGCTCCCGAGTATGACTTCATTGCTCCCATCGATGGATTCCGCCACCAACTGTGGCCAGTCAGTGACAAGCACGACATTGAGACCATCACGGACACCTTCGCTCACATACCTTATTTATATATAGCAGACGGCCACCATCGTTCGGCAGCGGCGGCATTGGTAGGTGCCGAAAAGGCCAGTCAGAACCCCAACCACCGTGGTGACGAGGAGTACAACTATTTTATGGCCGTATGTTTCCCAGCATCGCAGCTGACCATTCTCGACTACAACCGCGTCGTGAAGGATCTTAACGGAAAGACCGAGGAAGAGTTCCTGGCTATGCTGGCAGAGGATTTCGACATCGAATGCCAGGGCAAGGAGCGTATCCATCCCTCACGTAAGCACCAATTCTCACTCTATCTGGGTGGCTACTGGTATTTGCTGACGCTTCATGAGGGACTGGCCGACGACAATGACCCAATAGGTGGATTGGACGTAAGCGTAAGCAGCAACCTAATTCTCGATAAATTACTCGGTATCACAGATTTACGCAGCGATAAGCGCATTGACTTCGTGGGTGGCCTGCGTGGCTACGAAGAGCTGGAACGCCGCGTGGACAGCGGTGAGATGAAGATGGCTCTGGCCTTATATCCCGTTTCGATGCAGGAAATCATGGACATTGCCGATAATGGCAAAATCATGCCCCCCAAGGCAACTTGGTTCGAACCGAAGTTGCGCAGTGGACTGGTCGTACACAAATTGGACTGACAAAGATTCGATAGATTGCAAGATTCATATCTGACTATAAAAGCTTCTGCGAAAGGCGAATATAGCGAGAAACGGAGTAAGTTTCTCGCCTTCGCCTTTCATGTAGAGACCACTGATGAAATTAAGGATTTGGTCAGTCAGATTGAACGTGAATATTATGATGCCAGACACGTATGCTATGCTTATATGCTGGGGCATCAACGCGAGCAATATCGAACCGTTGACAACGGTGAGCCTTCAGGAACGGCAGGAAAACCAATTCTCGGACAGATTAACAAAAACGAACTAACGGATATCTTGATTATCGTAGTCCGGTACTTTGGGGGCATTAAGCTTGGCACAAGCGGATTGACAAATGCCTATAAGCAGGCTGCGATTGAAGCAATTGCAAATTCAGAAATCGAAGAACGGACCGTTGACTGTATCATCAAAGTGCATTTCGAATATACGTTGATGAACGACGTGATGCGCGTCGTGAAGGAACTCAATCCTAAAGTCCTTTCTCAGGATTTCCAGATTGACTGCTCTTTGCGCCTGCAAATTCGCATGGGAGACTCCGAATCCCTTACGAACCGTCTCAAGTTGATTAGGGGTGTATCAACAGAACTGGATTAAACATAACGTCCATTCTAATAATTATAGACGCTTTAACATAACGAAGGTATAAAGATTGAGAAATGAAGAATCTTACCACAGCCCAGTATGTAGCTAATAAGTATAACGAATACGTTGTGCGTGAAGAAATGACGCTAATGGATTTTCTGAACGTGCAGATGCATGGAATCAGTCGTAATCGCCTCAAAGATATACTAAAAGGCCACGGTGTCAACGTCGACCGTAAGTTAGTGACACAATACGACTACCAGCTGCGGCCCGGCATGGTTGTCAGCGTGAGCAAGCATCGCCGCAGTACGGAGCTATCCAGCAAATGGATTAAAATCATTTATGAGGATAAGGACATCATCATTATTGAAAAAAATGAGGGCATCCTCAGCATGGCGGCAACAGCCAAGCAGTTTTGTGTGAAAACAATTCTGGACGAATACTTTCAAAAGAGGCATTTCAAATGCCATGCCCACGTAGTTCACCGCCTCGACCGTGATACCAGCGGACTGATGATATACGCCAAAAGCATTGAAGCCGCACAGATTCTGGAACGCGACTGGAAGAACCGGGTTTTCGACCGCCGATACATCGCTGTCGTTTCCGGAAAGATGGAGCGTGAAGGCGGAACCATAGAAAACTGGTTGAAGGACAATAAGGCATGTGTGACTTATAGCAGTCCTACAGACAACGGCGGCAAACTGGCTGTCACACACTATCGGGTCGATATGACGGCTGACGATATATCATTGGTAGAACTCCGCTTGGAAACAGGGCGTAAGAACCAGATTCGCGTACACATGGCGGATATTGGCCATCCCGTACTGGGCGATACCAAATATGGGAATGGGCGCGACCCGCTTCACCGCCTCTGTCTCCATGCCTATAGACTTTTTCTTTATCACCCCATGACGGGTGTCAGGATGGAATTTGAGACCCCCTACCCTACTTCCTTTGTAAATCTTTTTAACAATTAAAATATTAGTAAGTTATGAAAAAAAATTATTTTTTGGCTGCCACTTTGAGCGCTGCATTAATGCTGAGCAGTTGCTTCGGTTCGTCATCAAGTACAGGCAATCTGCTTAGCGGAACCAACAATGGAACTACCACTAGTGTGCTGACTTCTGCGGGCACCTCCGTCCTCGGCACCCTACTGACTACCCTGCTTGGGAACAAGACCACCAAGAACTCCATCGTCGGCACCTGGACGTATGCTGCCCCCAAGGTGGCTTTCGAAAGTGAGAACATCTTGGCAAAGATTGGTTCTTCCGTGGCAAGCAACAAGATTGAAAGCACGTTGGGCAACCAACTCAAGAAGATTGGATTCCAACCAGGGAAGACCACACTGACCTTTGCCAACGACGGCACATGCAAGATGACGCGTAACGGGAAGACCCTCAACGGGACTTACTCTTACGACACAGGCTCTGGGAAGATGACAATTCAAGGTGCCCTCGGCATGGCAAGCATCAGTCTCTATGTCAGCGTCGTAGGTAATGAGATGTACATGCTTTTCGATGCAGACAAGATACTGAATATCATGACCACACTCTCGTCGTCAACCAAGGCTACCGGCATGTTCGGAAATCTGCTCGGAAACTATTCCGGTCTGAAACTGGGCTGGACTATGACACGGTAAGCGGAGAGTTTGTTTACAATAAAAAATGCCACGGATTCTATGTAATTCGTGGCATTTCTGTTATGCGTCTTTAGGTTGCTCTGAGCCTTCTGTGCCTTTGGCTTCTTTCGTCGCTTCGTTGCTTTCGGGTTCCTTGGTCTCTTCTGTATTTTCTTTCTCCTTCATGTCACGCTGGCGGCGCGCTGAAGCGACGGGTGCTTCCGCTTTCTTCTTCTCTTTCTCCATCTTTTTGCGGGCCTGCGCAGCTTCTTTCTCTGCACGTTTCTTTTCCTTCTCGGCCTGCGCGGCCTCTTTTGCGGCCTTTCTTTCCGCTTCTTGGGCGGCCTTTTTCTTTTCCTTCAGCTGATTTTCGTAATACTTGTTTCGCTGCTTTTGGAGCCGGAGAGCCTCCTTGTCGCTTATGCGGCGGTTGTTTGTCGCAGAGGGAGCCTTCTTGGTTTGCGGTTCGTTTTTGGGAAGGTCTGCGGTCTTCTGCTCTGCCTGTCCTGCAGGAGCCGGTCCCTGTTTAGTCTGCTCAGCCTGTTTAGGTTGCTCTTTAGCAGGATCTGCCACCTTCTCACGTGATTCTGCTTTACTGGACTTCTTTGTAGCACGTCTGCCCGTTTCGGGCCGTTGAGCAGTCTGTCCACTCTTTTCAGCCGGTTGTGCTTCCTGCCCGGCAGCCTTCGCTGACTCATTCCGGGATTTTCCTCTTTGAACTTCGGGATTATCCTTGGAATCCAACTTCTGGGCCTGAGTTTCCTCGTGGGCGTACACACTGGTGTAGGTCCGTACGATAGGTTTGGGGGTAAACTCTTTTCCGTTCTTCCTGGCCTCGCGTGCACGTTGCTTGTTCTGCTGTATGGTAGTTCGCGTGCGTTCCAGTTCGGCCGTGAGTTTGCGAAGTTCACGTTCCTGGTCGCGCAACAGGCTTCGCGTCTCGCGCACCTTTGCCTTCACAGCCTGGATGTCATCCTTTATGGCCTGCACAACTTCGTCTCCCGTTCCGTCCTGAGCTTGAAGGGCGGACATCGATACAAGGAGCAGCAGTATCAACAAGGCACCTCGCTTCATTGTGCAGCCCATGCCTCTCTCCCCATCGGAATCTGACAAAATGAATTGGTGGTTCATATTTGTATGTTATATGTTAGTTACCGTTTCCGTTTATGCACTGCAAATATACGAACTTTATGCCAATGATACAAAAAAGTAAGGGACGGATTGCACACCCTATATTACCTCTGAACGTATGATTACTATTCCTATCGCCATAAGAACGCTTTCTTCGAGCCATAAGAAAGTATTCTTATTTTGCATACGCTATTTTGGGGATTCGGACTTCCCGGATGTCAGATTTTTTATGTACCTTTGCACCGCGAATGAGAAAACCGCGATATTGCGGCTAATTTAATTTATCTATTTATGTTCAACAAACAGACAAGGAGGGTCATTGGTGTCGTCACCTGGAAGCAGTACAGCAACAAGGGGTACAGTGCCTTTGCCAGTCTGGGTCGTCTAATTCGCATCGGTGTGCTAAGCGTGTCCACGTTGGCCTCGGTAACTCCAGTGGAGGCTGAGACAAGCCGCATGGCAAGCAAGGCTCTAGACGATGACGACACACAGACGCTCAGAGAAGTTTCGGTTTCCGGCACCATGGCCCCGCTGACGCAGTTGCAGTCGGCACGTATCGTTACGGTGCTGACCCGCCAAGACATCGAGCAAGCGGGCGTGCAGAGTGTAAACGACCTATTCAAATTAGCTTCCGGCGTGGATGTCCGTCAACGTGGAGGCTTTGGTATTCAGACGGACATCAGTATCGACGGAGGTACCTTCGACCAAATCACACTCTTACTGAACGGTACCAGCATCAGCAACCCCCACACAGGCCACCTGGCAGCCGACCTGCCCGTAAACCTTTCGGACATCGAACGTATCGAGATTCTGGAAGGTGCTGACAGCCGTGTCTACGGTGGTTCCGCATTCGGAGGCTGCATCAATATCGTGACCCGCCAGGAGACGCAGAACCACATCGCGGGCGGTGCCGAGGGAGGCATGTTCGGCACCGTGCAGGGCGATACACGCGTGAGTCTGAAATACGGCCACGTGGGCAATCGGCTGAGCATTGGCGGCGGGCGCACCAAGGGGGACCCCGATAACAGCGACTGGCGCAAGGTGCAGCTCTACTACCAGGGAGATTACACTCACGAGTCATTCGACCTAAAATGGCAGTTCGGCTTTTCAAAAAAGAATTACGGTGCCAACACATTCTATTCTGCAGCCTATCCAGACCAGTATGAGCGCAACGAGCGCTATCTGACGAGTGTAGGAGCCGAGACAAAGGGGCGTTTCCACTTTACGCCGCAAATCTGGTGGAACCGCACCTATGACAACTTCGAACTTGTCCGGGGCGAGCGCTTCGGCGAGAATTTCCATCAAGTGGATGTCTACGGAGTGAAACTCGGAGGCTATTTCAACTGGTGCGGGGGGCGCACGGCTCTGGGTACTGAAATCCGCCATGAAGTTATTCTCTCGACCAACCTCGGTAAGCCCACAGAAGAGAAAGAATACGTGGAGGTGCACGGAGGACGTGACATATTCTACACCCACAAGGACAACCGCACCAATGTCTCATACAATCTGGAGCACAACATTCTGCTCGACCACTGGACACTTTCGGCGGGAGTCATTGCCAACATGAACACTTCAGTCGACCACAGATTCCGCCTCTATCCCGGTGTGGACATCGCCTACCGCCCCACGAAGAACTGGAAGCTCTATGCCTCTTATAGCAAGGGATTCCGCCTCCCCTCGTTCACCGACCTCTATTATAAATCGCCCACACTGAGCGGAAATGTCGGGCTACGCCCCGAAATTAACCACTCCACGCAGGTAGGAGTCCGCTACTCCCTCCCCGGTTTTCAGGCAACCCTGCGAGGATTCTACCATCGCGGGCAAGACATGATAGACTGGGTGATGTACACAGCTGATGACATCTACCACTCTACGTCGTTCAACTTGGACAATATGGGCGTACAGGCAGAGGCAAAGATTAACTTCAAACAATTATTGAAGAAAGATTTATATATACGTTCTTTATCAGTCGGTTATACATACATACATCAGCATCGAAGAGACGACAAGGTAATATACAAGAGCAACTATGCCCTGGAGTACTTGCGCCATAAGTTCGTCGCCTCTCTCAACCACAAGATTATATCACGTCTGGAAGCCACATGGAGCCTGCGATGGCAAGACCGTATGGGGCAATACATCGACTATACGGGCACCTATATAGATTCGGTCACGGGCTTTCTGCGTGGGTCAACCAATGGCGAGTTGGTCAATTACAAGCCCTACGCCACGCTAGACCTGAAGATTCAGTGGACAGAGCCTCACTGGAATGCTTATATACAAGGAACCAACATTACGAACCATTGCTATTACGACCTTGGCAATATACGCCAACCTGGAATCTGGGTGCTGGCCGGAGCACGGTTCGACATCAACTTATAGTCACACCTGACGACAAGGTCGGTTAAGCGGAAGAGTTTGTCCCCTTCTTCGGTATGGCATCAAGGGGGCAAACTCTCTTACTTATAATTGTTTTTAGCCGTGAGTTTTCAAAGTTTTGAAGATTCGGCTTTGCCTTTTCGCTTTTTTGTACTATCTTTGCAACACAAACGTGAAGACATGACACTCCAATGAAAAGAGCCATATTCTTTATTGTATTAGTAACCAGCCTATTGATTCCATTCCGAGGCAATGCCTACACTTTAGTCATAGATGCAGGTCATGGTGGAAAAGACGCTGGCGCACTGGGATTTGTCTCAAAAGAGAAGAACATCAATCTGGCCATTGCCTTAGCTTTTGGGAAATTGGTAGAACAGAATTGTCCTGATGTCAAAGTCATCTATACAAGAAAGACGGATACGTTCATCGAACTGGACCAACGAGCGCGAATAGCCAACCGCAACAAGGCCGACCTGTTCGTGAGCATCCACACAAACAGCACAGCCGCAGGCCGAAAAGGTACGACGGCACGTGGCACGGAAACCTACACTCTCGGTATGCACCGAGCAGCCGACAACCTTGCCGTCGCCAAACGTGAAAATTCAGTCATCACCCTGGAGAGCAACTATGAGGAGCGTTATGAGGGATTCGACCCGCGTTCGTCCGAAAGTTACATCATCTTCGAACTGATGCAGGACACTCACATGCAGCAGAGCGTGAAGTTTGCAGGAATGGTGCAAAACCAGTTCTCAACCCACGCCGGACGTGTCAACAAGGGTGTGTTCCAGGCAGGGTTCTTGGTACTGCGAAACACCTCCATGCCCAGTGTACTCATTGAGTTGGGATATATCAACAACCGCCAGGAAGAGCAATTTCTGAACTCGGCAGACGGCATTGCCAAGATGAGCCGAGCCATTTTCAACGCTTTCCAGAGTTACTATAAGCAATAGCCAAAGAGTTAAGATTTTAGGGTATTAAGATTTAAAAGACGCAGATACATGAAAAGAGAAATAAAGATTGGCATCACAGGCATCGTGGCACTGGTGGTGCTCTTTTTCGGAATGAAGTTCCTGAAAGGGGTAAAATTGTTTGACACGAACGATACCTACTACATACGTTTCAAGGATGCCAAGGCTTTGTCAAAAAGCAGCACGGTCTACGCCGACGGGTTCAACATCGGCATCGTCAGCAACGTAGTTTACGATTACAATCATCCCGGCAACGTCATTGTGGCCATCAGTGTTGACAAGAACGTGAAAATCCCTCATGGGACCATCGCAGCATTAGACGAAGCCATGCTGGGCGGATGTACCCTGAACATGACCATGGGGCCCAACCCCGCCGATCGATATATGCCGGGCGACACTCTCATCGGCAATACCGCAAACGGACTCATGGCTGCCGCTGCCGATGTGCTGCCAAAGGTGGAAGTGGTACTTGCACATGTCGATTCACTAATTCTGACACTCAACGCATTGGCCAGTAATCCCAATCTCTCGCAAATCATGGTGAATGCAGAGCACGTGACAGCCAACCTAAACGAAAGTTCCAAGCAGCTAAACCATCTGCTTAACAAAGATATTCCACAGATGGCCACCACCTTTAACAAAGCCGGGGAGAACGTGGTGACGCTGACTGACAATCTCAACAAATTGGAACTGCAAACCACATTGAACAAGGTCAACCAGACAATGGACAACGTGCAAGCCGCGACCAACAAGTTGAACAGCCCCGACAACAACCTCGGCTTGCTGCTCAACGACACTGCCCTATATGGGAATCTGAACAATACGGTAATCAGTGCCACAAGCCTGTTAGAGGACTTGAAGGCCCACCCTTCCCGTTACGTACACTTCTCTGTGTTTGGTAAAAAAGCGAAATAGTCTATTTTTGAGGAAACAAAGGAAGGTTGACACGAAATGAGTTCGGAAGTTGCAAGTGGAAAACAATGGGAACGTTGCCTTGAAGTTATCAAGTGCAACGTAAAGGATCATGAGTTCCAGACTTGGTTCAACCCCATCGAATTCATATCCTTCGAACGAGATAAGAAGGAATTGTTGCTGGGTGTTCAGAGCAATTATTTCTTCGAAATGCTGGACGGTCCATACAAGCAATTGATATACAATGTTGTGTGGCGCATATTCGGCCAGGATGCCCGGATTGTCTATCGTATCCAGACAGACAGCACCAACAATATTGCCATTCAGGTGGAAGGAGAGTCGGCAGCCGTCAAGAAACAACGTCTGAGCAAGGACAATACGTTCAAAAACCTCAATCAAAAGACGACAGACGAGGAACTGGACTCCCAGCTAAACAAAGACTATCGGTTTGACAATTTCATCGAAGGTGAAAGTAACAAACTCCCTCGCTCCATCGGTCAGTCCATTGCTGAAAACCCAACCCAGGGAACGTTTAATCCTCTCTTCATCTACGGAAGTTCAGGGGTCGGGAAGACCCATCTTGTAAATGCTATCGGCCTGCGAATTAAGGAACTCCATCCCTCACTGCGAGTCCTGTATGTGGGAGCCCATCAGTTTGAGGTGCAATTTACTGACAGCAGACGGAACAACAACTTCAACGACTTCATCCACTTTTATCAGACTATTGATGTGCTGATTATTGATGACATACAGGAACTGGCGTTGAAGGAAGGTACACAATTGGCATTCTTCCACATCTTCAACCATCTGAAGATGAACGGGAAGCAAATTATTCTGACCAGCGACCGCCATCCTGCGTCAATGAAAGGAATGGAGGAACGCCTGCTCACCCGATTTAAGTGGGGGCTGACGACCGAGCTTGAGAAACCGAATCACGACCTTTGCAAAAAAATTCTGCTCAGCAAGATTCGCCGCGACGGCTTGACCATTTCTGAAGACGTCGTGGATTATGTAGCTGAAAATGCGAACGAAAGCGTGCGTGACCTAGAGGGCATCGTCAACTCGCTGATGGCCTACTCTGTAGTCTACAATCGCGACATTGATATCGAGATGGCAGAACAAGTCGTTCGCCGAACCCTGAAGTATCAAGTCAGGAATGTCACTCTTGAAGCCATCATTGAGGCAGTCTGCACCATGTGGAACGTTACGCAGGAGGACATATTCTCGAAGAGCCGGAAGGCTCATATCGTCCAGGCTCGACAGACAGCAATGTGTCTTGCCCAAAAGCACACGAAACTGACGGTCAGCAAGATTGGTCTGCATATTGGTGGGCGCAATCATGCCACCGTGCTACATGCTATCAAGCAAGTCAAGGACCGCATGGCCATAGACAAGAATTTCGCCCAACAAGTGAGCGAAATTGAGAGTCAACTGAAAGCTTAACCTATTCCACAAGCGGGATAGGTTGGGTTCGCCCCCCTACTCTACTCTACCCGAGGAAACCTTGACGACGCAACGTCTCCAGGAATGCTTGTGAAAGAGCCTCATTGTCCCGTTTCGTATATCGAATCTCAGCAAAGACCTGAGCCAGTGTTTCTTTGTGGTTGACAGCCACGAAGTGTTGGTTTTCGGGCAGAGCCTCTTTCGGAGCATAATAGGTGTCAATGTCGGATGGAGCATAGTCGTGATACGTTTCAGCATGGACAAACGAGGCCAATGGGAGACGGTCTGACTGTGCGGGTGTTTCATCGGGCCACCCCACAGTTAATGTGGCAATGGGCATCACCAACGAAGGTAACTGCAAAATATCAACGACGGCCTGTGGCTGATAGACTGTCGTTCCAAGATAACAGATGCCCAGCCCTTCGTCTTCCGCAAGATTGCAGAAAGTCTGGGTGAACAGCAGCGCATCGCTGGCTGCATTGATAAAGCTCAGGAAATTGTCGTATCCAGGCTCCGTCTTTCGGTTTCTGCACCACTGACTGGTCCGGTTAAAGTCAGCACAGACAGTCAGCACGACAGGAGCTTCCACCACCATAGGCTGCCCAAAGTGAGCCGGAGACAAACGGTGTTTCAGTTCCTCGTCACGAGTGACAACCACACTATACAATTGTAGATTGCCCATCGTCTGTGTACGTGCCGCAGCTGTAAGAAGGCGGTTGAGCAGTTGGTCATCGACAGATGCGGCTTTGTATTTGCGAATAGTCTTCCGCGTTAGAATTGAGTCTATCATATTTCAGTTTATTCTTAATCGTCATGCAAAATTAGTGAATAATTGTGAATTATGCCGAATTATACAGGGATTTTGAACGCGAATAATTGCAATTCGTAAATTATTTGCTAATTTTGCAGTACAATTACGTTAAAAGCACAGTATATGGAACAACCAAACACGGAAAACGTCCAACTGGAAGTAGCAGAGAAACGCCCCGAAGTTTTGGAATGCGACGTAGTGCGTTTTCAGAACAATAAGGAGAAATGGGTGGCCTTTGTCGGACTGCACGGTGGACTCCCCTATGAGATTTTCACCGGATTGATGGACGACGACGAAGGTATCATGCTGCCAAAGAGTGTCAACAAAGGACGCATCATCAAGGCTGTCACATCTGCGGGAAAGCGTTACGACTTTCAGTTCGAGAATAAGCGGGGGTATAAAATCACGGTTGAGGGGCTCAGTGAGAAATTCAACAAGGAATACTGGAACTACGCTAAACTTATCAGCGGCATGCTGCGCTACCGAATGCCTCTGGAGAATGTCGTGAAGTTGGTCGGCTCGCTCTCTTTCGAGGACGAGAACATCAGTACCTGGAAAACGGGGGTGGTGCGTGCCCTCAAGCGTTATCTCCCTGGCGGCAATGAAGATGAAGATGACGGAACACTGGAAAACTGAGAGTGCCATGAAAATCTTGCTCAACGACATTCAGATATATGCCCGCCATGGAGTGCTCCCGCAGGAGAAGACACTGGGTGCATGGTTTAGGGTATCAGTGGAGGGAACTGTCATGGAAACAGAAGCAGCCCGAAGCGACAGGTTGTCGGACACCGTGAGTTATGCAGACATAGCTCAGGTTGTTTCTGAAGAGATGTCGGTCCCCAGTCAACTGCTGGAACATGTCTGCGGTCGCATCGGTCGCCGCTTGCTTCATGACTTTCCGGCGTTGGTCAACGTTCGCATTCGGCTCATAAAACAAAATCCGCCCATCACAGGTCTCCAGTGCAATGGTGCCGGAGTAGAACTAACGCTCACAAGAGAATCATAAAGAACAAGGAAAGGCCATCCCAACACGCAGTGTGAAAGGACGGCCTTCAGATTTCAATTTAGACCAGAACTCGCTTACTCTCCTTGAGCAGGTGCGGGTGCGGGAGCCACAGGAGCTTCAGCAGCGGGAGCTGCATTACTTCCAGCTTCAATGCCAGGAAGGTTGGCGGGGTTTTCAGTCGGATTGACAACCGCAGGAGCTGACGACTTTGGAGTGCCCAGGAAAGCAACGCTAATCACGCTGCACACAACCATAACGGCAGCCAAGATCCACGTGGCCTTTTCAATCACATCCGTAGTCTTGCGAACACCCAGCATAGAGTTGTTGTCGGCAAAGCTGCTGGCCAAGCCCCCACCCTTAGACTCCTGAACTAACACGACGAGACACATCAGCACGGATGCGGCTACTATCAGAATCACTAAAAAATTGTACATTTTATTTGGTTATTTATTGTTATTATTTACGATTAGTTTACCTAAAAAACGTATTTGGTCTGCAAAGTAACGATTTTTTTTTGGATATTTCAAGGAAAGTCGCCGAATAATTTCAAGTGCCTTGTCATATTTGCCCTGTTTTATGTATATTCGGGCCAAAGTTTCCGTAAAAATCTCATTATTCGCAGTTCCGTTGTTGTCTATTTGCGGTTTCTGCAATTCTTCGTCAGGGTGTTCCTGGATGGAAATCGTCCCTTGCTCCAAGAAGTTGTCCAAGAGTTGCTGACCATAGGTTGCAGGAGGTTCTTTTTCCTCCTCCCCTGATGCGGTGTCCTCCTCCACCTGCTGCATGTAGGTCATATAGTCGGTCGAAGCATCAGCCATGGGACGCGTTTTTCTTCGTTTGCTGGGCTGGGGCGTTTCTTCCTCGCGGGTGCTAGTGCTGAGGAAATTGTCGATAAGCGAATAGGTACGGTCTACCGCCTCGTCAACTTCGTCCAGTTTAGCCTTTCGAATCCTGGACTCTGGAGCAGGCTTCAACCGGTCAGCTTCAATGAGTTCATATAACACCCGACGCGAAGGTACGTAAAGAGCTGCTTTACGAAGTTCCTGACCAAACATCGGGTCATGGGCTTCGTACAAAGCACGTAGCAACAGGAGTCGTGCAGCCTGATAATAGGGATAACGCTCCAGCAACTGGCGCAAATGTTTTTGGGCGGAGGCCCCCCCGCTCTTCTGTGTCCCGATGTATTCCGTTATTCGTTTAGGCACGGTTTGACTCTTTCTGCTTAATTAATGTATTGTTTATATCCTTTCCGTTTACCAGTTCGCAACAGTGGCATTGAAAATCTGCTCCGCGATGTCCTTCACCATCTGGGTGACCAACTCTTCCTGGACATTCACTAGCTGCTGGCTGCTGTCGTATTCAGTTGTAGCCGTAAACTGACGTTCGAAATCCTCCGAGTGCTTGGCATTATTCGTAAAGCGAACATTCACGGTCATTTTCAGCTGTACCTGACTGGAATACCCTTCGCTGCTGATGGCCTTGTTATACTGGTCGAAGCCTGTAATTTCACCTGCCAGCTGCAAATCGCCATTCTTCTTGACTTGCTGCAGTTTTGTCTGCGAAGCAAAAAGGTCTGTCAGTTTATTTTGAAAAATGCTCTGCATGGGAGCCCAAACATAGGCCGAACGAATGGGGAAATTATCTATTTGAATGGTCTTGGTCTTCGTATAGTCTATACTAGCGCCATTGAACTTATAGCTTATTGTGCAGGAAGAAAGCAGATAGAGAGAAAAGACGAGCGCGCACAAGAGCATAGTTCTTCCGCCCTTCGCCGAGACGGAAAACCAGTCAACAATGCCGGATTGAATGGGGCGTATCAATCTATTCTTCAATCCCATAGTCTTTGATTTTTCGATAAAGCGTCCGTTCGGAGATGCCCAGTTCGTCGGCCGCCACCTTGCGGCGGTTCCTGCTGCGACGAAGTGCCTTTTCAATCATTCGACGCTCCATCTTCTCAAGGTTCAGGTCTTCTTCGTTTTCTTCCACATAGTCATCCCACCCCTCGCCATGTGCCGGTGCCGGAGAGACTTGTATCCGGTCGTCCACATGTGGTGCCTCAGAGTCCCTCCCCTGGTGGATGGCTCCAATCTGAGGAGCCGGCAGACTATGCATGATGTGCGTGTCCTGTTCCTGGGCATTCACCTTCTGTTTCAGCATCTCCACGTCCATCTTCAAGCTGTGAATCATCAGCTGAATCATCTTCAGGGTCTGCTCCACATTCTTGCCTTCCTTGGCTCCTACCTCTGTTTGCAACGGGGCAATGTCTGTGGTTTCTTGTGAGGGATAAATCTCGTATTTGGCCAGCACTTCCGGGGTGATGTCACGTTCCTTGCAGAGAATGCTCATCTGCTCCACCACATTCTTGAACTGGCGTATATTTCCGGGCCACTTGTAGCTCATGACCACGGCCGAGGCTTCTGTTGTCAAGCGCAAGGGCTCGGGAATGCCATACTCCCGCGCCGTGTCCATGGCGAATTTCTTGAACAGGAGTAATACGTCCTCGCCTCGTTCGCGCAAGGGGGGCATCTTTACGCTGATGGTGCAGAGCCGATAATACAGGTCCTCGCGGAACTTCCCTTCACGTATGGCCTTCTCAATCTGCACATTCGTAGCTGCCACGATACGTACATCGGTTTTTTTCGGTTCGTTGCTTCCGACGGGAATATACTCTCCGGTTTCCAGCACTCGTAGCAGGCGGACTTGTGTGGACAAGGGCAGTTCCCCCACTTCATCCAAAAAAAGCGTACCGCCGTTTGCGGCACCGAAATAGCCTTCGTGGTCTCCCACAGCTCCCGTGAACGAGCCTTTGACATGGCCGAACAACTCACTGTCGATAGTACCTTCGGGAATCGATCCGCAGTTTATGGCAATGTAACGTTTGGCTTTTCTCAGCGAGTAGTCGTGAATGATTTTAGGCACCACTTCCTTGCCGACTCCGCTTTCACCCTGAATGAAAACGGCCAGATTGGTCTTTGCCACCTGTAACGCCGTGTCCAGCACGTCGTCCAATTTCTTGTCACGACCGATGATTCCATAGCGGTTCTTTATCTGTGTCAAATCATATCCAGCCATAAGCGCATTCTTTTGCGTCTGCAAAGATACGAAAATTCCTTGTAAGAGTGAATTCTTACGGCGAGATTTTCTTTGTGGCATAGGGATTTTGTATAATAAGCGAGGAAAAAAAACAAATATTCGGAAAGACATGCAAGTATCATTTTTTTTGTGTACCTTTGCCACTGAATTTATCGGACGACATGAAACTATTATTACTCACATCCCCCGATTTCTTTATTGAAGAGGACAAGATTCTGGCAACTTTGTTTGAAGAAGGCCTTGACGTACTGCATCTGCGCAAGCCCAACAGCGAGCCCGTATTCTGCGAACGCCTTCTCACCTTGCTGCCCGAAGAGTACCATAAGCATGTCATTGTTCACGACCATTTTTACCTGAAGGAAGAGTTCGGACTGATGGGCATCCATCTGAGCCATCACAATCCCACCCCTCCCCCCGACTATCACGACACTCTCACGCGTACATGCTATGATTTGGCTGAGGTGCAAGAACACAAGCACGCCTGCAAATACGTCATCCTGAAGAATGTCTATGACAGCATCTCGGAACCCAACTACCGTTCCCGTTTCACCGAAGAGGACTTGAGGCTTGCCACCCGGCAGGGAATTATCGACAAGCACGTGATGGCACAAGGAGGAATCTCGTTGGAGAATATTCCAGAACTGAAAGAATACGGATTCGGCGGTGTGGTCATTCGGGGCGATCTCTGGAAACGCTTCAACATCCATCGGGGCTACGACTATAAGGATTTGATTGCCCATTTCCGAAAGCTCCGTCAGGTGACAAACTGAATGGCGCAAATATAGGACATGAATATTATTAAGGTAAAGAGATTTTATTAATTTTCTGACATAAACACAGGCACTCATGGCAAACAGACAGTTTATGGTCTTTAGCGGAACCAAGACGCGCTACTTGGCCGAAAAGATTTGTGTGGCACTCGGTTGTCCTCTCGGCAATCTGGTAATAACGAAATTTGCAGACGGGGAATTCTCAGTCAGCTACGAGGAGAGCATCCGAGGACGAGACATCTATCTGGTGCAGTCTACGTTCCCCAACAGTGACAACCTGATGGAACTGCTTCTGATGATTGATGCCGCCAAACGCGCTTCTGCGCGTTCCATCAATGCCGTCATCCCCTATTTTGGTTGGGCACGTCAGGACCGCAAGGATAAGCCTCGTGTGAGCATCGGTGCCAAACTTGTGGCTGACATGTTGAGCGTGGCTGGTGTACACCGTATTATTACGATGGATCTTCATGCCGATCAGGAACAGGGATTCTTTGACATTCCCGTCGACCATCTTTATGCCAGCAGTGTGATGCTTCCCTACATCCAGAGCCTGAATCTGGAGAACCTGGTGATAGCCACGCCCGACGTGGGAGGCAGCAAGCGCGCCTCCACCTACAGCAAGTTTCTGAAATGTCCTCTCGTCCTGTGTAACAAGATTCGCAAGCGCCCAAACGAGGTGGCTCACATGCAGATTATCGGCGAGGTGGCAGATGCAAACGTCATCCTGCTCGACGACATCGTCGACACGGGAGGAACTATCACGAAAGCCGCTGAACTGATGATAGAACACGGTGCCCGCTCGGTTCGTGCCATAGCCAGCCATTGCATCATGAGCACTCCAGCCGACAAGCGTGTGGAGGAAAGCCCCCTCGTGGAAATGGTGTTTACGGATTCCATTCCCTACCATGGGAACTGTTCCAAGGTGAAGCAAATCAGTGTGGCAGAACTCATTGCGAGCACCATCTCGCGTGTTCAGAACAATGAAAGCATAAGCGATCAATATCTAATCTGAGGAAAAAGGAGATGAGTGCATTGATGAAACCACAGGGCTATCAGGCCCTGCTCGACCTGAAACAGACAGAACTTGCCATCAAGAAAATAAAGGATTTCTTCCTCGACAGCCTTTCTACGGAACTCCGTCTGCGCCGTGTCACCGCCCCTTTGTTTGTGCTGCGCGGTCTGGGTCTGAACGATGACCTCAATGGCGTGGAGCGCCCCGTATCGTTCCCTATCAAGTGCATGGAAGATTCCATCGCTGAAGTGGTTCACTCACTGGCCAAATGGAAGCGTGTCACTCTGGCCGAATATGAGGTACAGCCAGGATTCGGTATTGTGACGGACATGAATGCCATACGTGCCGATGAAGACCTGGACAACATCCACTCTCTGTATGTCGACCAATGGGACTGGGAGCGTGTGATGACAGACGGTGAACGCAATCTGACCTTCCTGCGCAAGATTGTCAATAAGATTTACAGTGCCATCCTGCGCACGGAATTCTACATCTGCGAAACCTATCCCCAGTTGCGTCCGTACCTCCCAGAAGATGTATTCTTCATCCACAGCGAACAACTTCGCCAAATGTACCCCGACCTCACTCCCAAGGAACGCGAAGATGCCATCTGCAAGGAACATGGGGCCGTATTCATCATCGGCATTGGGGGCAGGCTCGGCGACGGTCAACCGCATGACCAGCGTGCACCTGATTATGACGACTGGAGTACGCTGAACGAAGACGGCTATGAGGGGCTGAACGGTGATCTGCTTATCTGGTATCCGGTGCTCAACCGCGCCATTGAGTTGTCTTCCATGGGCATTCGCGTCAACAAGGAATCGCTCCTTCGCCAGCTCCAGCTTCAAGGCAAGGAGGATCGCAGCCAACTCTATTTTCACCGACGTCTTTTGTCCGACAAACTTCCACTCAGCATTGGCGGTGGCATCGGTCAGAGCCGCCTTTGCATGGTGTTGCTTCATAAAGCGCATATCGGCGAGACGCAGTCCAGCATCTGGCCCACTCCGATGAGAGAAGCTTGCCGCCAGGTTGGTATGCCCCTCATATAGTTCTCATTGCCTGGAGGACTCAGTAAGACATTCCAAAAGCGGGAGAAGTTCTTGGGGATGTGACAGGAAGGTGGTGGCTCCGGCTTCTTCAAGTTGTTCCCTGTCGCGGAACCCCCAAAGCACCGAGATGCAGGGCAAATGGGCATTCAGTGCCGTGGCAACGTCTACTTCCGAGTCTCCGACATAGACAACCTCGTTTCGGGTCAGCCCAAGTTGGGTCAAGGCAGTTTCCACCATATCGGGAGCAGGCTTGCGCTTGATGCCTTCCCTTTCCCCGATGGCGACATCTATGACACCCCTGAAAAACACCCTGTAGAGTTCGTCGACGCCAGCCTGCAACTTGTTGCTGACAATGGCGGTGCGGAAGCCCCGTTCGCGTACGTCACGAAGCATGTCCTTCACACCAGGATAGAGACTGGTATGGTCTTGGCAGTGAACGAGATAGTGGCGCTGAAAGATGCTGAAGCACTTCTCCAACGATTCAGCCGTAACGTCTTTTGGCACAGCACGTTCCACGAGTCTGTGGACACCATTTCCCACGAACTGGCGCACCTCGTCCAAAGTACGCTCCGGCCACCCCATTTCCCGAAGGGCATGGTTCGTGCTGTCGCAGAGATCCTGCAAGGTATAGGTGAGCGTGCCGTCGAGGTCAAAGATGATGCCCTTCGTCATGCTCAGTTGAAATAAGGTATCATGCGGCTCAGGTACTTGCCGATGATATCAAACTCAAGGTTGACGACAGAGCCCGGCTGGATGTCGTGGAAATTTGTATTCTCGTAGGTATAGGGAATGATACACACCTCGAATGTGTGGTCCGTGGGGCGACAGACTGTGAGACTGACTCCGTTCACGGTGACGCTGCCCTTGTCCACGGTCACATAGCCTCTGCGTGCCATTTCGGGGTCAGCCTCGTAGTGGAACGTGAAGACGTAACTTCCCTGCTGGTCTTCTACGGCAATGCACTGTGCCGTTGTGTCTACGTGCCCCTGAACGATATGGCCGTCCAGTCGCCCGTTCATCATCATACTGCGCTCTACGTTCACCTCATCCCCCACCTGCAGCAAGCCGAGGTTGCTGCGGTCAAGTGTTTCACGCATTGCGGTGACGGTATAGGTGGTGTCGGTCAGTTTCACGACAGTCAGGCACACTCCGTTGTGGGCCACGCTCTGGTCTATCTTCAGTTCGCCCACGAAAGAGCACGTGAGTGTGAAATGCAGGTTGTCCTGTTCTCTCTCTATGGCCACCACGCGGGCCGTCTCTTCTACGATTCCAGAAAACATTGTATTCCTTATTTTAAGATTTTATCAATTCAACGACTATGTGTGTACTGTGAACAATGGACAGTGGGAGCCTCTTACCATTGCTTTTGCAGTCGGCGACGTTCGCCCTGCTGCATCTGCTTCTTCACCTTGTCCTGCGTCTGGCGTTCGTTCTGCATGGCAGCGTTCAGCATCTGCTCGGCATTCTCCTTGCTCATCTCGTTCTTCGGTTGCTGCTGTTGCTGCTGTTGCTGTTCGTCCTTCTTCTGTTGGTCTTGCTTTTGCTGTTGTTGCTGTTGTTGCTGCTTTTGTTTGTCTTTATCCTGTTGCTCCTTGTCGTCGCCGCCGCCTTGGTTTTGCGGATTTTTCTCCAGCTGGTACTGGCAGACGACGAGGTTATAGCGCGACTCGTGGTCCTTGGGATCGTAGGCGAGTGCCTTCACATAGGCTTGGATGGCCTGGGGAAACTGCTTCTGACTTTGCAGGATGACGCCCATGTTGTGGTAGATTTGATGCAGCCGTGCGGGGTTGCGCTCCAAGGCAGCCGCTTTTTCATAGTGTGCCATGGCATCTTTCGGCTGCCCCTGAAAGAGCAGGGCATTGCCGAGATTGTAGCGAATCTGCACATTGTTGGAGTCCAGTTCGAAGCCCTTCTGGTATTGCACCTGTGCCTTGTCGTAGACCGAGTCGCGATAGTGGCGGTTGCCGCGGCGGATGTAGTCTCGGACGTTTTGGGCGTGAAGGGTGGGTGTCAGTTCAAAGTGGACAGTGCCGATGAGGGCGATGAGGAATAATATCAAGCGTTTCATCTTTCAATTTTTCAATTTTTCCGAAAGAGTTGGAAGTTGCGGAGCAGGTGGTTTTTGCGTTCGAGCAGGAATATGTCGAGGAGGAGGAAGACGAGAGCCAGGATGAGGAACCCCTGAAACTGTTCGTCGAACTCACTGTAGACTTGGCTTTCCAGTTTCGCCTTGGCCAGTTTGTCCACGTATTTCGACAATTCGCGCTGGGCGGAACTGCTGTTGTCCACGTAGATGTAGGCCCCATTGCCTGCATGGGCTATCTGGCGGCACATTTCCTCGTTCAGGCGGGAGAGGACGGGATTGCCCTGTTCGTCAATGAAGTACTGCGTGGTGCCGGGGATGGGGACGTGTGCGCCTTCGGGGCTGCCGATGCCCAGGACATAGACTCGGATGCCCTTCTTGGCTGCTTCGCGGGCAGCCTCCACGGCCCCACCCTCGTTGTCCTCGCCGTCGGTGATGAGGAAGATGGCCCGGGAGACGTCCTTCTTTTGCGTGAAGGATTTCATGCCGAGGTCGATGGCGGTGCGGATGTCCGTACCTTGCAGGGAGATGAGCGAGGGGTCTATGCCGTCGAGGAACATCTTGGCAGAGACATAGTCGTTGGTGATGGGCAACTGCACGAAGGCTTCACCGGCATAGACAATGAGCCCCACCTGGTCGTCCTTCATGTCGTCGACCATGTTGGAAACGAGCATTTTGGCCTTGTCCAGGCGCGAAGGGCGAACATCGTTGGCCAACATGGAGTTGGAGATGTCCATGGCGATGATGGCTTCTATGCCGCTACGCTCTGTGGTGTCAATCTTGGTGCCGAACTGGGGGCGTGCGACTGCAATGACGAGGGAGGCCAGTGCCAGGAGTGCGAGCCACATCTTCACTTGCGGCCGCCAGACGGAAACGTCAATCATCAGTTCCTTCAGCAGCGAGGGGTCACCGTATTGCATCAGGCGCTTGCGCTTACGGTAGCTGCTGTAGTAATATAGGATGGCCAGCAGGGGGACTGCGGCCAGAAGGTAGAGGTATTGCGGGTTTTCGAATCGGAACATGGCGAAATAAGTCTTTAGGGTATGCGTTTCAGTAGGGTCACACGCAGGAGGAGTTCGAGCAGGAGGGCCAGGAGGGCACCCAGTGCGAAGGGCATGAATGCCTCGTAGCGCTTCGAGAACTTCTTCACGTTCAGTTTTGTCTTTTCCAGTTTGTCGATTTGCTGATAGACCTCGTGCAGGCCCTTGGTGTCCTTGGCGCGGTAAAATTCGCCGTCGGTCTTCTGGGCTATCGACTGGAGGGTCTTCTGGTCAATCTCCACAGGCACCTGGATGTACTGCACGCCACCGGCCACAGGCATCGGGTAGCGGGCCAGGCCGTTGGTGCCGACTCCGATGGTGTAGACGCGTATGCCGAAGCTCTTGGCTATCTCAGCGGCTGTCAGTGGGGAGATGTCGCCCCGGTTATTGGAGCCGTCGGTCAGCAGGATGACGACCTTGCTCTTTGCCTTCGAGTCCTTCAGCCGGGCTACGGCGGAGGCCAGTCCCATGCCGATGGCGGTTCCGTCCTCAATCATTCCCTTGGCAGTCATGTCGCACTGCATTCCCTGGAGCATGTTGACGAGCACGGCATGGTCCACGGTCATGGGGCACTGTGTGAAGGCTTCCCCGGCAAAGAGGGTCAGGCCGATGTTGTCGTTGGGGCGGCCGGAGATGAACTCGATGGCCACCTCACGGGCCGCTTTCACGCGGTTGGGGCGGAGGTCTTCGGCCAGCATGGAGGTAGAGACGTCCATGCAGAGCATGATGTCGATGCCCTCTACGTCGGTCTGCTTCCAGTCGTTGGTGGTCTGGGGGCGTGCCAGTGCCAGGAGGACGAGCGTGAGACAGGTCAGGCGGAGCAGGAATGGCAGGTGGAGGAGATATTCCTTCCATGTGTGGCGGGAGAAGCGGAAGGCTTCGGTGCTGCTGACTTGCAGCACGGGATGTGAACGGCGCCAGCGCAGCACGTACCATACGACGTAGGGCACGAGCAGCAGGAGCAGGAACAGATATGAGGGGTTGGCGAAGGACATTTCTGAGGTTTTGAGGTTATGAGGTTATGAGGTTTACTTATCTGAGTAGGTCGATGACGCGGTAGACGACCCAGAAGAGAAGTGCGAGAGCCGCGAGGGAAGCCAGCGCGATGGTGATGCGCAGAGTCCAGATGGTGGCACGCTGCCGCTTGGCCTCGGGGGTGATGATGATTTCCTCGGGCTTCTGGTTGGGGTCTTCCTCCTTCTTGGTCTGGTTGATGTACTCCAGGGCGGTCATCAGGTTGGCATCGTTCTCGTTGATGAGCGTCTGGTACTTGGCAAACTTCACGAGGTCGGCCGTCTGGAAGAGTTCGCGCAGTTCGCGGAGTGCCTCTTCGTCGTTCTCCTGGGTCAGGCGGTCGATGATTTCGCCGGAGGTCATTTCCATGGCGGAGAATCCGTAGCGGTCCTGGATGTAAGTGCGCAGGGTGTCGGTCAACTGGGTGTAGTACTCCTTCGAGTCCTCCTGGGCCCAGGTGCGCTCGGTCTTGATGCGCTCTATCTCGGTCAGTGCCACTTTGTGGGCGGGCAGTTTCACCTTGCGGCGGATAATCTGGATGAGGGGTTTGCCGGTGTGGAGCGAGACGGAGAGCACGGTGGCGCACACGACGAGCAAGAGCAACAGGAGGCTGCTCCAGACGATGAGCCGCCAGTCTTCCCAGGCAAAGGGGGCAGGCATGACGGTCTTCGGGGGGAAGAACTGGTCGAGGTGGACGGTGTCGATGGGCATGGAGTAGACCTTCAGGGCCAGGTTGTTGGAGGGGTATTCGCGCCCGTCGACCTTAACGGTGAGGGGCGGCAGGTTGTAGAGCGTGTCACCGAGGGGCTTGACGTCGAAGCTGGTGATGAGATACTTGCGGCTGACGGTCATGCGCTTGCCGCCGTTGAGCCTCGCAGTGTCGGCGGGCAGCATGTTCATTACGGGCACGAGGGGGGTCATCATCTCGCCGGGCTGGTAGACGGGCATCTCCACGAGCGACTTGGCGTCGCAGGTAACGCTGAGGGTGACACCGGTCTGCTCGCCGAGCAGTATCTGCATGGAGTCGATGCGGGCCTCTACGGTGACTTGGGCGCGGAGGGCGGAGCCAAGTTCAAAGTGCACGGTGCAGAGTTCTTTGTTGAACAAAGCGACAAAGTCGAGCGCAAAGTTGACTGTGCCGAGGAGGAGAATGAGGGATAATATCAGGCGTTTCATCGCGTGTCGTTTTTATTTACGCGTGCAAAGATACGAATAAGTGAGCACAATCGCAAATTTCTTCGAAACAATGTTCTTCAGGCGAGCAGTGCTCGGAGTCTTTGCAGATTGTCGAGCGGGAGTATCTAAAACCAGAGGTTAAAGATACGAATAAGTGAGCACAATCGCAAATTTTATTTGGGAGGCTTCGACAAGCGAAGCGGCAAGCCGATTACCGAGCGAGAGTATTTTAAAGAGTATTTTAAAATATGGCCTATAGATACGAAACTTTAATAATATGTATTAGAGCAGGGCTGTGTCATCCATTTCGACACAGCCCTTTTTTCAGTTTTGCCCTTACTTAATCATGACCTTGAACTTCTGTTCTCAGTCATTCACGTTCGGTATAGCTGACGCAACCGTCGCTCTGCGCTCACTTAACCATGACTTTTCTGACCTTGCCGTCCGGGTAGCGCACGATGTTCAGTCCTCGCTGCATCCGCGCCAGTCGCCGTCCGCTCAGGTCGTAGATGCCCGCAGGCATTGTCCATTGTCCATTGTCCATTGTCATCTCCTCCACGCCCGTCAGGTCTTCGCCCGTCGTGAAAGACATCTCTTCGCCGTAGAACGTCTCGCCCTCCGAGGTTGTCACGAAGGCCACATAGTGGTACGTAGTCTCATAACTGAGGGCCGTCAGTTCGGCCTCCATCACCGTGCCGCTGGCCTCCACCGTCTGCGCGTCGCGCGGAACGCTGGGGGCATAGTGCGCCTCGCCTTTCACGCCCGATGCGTTCACCCAGTACTTGAAGCCCTGGCTCACAATGTTGTCCGTACCGCGCTGGGCGTAGCCCTTCACCGTGGCCGTGTTGCCGTTCACCTGAATCTTGTTGTAGGTGTGTACCGTCGGGTCGAAGTATGAGAAGTCAGATGGGTCCATGCCCTTCCATTCTCCGTAGTAGCGCGTGCCGTCGTTGGCCTCGTAGTACGGGCGGAACTTCCACAGATAGTTGGCGTTCACGCTGCGTATATATCCCTCCATCTGTCCGTCGTAGAGATAGGCACCTCCCTCCTTCGAGTCGAAATCGTCATTCCAATCTTGTCGCCTCCACTGGAATCCTACCTTCTCTTCCTCATCATCGAGGTTCGACTTGGCGGCCACGATGACGTTACCCTCTGAGATGACCTTGGGCTGCTGGGTTTCGAGGGTGAGGGACTCGGTGGTAATCGTTCCACTGCTATAAAAATACTTCGTTTCCGTTCTTGTACTCGATCCTGTACGCGTAGTGACAGGAACGAGAACTTGATACGAATAATTATAAGTACTATTGGGTTTTAAACTCGTAAGCGAAAATTCATTTCCGTCTATATATTGGCTATTGTAGATAGTCCTATCGCTTATAGCTATTCGCTCCCCTGTTACTTCCGCATCCCCATGGGTGTATGAACCTTTAATTCTAATGGAAGACGCTGTTACTTCTGGTATGATAGCAGCATTTATGCCCTGAGTCTGATATTCATCTTCTATATAGCATCCGAACTTCTCCCTTTCATCTTTTTTGTAAACACTCACACCAATGCTTCCAGACTTCTCCGGCTCTAAACCTGTAACAACATATTCATCTCCCTTTATTTCCTCTTCTTTATAATAATAGGAATATTCATTATACCGGTTCCCTATTTTGATAGTCGCAGTTGTTTGAGTCGTAGACAATACCGATACCGTTGGGGGCTCTAACGTGTTTTCCTTTCCTATCGCATAAGGGATATACCCGCCACTCCATAGTGACAACAGAGTGCCAGATCCGCGTCTGACGTAAATTCTCGTATCTGAGGGGAATGCAGACTGATTGACATAGGATACATTGTCATGGAACGTAACAGAGGACAAGCCGTCACACCCATAAAATGCAGCATAGTTAATCCCGCTAACACTTTCGGGAATAACCAGATCCTTGATTTCCTGACCATTCAAGTATAAGTGATGGGCGTAATAAAGAGGGTTGTCTTGAGCACTGTTGAAATAAATTCCGCACCATGCCGCAAGGTCAGTAATATGAACAGCGGTCAGGCCCGTGCAGCCCAAGAACGCATCACTGCCAATACGCCCATAACCAGTCACGCCCTCGGGGATGGTGACAGAGGTCAGACCCGTGCAATTTTGGAACGCCCCGTAACCAATGTAGGTCACGCTATTTGGAATGGTAACAGAAGTCAGACCCTTGCAGCCCTCAAACGCCCTCCCGCCAATCGAGATCACGCTATTTGGAATGGTAACAGAGGTCAGACCCGTGCAACCCTCAAACGCCCTCCCGCCAATCGAGGTCACGCTATAGGTATCGTCTTCAATAGCGATAGATTGGGGGATTACAACATCTCCAGAATAAGATCTAGAATAAGCTACAGCTGCCGTCCCATTAGTTTTGTCGAGATTGTAATAGATACCGTCAATTTCAACATCATAGGCCGAGGCCACATTTGCCACCATGATCATGAGCAGGGCGAGCAGAAAAGAGAATGTTTTGTGTTTCATCTTGTTTTGTTATTAAATGGTTAAACATAAATTTCGTCTATGCACACAAGAAAGGCGTAAGTTCGTACTTATTACTGCTGTGGGGCTCTGGACTGCCTTCTCCTTGTAATAAGCAGAACTCACGCCTTTTGCATATATGATACGCCCTCACGGGGAACCATACAAGCATAGACGTGAGCGATTTCTGCCTATTATCCAAGGAGATGAAATTGTCCAGATTTCACAAGCAGGATAATATCGTAACGCTCAAACGTTTTCCGTATGTCGGCCTTTGCGACCGCCTTCTGGTGTGGGCCACAACACAATGTGCACCAGAATTGCCACAAAGTTACGAAATAATTCTGAGTTGCGAACCGCTTGCGCAATATTTTTCCATGGCGCGATGCAAATTCGATGTATGGACTTGTATCCTTATTCGGAGTAATGAAGAAAATTGTGCTCTTCCATCAATAATATTCCATGCAGCAAACAAGAACGCGACGCTTGCCGATGTCTGGTGTATTCCTGTGGAATTAGACAAGCGACACACTTCTTGCGTCACAATTGTGGCGCAAGGGGAAGATAGTATTCTTTCCTGCGAAGGAAAGTATTCCTATGCTTGCGTCACAGCTGTGACGCAAGAAGGGGCATGGGGAGTCCCGTCTTGAACAATCTGGGACAACGAGGTACGGTATGCATTCTTTCCAATGAGGCCCAATGGCGCTACTTTGCATGGAAGTGCGGAAAAGACGAAGGAGGCAATCTCTCGGCCACATGATACGCAGGCGTCCCGCCTGCGGCCAGTAATCAGCATGAACTCATACCAATACTAACCGCAGGCGGGACGCCTGCGTACCAGTTACTTCCCTGCCTTACGTCCTCCTTGCGAACAGGTTCATGAGTGCCGAGACGTAGTCTTGGTCCGTGCGCACCGAGACGCTGTCCACGCTGCTGCGCGTGAACGTGTCGCGCAGATACTCCCTGCGCCTGTGCCACCATTCCCGCTGCGCCTGTCGCACTCGCCGGCTGCCGGTGTCCAGGAACCTTTCTGCCCCCGTCTCGGCATCGCGCACCTTCATCAGCCCCACGTCGGGCAGTTCCTCCACCCGCCGGTCATAGACCTGGATGGCCACCACGTCGTGCTTGCGGTTGGCGATGGTCAGGGGCTGACGGAAGTCCTTCGGATCCAGGAAGTCGCTGAGCACGAAGGCCGTACAGCGCCGCTTCAGGGCCTGGGTCAGGTACTGCACCGCCCCGCCCACGTCCGTCTTTTGGCTCACGGGCCGGAAGCCCAGCAGTTCGCGTATGATGTAGAGGATGTGCTTTCGGCCCTTCTTCGGGGGGATGAACTTCTCAATGCGGTCCGAGAAGAAGATGACCCCGATCTTGTCGTTGTTCTGGATGGCAGAGAAGGCCAGCGTGGCCGCAATCTCCGTCACCATGTCGCGCTTCATCATCCGCTGCGTGCCGAAGGACAGGCTCCCCGAGACGTCGACCAGGAGCATCACGGTCAGTTCGCGTTCCTCCTCGAACACCTTCACGTAGGGTTTCGAGAACCTTGCCGTCACGTTCCACTCGATGTCGCGGATGTCATCGCCGTACTGGTACTCTCGCACCTCGGAGAAGGCCATACCCCTGCCCTTGAAGGCCGAGTGGTACTCGCCCGCAAAGATGTTGCTCGACAGTCCGCGCGTCTTTATCTCAATCTGGCGGACCCGCTTGAGTAATTCGGAAGAGCCACCCCTTCCTTGCGTTTTATCCATTTCTACCCTGCGCAATAACTATGAACTGTGAATGTGGCACTGCCACCCTTTAGGGCACTTCCACCTTGTTGATGATCTGGCTGACGATTTCCTCGCTCGTCACGTTGTTGGCCTCTGCCTCGTAGGTCAGCCCGATGCGGTGGCGCAGCACGTCGTGGGCCACGGCGCGCACGTCCTCGGGGATGACATAGCCCCGGTGCTTGATGAAGGCAAAGGCACGAGAGGCCAGAGCCAGGTTGATGCTCGCACGGGGCGACCCGCCGAACTCGATGTAGTCCTTCAGTTCCTTCAAGCCGTACTTCTCCGGATAGCGCGTAGCGAACACGATGTCAGTGATGTATTGCTCAATTTTTTCGTCGATGTACACCTGACGCACCACCTCACGGGCCGCACGTATGTCCTCCGTCTTCAGGATGGGGCGCACCTCGCTGCGGTCGCCGCTGATGTTCATGCGGATGATTTTCTTCTCCTCCTCCAGTTTCGGGTAGTCGATGACCACCTTCAGCATGAAGCGGTCCACCTGGGCCTCGGGCAGCGGATACGTGCCCTCCTGCTCGATGGGGTTCTGCGTGGCCAGCACCAGGAAGGGGTCCGGCAGGCGGTACGTCTGCTTCCCGATGGTCACCTGTCGTTCCTGCATGGCCTCCAGCAGTGCCGACTGCACCTTCGCCGGGGCACGGTTGATTTCGTCCGCCAGGACAAAGTTGGCAAACACGGGTCCCTGCTCCACCAGGAACTTCTCGTCCTTCTGCGAGTAGATCATCGTACCCACCACGTCGGCAGGCAGCAGGTCGGGGGTGAACTGGATGCGGCTGAACTTGCCGTCCACGAGCGATGCCAGCGTCTTGATGGCCTGCGTCTTGGCCAGACCGGGCACGCCCTCCAGCAGCACATGGCCGTCGCTCAGCATACCGATGAGCAGCGATTCCACAAGATGTTTCTGACCGACGATGACCTGCCCCATGCCGGTGGTCAGGTTCGTCAGGAAAGCGCTCTGGCGCTCAATCCGCTCGTTCAGTTCGCGGATGTCAATGTTTTCTGCCATAAGGTTCTTCTTTTTCTGTTTTCCGTTTTGCGGCACAAATTTAGTGTTTTCCACGCTTATAACCAACGGAACTGTCTTAAAAAAAGTTATCAGAGGGGAGAAAAAGCGATTCGGCAGGGGAAAATGAGGGATTTATGGGAAAATATGTGTAACTTTGCACAACCTACACACACAAACCCTACACACACCCATGCAAGACAACGCTATGGAAGACCAGTTCTCACGCACCCGTATGCTCCTCGGCCCGTCAGCCATCGACGTCCTCCGCGCCAGCCGGGTGGCCGTCTTCGGGGTCGGCGGCGTCGGCGGCTATGCAGTGGAAGTACTGGCCCGGAGCGGAGTGGGCCTCCTGGACCTCTTCGACAACGACCGTGTAAGCCTGACCAACCTCAACCGCCAACTCATTGCCCTCCACTCCACACTGGGCCGCTACAAGGTGGACGTGGCCGCAGAGCGCATACGCGACATCAACCCCTCGTGCCGCGTACGCCCCTTCCCCGTCTTCTACCTGCCCGAGAATGCCGATCAGGTGGACCTCACGCGCTACGACTACGTCGTCGACTGCATAGACACCGTCAAGGCCAAGATGGAACTCGCCCGCCGGTGCCACGCCCTCGGCATCCCACTCATATCCTCCATGGGAGCCGCCAACAAACTGGATCCGACCGCCTTCCGCGTCAGCGACCTCTCCAAGACACAGATGGACCCGCTGGCCAAAATCATGCGCACCACCCTGCGCCGCGAGGGCATACGCCACCTGAAGGTCGTCTACAGCGAAGAACCGCCCCTGCGCCCACTCGCCCCCTCGCCCGAAACCTCGGACCGCCCCGATGCAACCCCAGACGGGCAACCCGCTCAGCCCCGGCGCCAGGTACCAGCCTCCAACGCCTTTGTCCCCGGGGCTGCCGGACTGATTATCGGCGGCGAAGTCGTGAAGGACCTGATAAGTCGCGCACAAACCATGCAACTGGCCCCCGAACCCTCTCTGCCCCCGCAAGAAACAGGAAAACAACCCCGAAGCAGAGATTTCACGCAGGAAAAGTCGTGATTCTCCGAAATTATTCGTAACTTTGCCCCTATATTAATAAATAAGGTATATATTTTTATGTCAGAACTGAAAACCAATTTGTACGTGGCCGTGGCCTATCGCCTCTACACCAAGGACGAGAACGGAAAGCGAGAGATGGTGGAGGAAGCCACGAAGGAACAACCCTTCCAGTTCGTGAGCGGACTGGGAATGACGCTCGACGATTTCGAGGCACAAATCACCCCCCTGCAGAAGGACGCCGAGTTTGACTTTGAACTCACACCCGCACAGGCCTACGGCGAATACGAGCAGGAACGCGTCATCAGCGTCCCCCGTTCAACCTTCGAAATCGACGGACGGCTCGACAAGCAGTACATTTACGAAGGGGCTGTGGTCCCCCTCCAGAACGCCGACGGAGCACGCTTCAACGGACTGATTGCCAAAATCGGAGACACCGAGGTCACCGTAGACCTCAACCATCCCCTGGCCGGAAAGACACTCATCTTCGTAGGCGAAGTCGTGGACATCCGCGAAGCCACGAAGGACGAAATCACCGGCACACTGAAGATGCTCACCGGCGAAGGCGGCTGTGGATGCGGCTGTGAGGATTGCGAAGGCTGTGACGACCACCACCATCATCACGAGCACGGCGACCACTGCGGTTGCGGCCACTGCCACTAAAAGAAACAACAGCTGATGAGGAACACATTCGGCCACATCTTCCGTCTGACCTCCTTTGGTGAAAGCCACGGGGAATGTGTCGGCGGCATCATAGACGGAATGCCCGCGGGGATTGAAGTCGACATGGATTTCATCCAGAACGAGCTCAACCGCCGCAAGCCCGGGCAAAGCCACCTGACCACCTCCCGTCAGGAGGCCGACCGAGTGAACCTCGTGAGCGGCATCTTCGAAGGCCGCACCACGGGCCAACCCATCGCCTTCTTTGTAGAGAACACGAACCAGCACTCCGCCGACTACGACCGCCTGCGCAACGTCTTCCGCCCGAGCCATGCCGATTTCACCTACTGGCAGAAGTATGGCATACGCGACCACCGCGGAGGAGGACGCTCCTCGGCACGCGAAACGATAAGCCGCGTGGTTGCCGGGGCACTGGCCAAACTGGCCCTGCGTCACCTGGGCATATCTGTCCAGGCCTATACGCAACAGGTCGGAGACATACGGCTCCCAGGCACCTACGAGGACCATGACCTCACGGCCGCAGAGACTAACCCCGTGCGCTGCCCCGACAAGGAAGTCGCAGAGCGGATGGCCAGACTCATATCCGACATGAAGGCCGAGGGCGACACCATCGGCGGTGTCATTGCCTGCGTAGTGCGCGGCTGTCCGGCCGGTCTCGGCGAACCCGTCTTCGGAAAGTTGCAGGCTGAACTGGCCCACGCGATGCTCACAATCAATGCAGCCAAGGGATTCGAATACGGCGAAGGCTTTGCCGGAGTCTCGCAACGCGGCTCACAGCAGAACGACCTCTTCATCCCCGATGAAGACGGAGGCATCACCACACAGACAAACCACAGCGGAGGCATACAGGGAGGCATCTCCAACGGACAGGACATCTACTTCCGCGTAGCCTTCAAGCCCGTGGCAACCCTCCTGCGCGAGCAGCGCACGGTGAACCTCGAAGGCGAACCCGCCACCATCAAGCCGCGAGGCAGGCATGACCCCTGCGTGGTCCCACGTGCCGTCCCCATCGTCGAAGCCATGGCGGCCCTCGTCGTCCTTGACAACTACCTGATGAACAAGACCGTGAAGATTGACTGAACCCTCAACCAGAAACCCATATACCCATGAAACACAAACTGTTATTCTTACTCGTAAGTTCTCTTTTAAGCGTAGGCGACATGTCAGCACAATACATCAACAAGGCCGTGGAAATATGGCCGAAGGAACTCCCCGGCGGCGGCGAGAAGAAACCCGTTTCATGGAAGGAACGGCCGACTGACGGCAACAGTTTCTTCGAGGTGACAAACCCCACGCTCGAAGCCTTCCTCCCCGACCCCGCAAAGAGCAACGGAAAGGCCGTGGTCGTCTGCCCTGGCGGAAGCTACATGATGCTGGCCTACGAAAAGGAGGGACAGGAAGTGGCCCAGTGGCTCTCCAGCCTGGGCTACAATGCCTACGTGCTGGCCTATCGGGTGCCCAACAACCGCCTCGGAGCCTTGCAGGACGTGCAACGCGCCATCCGCATCGTGCGCAGCAAGGGAGCACTGCAGGTGGGTGTCATCGGCTTTTCGGCGGGTGCAAGCCTTTCGTGCCGTGCCGCAACGCGCTGGGACAGTCCTGCCTACGAGCCCAACCCCAAAGACAAAATCGATTCCCTCTCGTGCCGTCCCGACTTTGGCATTCTCATCTATCCCGCCTATCTCGACGAAGGGGAGAACCATACGCTCACGCCCGAACTAACCGTCACCAGCCAGACCCCTCCCCTCTTCGTCTTCGGCACGGAGGACGACGTGAACTACAGCGGCCCCTCGACACCCGTCATCCTGGAAGCCATGCAGAAGGCCGGTGCCCCCATCGAGGTGCACTATCTGACAAAGGGCGGCCACGGATATGGGATGCGACGGGGGGCAGGACTCATCTGGCCCTCGCTGGCTGAACAATGGCTGAAAGAACTGAAGTGAACACAAAAAGGTTCAAAAAAGGAAAACCTTATGTACTATAATTAAACAACCAACCTAAAAAATTAATCAAAAGCTATGAAGATTTCAAGAATTGAACATCTGGGCATTGCAGTGCAGAGCATTGATGCCGTACTTCCCTATTTCCGTGACGTGCTGGGACTGGAAGTTTACAAAACAGAGGTCGTTGAAGACCAAAAAGTGAAGACCGCCTTCCTGAAGGTGGGCGAGGTGAAGCTGGAACTATTGGAACCCACATGCCCCGAGAGCACCGTTCAGAAGTTCCTCGACAACGGTGGTCGTGGCGTACATCATGTTGCCTTCAAGGTTGAGGATGGTGTGGCCGAGGCACTCGCTATGTGCGACGAGAAGGGCATCCGCCTCATCGACAAGGCACCCCGCAAGGGCGCTGACGGCCTGCACATCGCTTTCCTGCACCCGAAATCGACCGTGGGCATCCTCACCGAACTCTGCGAGGAGTAAAGAGAAAGGGAAACAGAACGTAACAGAGAGAGGGACGCGCTATTTCACACTAACGCGTCCCTCTTCTTTGTGGCGTATGGTCAAGCAATTGTGCGAAACGCCCCTTCTAATGGATTTTATAGTTTTCCATCCAGTTCGCTGATGACTTCTGTGGCATCGCGATAGAGCTTGTCCATCGTGGCAGAAGGGTCACCCGGGGCATAACGGGCAAACTCGCAATCGCTCAGCACAGAGAGGAAGCGCTGGACTGTCTGTTCCCCGACACCGCGCTGCTGCAACTGCTCACCAGCATTCTCCTTGTTCAGTTCCGACGCAGGCAGGTTCAGTTTGTCGCCCACATAGCCCCAAAGTGCACGCGTCAGTTCGTCGTAGAAAGCACCGGCATCGCCCTGCTTCAGCAGTTTGGCCGCATTCTTCAAACGCTTTGAGGCTGCCTTCGATGCCTTTCTACCGCGCTGGCGGGCAATGTTGGCATTGTCTTTTGCCTGACGATAGAAGATGGCTATCAGCAGGAAGAACAGCGCAAGAGCACCAAGATAGGACAACCAATAGGAAGAACTTCCAAAGAAAGAGGACCCCGTCGGCTTCAGGTCGGCCTGGCCCGTCTTGATGTAGCGGATGTCACTATTCAGAACGGTGAGGTCTTCTTGGTTCTGCACACGATGCGTACCCGTGCTTACCCCTTTCGAGACAGCCAACGTGAACGAGTCGGTGCGGATGGTCTTGTAACTACGCGAGTTCGTGTCGAAGTAGCAGAACTCCACGGGAGGAATGGTATACTTGCCGCCGTGACGGGGCACGGCCGTAAAGTCGTAAACCACATTGCCCGAAGCGCCGTTCACTCCCACGCGAGTCTTGTCGTTGACCTTCGGGTCGTAGGTCTCAAAGTCTTTAGGCCACTGCACCTTCGGGGCCTTCATCAGTTTCATGTTTCCCACACCGTTGACCACGATGCGGAGCTGAGCCGCGTCGTTGGCATCCACCTGTTCGGGGGTGAGCGAACCGCTGATGTTGAACTGAGAGCCCACGGCTCCCGAGAAGTTGGCCGGGCGAGTGGGCAACGGGTCAACCTGCAATTGGACTGCTGGGGCCACGATGGTCTTCTTCACACGAATCAGCGAGGAGCCACCGTTGAAGAACGCATCGAAGGGGTCGATGCTACGGTCCTGCTGCACCACATCAGCCTCAAACTCGATGGCCGGTACGGTCAGTTTGCCCGTTTTTTGGGGGAAAAGCACGTATTGGCTCCACACGACGGTACCGTAGTTGCGTCCGTTTACGCGCTCGTATTTTAGAGATTTTTGCTGAGGAAGTTCGATTTCCTGCGTATGGAATCCGTCGAGGTCGGGCATTTTTCCTGAGCATTGGTCTATGCTGACAAGCGTATACAGCTTGTAAGTGAGCAAGACAGCTTCCTGCTCATAGAGATGCTTCTTGGAAGCTGTAACGGTGATATAGAGGTCGTTGGAGGTTATGCGTTCGCCCGCATTCTGCATACGTTGGCGGGTGGCACCCTGCTGGCCGGAGCCTCCGGAGTTGCCCGAAGTGCCAGTCCCGTCGCCTTGCAACACTTGGATGCTTGCCTGATTCGACTTCACGGACTGTCCGCCCTTCAGTTTCACAGTGGCCACGGGCAGTTTATAGGAACCCTCTTTCTTGGCCAAGAGGGTGTAGGTGAAGGTTATTTGGCTGGAATGTGAAGTCTTGCCATTCACCATCGAAAAACTCGTTGACGAAGAGGTACTGGGACCGAACAGAAGCTCAAAACCCGGGAACTCTCCCACCTGAATGTCCTCCACGTCCTGCGTGTTCACCACATAGCTGACGCGGATGCGCTGTCCTTCCTCGACCTGAGTCGGAGCCTGCACCGTCACACGGGTCTGCGCTCGGAGGACGGAGCCCCACTTAAAATGCAACGTGCAAAATTCAAAGTTGGCGATGCCAATCAGCGATATAATAAGCAGAATCAGTCGTTTCATATTCATAGTATTCCGAAATTCGTGTGCAAAGATACGATATTTTCTGCATATATTTCAATCGTTAACACTATTTATCAGAACAAATCCGAAAGTTTGGACACTGCAGATAATTAGGATGCGCCCATATGTAAACAATATTTACCCCCATCAGGGGGAAAATGGGTGCATGGCAAAAAGAAGATTACTATGCTCCACGGCTTATCCACAAGAGACCTAATACTCATAAGACACAGATGCACTGATTGGCCCCCATTCTGTAAACTTTTTTGAATTATCTGCCCTTCTCTCTTTCATGGCTGTGGTGTTACTTAACTATTGTTAAAACCACGGGGATTTTTTGGCCATCTCATTAAAAAAGCTTACCTTTGTTTGCCAAATATGGATGTATGCTTTTGAAAGTAAAAAGATTGGAATATGAATAAACGAACTGCTTGGCTCACAATACTTTCTTTTCTCTGTATCCCCGCACTGGGTCAGAAGTGGACATTGAGACAGTGCTTGGACTATGCACGGGAAAATAACATTCAGATACGAAAGAGCCGCGTCAGCGAGGAACAGGGAAAGGTGGCATTGTGGCAGGACAAGGGTGCCCTGCTCCCAAGTCTGAGTTTTGCCACCAACCAGAGCGTGGGTTACCGTCCGTTTGAGGAGTCGACCGCCATCGTGCAGAACGGTCAGGTGACACAAACCTCAAACAAGGTGACCTATCAGGGAAACTACGGTTTGAGTGCCAATTGGACCGTGTGGAACGGAGGCATCAACTACAAAAACATACAGGCACAACAGCTGCAGAACCAGATTACGGAACTCTCCACCCAGCAGAGCGAGCTCTCAATCCAGGAACAGATAGCCCAACTCTACGTGCAAATCCTCTACACGACGGAGGCTAAGAAAGTGAACGAGCAGTTAGCCGAAACGGCTAAGAGCCAGTGGGAACGCGGACAAGAGATGATGAGACAGGGACAGATGTCAAAGGCCGACGTGGCCCAACTGGAGGCACAATGGAAGAGTGCCCAGTACGACGTGGTAAGCACGGAGACCCAAACTCTCAACTACAAACGCCAACTGAAGGCTTTGCTGGAACTGGGACTGGACACGGATTTCGACATCTCCGGCACGGCTCCCAGCGACGAGCAGGTGCTCAGCCCCATCCCCCCGGCCAAGAGCGTCTATGAGCAGGCACTGGCCTCACGCCCCGAAATCAAGAGTGCCGAACTGACCATCGAGGCGGCGGACATGAACATCGACATCGCACGGCGGGGCTACTACCCCACTATCGGCCTCAGCGCCACTGCGGGCGACAGCCACTACAGTGCCAGTCAGGACGGCGTGGGGAAGCAGATGAAGAAAAACCTGAATCTGAGCGGAGGCGTGAACGTGAGTGTGCCCATCTTCGACAACCGCAGAAACAAAAGTGCCGTGGAGCGAGCTAAGTGGGAGAAACTGAACAGCGAACTGGATTTGCAGGATCGCAAGAACGCCCTCCAAAGCACCATCGAGAACTACTGGCTCAACGCCCAGAGCTATCAGCAGCGGTTTCTCTCCGCCCGCTCGAAGGTGGAAAGCGCAGAGACCAGCTACGAACTACTGGACGCCCAGTTCAAGAACGGACTGAAGAACATCGTTGAACTGCGACAGGGTCACGACAATCTGGTCAGTGCCAAGCAGGACGAACTGCAAAGCAAGTACATGGCCCTGCTGAACATGCAGATGCTGAAGTTCTACAGCGGCGAGGAAATAAATATGTAATAGGGCCTCACGATTTGAGGGCTTAGGAATTTTGGATTGGATATTATACAAACAATGAAAAAGACTTATTACTTACTACTCCTGGCATTGCTCCTGGCGGGTTGCAAGCCCAAACTCGAGTTCACCTACTCCACCGCAGTTGTGGAGAAGCAGAACATAACCACCAGCGTCACTGCCACGGGCACCATCGAACCCGTGACCAGCGTGGACGTAGGTACGCAGGTAAGCGGCATCGTGAGCAAACTCTACGTAGACTACAACAGCGTCGTAAAGGCCGGACAGGTCATTGCAGAACTGGATCGCACCAACCTCATGAGCACACTGGCCTCGGCACAAGCGAGTCTGAAGAGTGCACAGAGCGACCTCGACTATCAGAAAGCCAATTACGAACGTTACAAGAACCTTTTTGATCAAGGACTCATTTCGGCCAACGACTACGACCAGGCACATCTCTCCTACCTGCGCGCCCAGCAGACCGTGGCGCAGCAGCAGCAAAATGTGAAACGGGCAGAGACTGACCTGGGCTATGCCACCATCACGAGTCCCATCGACGGCGTGGTGCTGTCGAAGGAAGTGGAGGAGGGACAGACCGTGGCCTCCAGTTTCAGCACCCCCACCCTCTTCAAGATTGCCCAGGATCTGACCAACATGCGCGTCATCGCCGACGTGGACGAGGCTGACATCGGCGACGTGAAGGAGGGACAACGTGTGACGTTCACCGTCGACGCCTTCCCCAATGATACCTTCGAAGGCCTAGTGACGCAGGTACGCCAACAGGCCACTACGGAGAGCAACGTGGTCACCTACGAAGTGGTCATCAGTGCTCCTAACAACGACCTGAAACTGAAACCCGGACTGACAGCCAACGTCACCATCTTCACGCTGGAAATGAAGGACGTGCTGGCCGTCTCCTCCAAGGCACTCCGCTTCACGCCCAACGAGGCCATGCTGAACGAGGGCGAGACCATCACCGACGTTGACTCTCCCCGAAAAGTGTGGGTGAAGCAGGGGCCGAACATCAAGGCCCTGGCCGTCGAGACGGGAATGACGAACGGTACGCTGACCCAAATCGTGAGTGGCGTAAACGCGGGTACGGAAGTGCTCACCGATGTCCAAAACGGTCAGCCCGAGGAGGAAGAAGAGGTCAGCGGGAACCCCTTCATGCCACGTCCGAAGAACAAGGATAAGGACAAGAAAAAATAAGGTATGGAAGAGAATCGGAAGGTCGTCATCGAGCTACAGAATGTGCGGCGTGAATTTCGTGTGGGCAGCGAGATCGTGAAGGCCCTGCGAGGCGTGAGTTTCAAGATACACGAAGGTGAGTTCGTGACCATCATGGGCACCTCGGGTTCGGGCAAGAGCACCCTGCTGAACCAACTCGGTTGCCTCGACACACCCACGAGCGGCGAATACATCCTGGACGGAGTACCAGTAAGGAAAATGCGCCGGAGTGAGCGAGCCGTACTGCGTAACAGGAAGATTGGATTCATCTTCCAGAACTACAATCTGCTGGCCAAGACTACCGCCGTAGAGAATGTTGAATTGCCCCTCATGTACAACAAGGCCTACTCCGCCAAGCAACGCCGACAGGCCGCCATCGAAGCCCTGAAGGCCGTGGGGCTGGGCGACCGACTAGAACACAAGTCGAACCAAATGTCTGGCGGTCAGATGCAGCGCGTCGCTATTGCCCGTGCGTTGGTAAACAACCCCGCCGTCATCCTGGCCGACGAGGCTACGGGAAACCTCGACACACGCACATCGTTCGAGATTCTCGTGCTCTTTCAAGAACTGCACCGCCAGGGGCGCACCATCATCTTCGTCACCCACAACCCCGAGATTGCCCAGTACAGCAGCCGAAACATCATGCTCCGCGACGGAAAAATTCGTGAAGACGTGGAAAACAAGAACATACTGAACGCCGCAGAGGCACTGGCGGCACTGCCTAAGAACCAAGACGACTGACTATGAGCCTTACCAACCTATTAAAGGTGGCCATAACGGCCATAATGAGCAATAAGTTCCGTTCCTTCCTGAGCATGTTGGGCATCATCATCGGTGTGGCGGCGGTCATCATCATGATGGCCATCGGACAGGGGTCAAAGGAAAGCGTGCGGAAGGACCTCTCCAAGATGGGTGTAAACCTGCTCACCGTTCGCCCGGGCGGTGAAATGCGTGGCGGCGTCCGACTGGACCCCTCGGCCATGCAAACCCTGAAGATGGCCGACTACGAAGCCCTAAAGGAGGAAACCAAACTAGTCACACACATCAGCCCCGAAGTGACCGCCAGCGGACAGGTCATTTACGGTGCCAAGAACACGATGACCTCGATGTACGGCGAGAGTCCCGAATACATGGACATCAAACTCTGGGACATCAAGGACGGCGACTGCTTTACGGAAGAAGACGTAAAGAAGAGTTCCAAAGTATGCGTAGTAGGTACCACCATCGTCGAGGAACTATTCGGAGACAAAAACTTCGATGCCGTGGGCAAGGTCATCCGCTTCAAGAGTATCCCCTTCCGCATCGTGGGTATCCTGAAGTCAAAGGGCTACAACTCTTGGGGAATGGATCAGGACAACGTGATGATTGCTCCCTACTCAACCGTGATGAAGCGCATCTCGGCACAGACCTACTTCAACTCCATCGTCCTCAGTGCCTTGAGTGAAGATTTGAGCGACGAGGCCATCGAGGAAATATCGGGCATCCTGCGTCGCAACCACAAAATCAAAGAGGGAGGCGACGACGACTTCACCATCCGCTCGCAACAGGAGTGGATGGAGACAATGTCGAGCACAATGGACACCATAACCCTCATCCTTGTGGTGGCAGCCGCCTTCTCCCTTCTGGTAGCTGGAATCGGCATCATGAACATCATGCTCGTCTCCGTCACCGAGCGCACGAAGGAAATCGGACTGCGCATGTCCGTCGGGGCACGAGGCGTGGACATCATGAGCCAGTTCCTTATTGAGAGCATCATGATAAGCCTCACGGGGGCCCTGTTAGGTGTGGCATTGGGATATGGGGGCAGTGCACTGGCCTCCACATTCGGACTGCCTTCGAGCGTGCCCCTGTGGAGCGTGGGACTGAGTTTTGCAGTCTGTGCCTTCATCGGAGTCTTTTTCGGCTATGTGCCTGCCCGAAAGGCCGCCCGCATGGACCCCATTGAGGCATTGAGATATGAATAAAAACATTTAATTTAACATACAACAAACACTATGAAGAAGTTGATTCTGAGTATTCTGATGTTGGCAACTCTCTCTGCGAATGCCAAAGACGACACGAAGTATCTGGCAGGGGCTGTGCCTGAGGTGAACGGAATCGTCACATTCAAGAAGAGTTTCAGCGTAAAAGGGAAATCCGCACAGGAAATCCAAGAAATCATGCAAACCTTTGTGGCTGACATGGTGAACAAATCCATTCCTGCTCCAGGCCAATATGCCCGTGTGATGGAGGCTAACGCTGACAGCACCGTGGCTCGTGTTTGTGAGTGGTTGGAGTTTAAGCGCAAACCGCTTTATCTGGATCGCACACGTATGCGTTATCAGATAAAGGTCCTGACCGCTAAAGAACGGGTTACTATCGTTATTAGCAACATTACCTACTATTACGGTGAAGACATGGAGGGCGACAAAGGCGTTATCTACAAAGCTGAAGAGTGGATTTCGGACAAGGAGGCCCTGAACAAGAAAAAGACCAAACTCTACCCGAGGAGCGGAAAATTCCGCAGAAAGACCGTAGACCGTGCCGAAGAAATTTTTGAGGCCGCAATGGATGCTTTTGAAGAAAAAGAAGAGGCCGTCCCAACCAAAAAAGTGCGCAAGGGAATTGTAGAGGAGTAAGACATCATCTATTCCAGCTTATGACAGAAAAAGAACGGAAAGAGGAGGCTGAACGATATTACCAAGAAGGGAATCAATATCGGAAACAGAGCGACTGGCAACATGCACTCGAATGCTACAACCATGCCATTAGCCTCAATCCCGAATCACCAGCCGTCAAAGCGAAGGAGATGCTTAACAACATCCTGAATTATTACTGCAAAGAAATGTTTAATCCATAACAGAAATATGAGAGGAGCTATCGTAGTGGACACTGAAAGGTGCAAGGGGTGTAACCTGTGTGCCGTAGCCTGTCCGCTGAAGATTATCAGACTCACTCAGAAGAGTGTGAATAAAAAAGGCTACCCCTATGCCGAACAAGTGGGCGCGGGCATGTGTACGGGATGTACGACATGTGCCATTGTTTGCCCCGACGGTTGCATCACCGTCTATCGGGTGAGGTGAAGGAAGTGAGAAGTACAAATAATAGATTAAGTAAGACATGGACAACGAAATATTGCTGATGAAAGGGAACGAAGCCATTGCACACGCGGCTATCCGTTGTGGGTGCGACGGATATTTCGGTTACCCTATCACGCCACAGAGTGAAGTCTTGGAGACACTTGCAGCTGAAAAGCCCTGGGAGACCACGGGGATGGTGGTCGTGCAGGCAGAAAGTGAAGTCGCTTCCATCAACATGGTCTATGGCGGCGGCGCTGTCGGAAAACGTGTGATGACGTCCTCATCCAGCCCGGGTGTCGCATTGATGCAGGAAGGCATCGCCTATATGGCCGGTGCAGAATTGCCCGGACTCATCGTAAACGTACAACGAGGCGGCCCGGGACTGGGCACCATTCAGCCCAGTCAGGGCGACTATTTCCAGAGCACGCGAGGCGGCGGAAATGGTGACTACTACGTCATTGTACTTGCCCCCGCCAGCGTGCAGGAGATGGCCGACTTCGTGGAACTCAGTTTCGAATTGGCATTCAAGTATCGAACCCCTGTAATCATGCTCAGCGACGGAGTCATCGGACAGATGATGGAGAAAGTGGTGCTGCCACCCTTCAAGCCCCGCCGCACTGACGATGAGGTGCGCCAGCAGTGCCCTTGGGCAGCCACAGGTATGCGAGGACGAAAAAAGAATATTATGACCAGTCTGGAGTTGGAGCCGACAGCCATGGAAGAACACAACCTTCATTTACAACGCAAATATCAAGAAATCCGCGAAAAGGAGGTCAGATGTGAAGAACTTCAGACGGAAGATGCCGAATACCTGATTGTCGCTTTCGGATCCGCCTCCCGCATTGCTCAGAAGGCTATCGAACAATGCAGGGAAAAAGGAATTCGCGTAGGGATGCTTCGCCCTATCACACTTTGGCCTTTCCCCACAGGGAAGCTTCAGGGATTGGCCCAGAAAGTAAAAGGTATTTTGTGTGTAGAGATAAATGCCGGGCAGATGGTTGAGGACGTCCGATTGGCAGTCAACGGCAGTGTACCCGTTTGCCACTATGGGCGCATGGGCGGCATAGTGCCGGCTCCGGACGAAATCGTCAATGAGATTGAGAAAATGACGGATTAAGAAATAAAAGGTAGCAATATTATGGAAGACATAAACGATATGCTTGCCGAGCAGCAGCTTGAACTGGAGCGCATCAGAAAAAAACGTAACCGAGGTGCACACATGGAAGTGGTACGCAATGTGCTGAACTGGGCGTTCCTTCTGTTGGCTATTGTCGGCATCGCAATCTATTTCAGAAATCCCGAATACCATGTTTACGGAATGATTGTGATTGGCATTGGAATGATTCTCAAGATTGCCGAGTTTTTTATCCGATTTATGTTCTAAGGAGAAAGATATGAATAACCAAGTTCCAAATTCTGCGGTCGCAACGATGCAGGACATCATAAAACCCGAAAACCTCGTATACAAGAAACCGGCCCTGCTGAACGACAACCCGATGCACTATTGCCCGGGATGCAGTCATAGTGTGGTGCACAAACTCATTGCCGAAGTCATTGAGGAAATGGGAATGACCGAACGCACCATAGGCATCTCGCCTGTGGGATGCGCCGTATTTGCCTACAACTACATTGACATCGACTGGATAGAGGCAGCTCACGGCCGTGCACCAGCCATTGCTTGTGCAGCCAAGCGCTTGTGGCCCTCAAATCTGATATTTACATACCAAGGCGACGGAGACCTTGCCTGCATCGGTACCGCAGAGACTATCCATTCACTGAATCGTGGCGATAACATCGTCATCATCTTCGTCAACAATGCCATCTACGGCATGACGGGCGGACAGATGGCTCCCACGACGCTCATGGGCATGAAAACCTCGACATGTCCCTACGGACGACAGGCCGACTTGCACGGTTTTCCCTTAAAACTGACTGAGATTGCCGCCACGCTGGAGGGGACTTGCTATGTGACTCGCCAAGCGGTGAACAAGGTGGCTTACATCCGCAGGGCCAAGCAGGCCCTGCGCAAAGCCTTCGAGTATTCCATGCAAGGCAAGGGTAGCAGTCTCGTGGAGATTGTCAGCACTTGCAGTTCGGGTTGGAAAAAAACACCCGAAGAGGCCAACCAATGGATGGAAGACCACATGTTCCCGTACTACAAACTGGGAGACTTGAAGGACATAGAAAATTGAATATCGGACTTAGGGAGCGGTGAACGCCAACAAACTTGCACGAGAGGGGACAAGTCGCAACCCAAGTCATGAACGAAGTGAAAGACATTGAACATGAAAAGTGAAATCATCATAGCTGGATTTGGAGGGCAAGGCGTGCTCTCCATGGGAAAGATATTAGCCTACGCCGCCCTGTTTGAGGGAAAGGAGGTGAGTTGGATGCCCGCATACGGCCCCGAACAGCGTGGCGGCACGGCCAACGTGACTGTTATCGTGAGCGACGAGCGTATCTCCTCGCCCATTCTCAGCGAATATGACATTGCCGTAATCCTTAACCAACCCTCGCTCGACAAGTTTGAGTCGAAAGTGAAACCTGGAGGCCTACTCATTTACGACCCCTACGGTATCAGCACACCTCCTCAGCGAAATGACATCGAAATTCGCGAAGTCGGCGCCATGGATGCAGCGGCTGAGATGGATAACGTGAAAGCGTTCAACATGATTATCTTAGGAGCTTTGCTTCAATTGTGCCCCATCGTTTCCACCGAGAATGTACTGAAAGCCTTGCGAAAGACACTTCCTGAGCGCCACCATCATCTGATACCGTTAAACGAAAAGGCACTGACCTGTGGACGGAAACTGGTTGCGAATGAATAGATGTAAAGTCTTTTGGGGGATATTTGCCATCTTCCTCTGCGGAATTAGTGATGTGTCAGCCCAGACTTTTAGGACAATGGATGCCACAGAGGGGACAAGTGCATCGCATAGAGGCAGTTCGAAGTCCTCTCCGGGACGATCTGGGACTGGCAAAAACACCTGGGGACGTGATACTACGGACAATTCGGGATTCGAAGTGCCCATCGGTGTGACTCAATGGACCGTCGACGAAAATTTGGGGGCCATCATACCTGCAGAAAACAACGACACCGTCGTTCACATGTTCCAGTGGTACAACGAGACGAGCGGTTACAATGGGGAATATAGCCTCTTGGGCAATCTCGGTGCCCCCCGTCTAAGCCGCATTTATCTCCACCGCGAAAAAGCGAACCCGCATCTCTTCCTTCAGCCCTTCGATTTCTTTATCGGCGGACTCCACGATTTCCGTTTTTCCAACACGCTCAGCCCCCTGACAAATCTGGCCTACCACAAAGTGGGTAACAAGACCAACGGACAGGAACGTGTGAGAGCCTACTTTGCCTCGAATATCAACAAAGTGGCAGGCATAGGCATGAAGTTTGACTATCTTTATGGAAGGGGCTATTACAATAATCAGGCAAACAGTCAGTTCGGGGGGACTCTTTTCGGCTATTATCTGGGTGACCGATATAATCTACACACCTATTTCAACCTGAACCATTTCAAAATGGCAGAAAACGGAGGCATTGAAGATGATGCCTACATCACTAATCCACAGAGTTTCCCTCGGTCTTATGGTTCCAAAGACATCCCCACCCTGCTCTCTGAAACGTGGAACCGAAACGAGAATCAGGATGCCTTCCTGACGCATCGTTACAATCTCGGTTTTCATCGAGACATTGAAGTGCCCGATAGCCTGAAGCCGAAGATGCCCTCGGACAAAGAGTTCCTGCAACAAATTCCCGATAGCATACGGCAGATACTTCTTGCCGACACTGTCCGTCAGGCTTTTGTGCTCGACTCTATGAGAACTGTCTGGAGTGCCTCACAAAGCGTGCCGCAGGAGTTTGTTCCCGTAAGCAGTATCATCCATACGCTGAAGATAAATAATCTGCGCCATACTTATTATTCCTACGCTACGCCCGCAAACTACTATACGAACCTCTTCTACGGTGACCTTACGAGTGTTAAAGACCGTACGAAAGCCCTAAGTGTGAAGAACACGTTGGGCATATCCCTGCGAGAGGGCTTCAACAAGTGGGCACAAATGGGTGTGGCGGCCTTCATCAGCCACGAACTACTAAGGTATAGGTTGCCCATACTCGACCCGAATGGGCTTTTGGGCAGGAAGCGATATGACGAACATGACATTGCCGTAGGTGGTCAGATTACACGCACACAAGGAAAATATATTCATTACGATATTGAAGGGCAGTTGTCCATTTGGGGCGACAACATCGGCGACTTTAGCGCTGACGGAACTCTCACCTCGGATATTCCCCTCAGCCGTCGCGATACGCTGGCCGTAGAGATTCATGGCATGGTAGACGGCCAAGGCCCCGATTTTTATCTTCGCCATTATCACAGCCAGTTTCTTTGGTGGGACAAAACCAATTTGGCCAAAGAATTCCATGGCCGCATCGAAGGTTCACTCCATCTCCCTCGAATTGGAACCCACTTGTACGTTGGTTTTGAAAACATCAAGAACTTTACTTACTTGGCTATGGAGAACACCGAGCTCTCTACATCGAGCGGTAATGCCCTACCTGGTGACTTCAGTCACAACGTAGTAGTACGTCAGGCAGGAAGCAACATACAGGTATTTTCGGCCCGTTTGGTTCAGAAACTCAAGTTCGGTCCCTTGCACTGGGACAATGACATTACCTATCAGACATCCTCGAACGGCGATGTATTGCCGTTACCCAAACTCAACATCTACAGCAATCTCTACCTTCATTTCCGCATAGCCAAGGTACTTAACGTGGAATTAGGCGGTGATCTTCGTTATTTTACGAAGTACTATGCGCCAGACTATAGTCCTGCCATTCAACAATTTGCCATACAAGATGCCAACCATCCGCGAATTAAGATTGGCAACTATCCACTTGTAAGTGTATATGCCAACCTCCACATCAAGCATTGCCGCATCTACGTGCTCATGCAGCACGTCAATCAAGGTTCAGGACATCGGTTTTGGGCACCGCACTATCCGATGGATCCACGCACCTTCCACTTTGGTGTATCTTGGAATTTCTTTAACTGACGGGGAGTCGCAGCACATGGACTGATGAGGGCCCTCAAGCCCACTCGCTAAGTTCGAGCCAACGCATTTCCTTTTCGTCAAGTTCACTTTCGACCACTGGGAGTCGGCGCGATTTCTCCGTAATTTCGTCCACAGAGAGCATGGCACCCGAGAGGGCTGCTATGATTTCCGCCTTTTCGCTTTCTAACGTTTCTATCTCCCTACTAAGTTGCTCAAACTCCTGCCGCTCCTTGTATGTGAGTCGACGCTTTGAGGGAGACCCATCCCGATTCTCTCTTGCAGCCCCCTCCCGACATTCCTTTAAGCAACCTCGCTCCTCTTTTGAGGAGAGAGGGGAGGCTTTTGCAGGACCGAGCAAGGTCTTTTGCCACTCACGGAACTGGGTGTAATTGCCAGGGAAGTCCTGCACGTCGCCGTCTCCCTGGAAAACGAGCAAGTGGTCTACCACCTTATCCATAAAGTAGCGGTCGTGACTGACCACGATAACACATCCATGGAAGTCCTGAAGATACTCCTCCAAAATCTGCAGGGAGAGAATGTCGAGGTCGTTGGTCGGCTCGTCGAGCACCAAAAAGTTTGGACTCTGCATCAAGACGAGGCAGAGTTGTAACCGGCGTTGTTCGCCCCCTGAGAGTTTGTAGACATAGTTCTGCTGTTGCTGGGGGGAGAACATGAAGTGTTGCAGGAATTGCATGGCAGTCAGTCGGTGTCCGCCGCCCAAATCGACGTACTCTGCAATACGGCGCACGGCATCAATAACCTTCAGTTGCGGTTCAGCAGGCATGGAATCCTGCGAAAAATAGCCGAAGCGCACGGTCTCGCCGATAACAAATCGTCCTGAATCGGGACGCACCTCACCGAGCAGCATCTTCACAAACGTACTCTTGCCCGTACCGTTGGCACCCACAATACCCATTTTCTCGTAACGTGAGAAGTTGTAGTAAAAGTCGCGCAAGATGACCTTCTCGCTCCCGTCGCTCGCCGTGAACGACTTGCTCACATATTCCGCCTCAAAGATTTTCGAGCCGATGTAGGCTGATTTTGTTTGCAAGCGCATCCGTCGTTCCTCCATCTGGCGCTTAGCCTGCTTCTCCAGTTCGTAGAAGGCATCCTCGCGATACTTTGCCTTGTGTCCCCGGGCCTGCGGCATGCGTCGCATCCAATCGAGTTCCGTGCGATAGAGATTTTGGGCCCGAGCCGTCTGTGCGTTCTGCACGTCTACCCTCTCCTGGCGTTTCTCCAGATAATAGGCATAGTTGCCCCGGTAGGTGTAGAGCGTCTCATTGTCGAGTTCCAGAATGAGAGAGCAGACACGGTCGAGAAAATAGCGGTCGTGTGTCACCATGAGGAGTGTCATGTGGGAGCGCGAGAGGTACTTCTCGAGCCATTCTATCATCTCCAGGTCGAGGTGGTTGGTGGGTTCGTCGAGGATAAGCAAGTCTGGTTCAATCGTGAGCACGTTGGCCAGTGCCACGCGTTTCAGTTGTCCGCCAGAGAGTTGGCTGAGCGGTTGATTGAGGTCTGTAATCTTCAGCTTCGTAAGCACCTCAGCCGAACGGATTTTATAGGCAAGTGCCGTTTCGGTATCCATCTGTGCGATGTTTAGGTGCCAGTAGGTGGCCTCGCGAACGGTCATGTGCATGGGGTAACGAGGCAACTGCTCCAAATAGCCCACCCGGATGCCATTGCGATAGACCACCGTGCCCTCGTCGGCTTGGTCGATACCAGCCACGATGTTCAACAAGGTAGTCTTTCCCGTCCCATTCTTGGCAATGAGGCCCACCTTTTGCCGTTCGGCAATACCGAAAGAGACATCGGCAAAAAGCACACGATCGCCCACATGTCGAGTGAGCCCGTTGACTTGGAGAAAAGGATTTACTTGCGCCATGACAATAGTCAGATTATTTGTTGCAAAGGTACAAATAAGCAAATGAAATCACAATTTTTTCACGTTTTACTTTACGTTTCACTTTTTATTTCGTACCTTTGTGCTCGCAAATGGAAGACAAGATGGCATGAGCCACTATGATTATCACATAATTCCATCATTGCGTTTTCAAATTTTACATTTCACATTTTACATTTTTCATAATTATCATGCACACAAAGAGTGAACTCGAAAGCATGACTCCCGAACAACTCGTGGAGCTCGGACTGAGCATTGGTGCCCAGATGTCGAACGACAAAATGTCACTTATCTATAATATTATAGACAAGGAGTCTACTATGCCACAGCAAGAAAAGCCTAAGCGTGGACGCCCCAAGAAGGATAAGGTTGAGGCTGCGCCTTCACTCTTCCCCGAATCCGAAACCAAAGAGGAAACAGGCACAGAGAAGACAGTTTCCAAGAAAGAGAATGAGGCAAAGCCAGCCAAGATCCAAAAGACAAAGACTGCGAAAAAGAAAGAAACAGAGGTGAAATCTTCAGGGGAGAAGACTGAAGAAATACCTGCCGAAGCCAAAACTGAAGAAAAGCCCAAAACCAAACGCGGACGCCCCAAGAAGGCGGAAAAGGCTGCTGCTGACACGCAACAGGAGGAAGCTACGTCCAAGCCAGAAGAAATCAAACTTGGAGAAGACACAATTGTGGAGGCAATACCCACCCCCGAGGATGGTACGAAGAAAAAGCGTACACGCATACTTCGAGGAATGGGCGAATCGGCAAACGTTGAAGAAGTTAAGACAGAAGATGCGGAGGATTTCTTCAAACGTGACGAACCGGACTTCATCATACTCAAAGACATTTCCACCGTAGAAACCACATCGGCCGAAGAATCAGTAAGCGAGTCAGATACATTGGCCCCCCACACACAAGAACAAAGCGATATTGCCGCCCTTCCCCACGAGATTCAAACAACTGAGGCAAAACCGATTCCATCGGTGCGTTTTGACTTTGGTGAACAAATTGAAGGTGAAGGAGTGCTGGAAGTGATGCCCGAAGGCTTCGGTTTCTTGCGTAGCAGTGACTACAACTACCTGTCTTCTCCAGATGATATCTACGTAAGCCAACAAATCATCAAGACACTGGGACTGAAGACGGGCGATGTCGTGGAAGGCCCGGTGCGCCCTCCGCGCGAAGGCGAAAAGTACTTCCCCTTAATCAGAGTGAAAAGCATCAATGGCTGCAATCCCAGCATAGCTCGTGACCGTAGCCCGTTCGAGCATCTAACTCCTCTTTTCCCAGACGAAAAGTTCCGGCTCTGCACGGGCAAGGGCGACTCGCTCTCTTCGCGTGTGGTCGATCTCTTTGCCCCTATTGGAAAAGGGCAGCGTGCACTCATTGTAGCACAACCCAAGACTGGTAAGACCCTATTGCTTAAGGATATTGCCAACAGCATCGCACGTAACCATCCCGAAGCCTACCTCATGATGTTGCTCATTGACGAGCGCCCGGAGGAGGTGACCGATATGGCGCGCACCGTAAATGCCGAGGTCATCGCCAGCACATTTGACGAACCTGCTGAACGCCACGTAAAAATAGCCGGCATCGTGCTGGAGAAAGCAAAAAGAATGGTTGAATGCGGTCACGACGTGGTCATATTCCTTGACTCCATTACCCGTCTGGCACGCGCCTACAATACCGTGACCCCAGCCAGCGGAAAGGTACTCACCGGCGGTGTGGATGCCAACGCCATGCACAAGCCCAAACGCTTCTTTGGTGCGGCACGAAACATAGAAAACGGTGGTTCACTGACCATCATTGCCACCGCCCTGACCGACACTGGCTCCAAAATGGATGAAGTCATCTTCGAAGAGTTCAAGGGCACGGGCAACATGGAACTTCAGCTCGACCGCACTCTGGCCAACAGGCGTATCTTCCCCGCCGTGAACATTGTGGCATCAAGCACACGTCGCGACGACTTGCTGCACGATAAGATGACACTCGACCGCATGTGGGTTCTGCGCAAATTCCTCTCTGACATGAATCCCATAGAGGCCATGAACGAACTGAAGAGCCGTATAGAGCACACACAGGACAATGAAGAATTCCTCATTAGTATGAATTCTTAATGCCACTCTGAGAGGGAATATCTCCGAACAATGACCTCAGGATACTATTGTGTATATGGATGGTCTTATACAACAGACTTTCGACATACCTCGAAAGTCTGTTGCTTTTTGGGCGAAGATTTAAGTTAAGATATGTTAACATGCATTTTATCCCCCCTTTATAGGACAATCTTAATGTCCTTTTGAATATCCGAAGCGAGGTAGATTCAATATTTTTTTGTACCTTTGCACCCGATTTTAATAGTATTTGTTTTTAGGGCCATTCATTTAAGTATAATAACATTAAAAATCAAATAGATATGGTAAAGAACCTGAAAATTATGGCAATCTCAGCCGCTGCTGCTATGCTGCTGATGTTGAGTTCGTGTGGAAAGAAGCAGCAACAGCGTGGAGCTATGGCAGTAGACTTCAAGACCACGAAAGTGGAAAAGAAGAGCATGACGCTCCAGTCGAAGTATAGTGCCACCATCCGTGGTCGGCAAGACATTGAGGTGTATCCCCAAGTTGGAGGCACCTTACAGCGCCTGCTCGTCACAGAGGGGCAGAAGGTGAGTAAAGGCCAGACCATGTTCATCATCGACCAAGTGCCCTACCAGGCACAGTTGAACACAGCGGAAGCTGCCCTGAAAGCGGCTCAGGCACAAGAGGCCACTGCACAGCTCAACTACGAGAGTCGCAAACAGTTGTTTGACCAGCAGGTGGTCAGCGAATTCGACATGAAGACTGCCGAAAACAGCCTTCTCTCGGCAAAGGCCCAGGTGGCTCAGGCACAGGCTCAGGTGGTGAACGCCCGCAACTCACTCTCCTATACTGTAGTGAAGAGTCCGGCCAATGGCGTAGTGGGCACGCTGCCTTATCGCCAGGGAGCACTGGTAGGTCCGTCAATGCCCTTAGCCCTGACCACGGTTTCGGACAACAACCAGATGTACGTATATTTCTCAATGAATGAGGCACAGTTCTTGGAACTCTCCCGCAAGGCTGGCTCTGCCGAGAAGGCTGTCAAGGAGATGCCTGCCGTACAATTGCAACTGGTGGACGGTTCGCTCTACGAGAGCACAGGCACCGTGGAGACGGCCAGTGGCGTTGTTGACCGTTCGACGGGCAGCGTGCAGCTTCGTGCTGTGTTCAACAATCCCGAACACATGCTCCATTCGGGCAGCACGGGCAACGTAGTAATCCCGGTTGAGTATAAGGATGTATTGACCGTGCCCGCCGCCGCCGTAGTTCAGACTCAGGACAAGCACAAGGTCTATGTCGTGGACAAAGACGGCGTGGCTCACAGCCAGATTATAGAAGTGATGCCCCAGAACAATGGTAAGGAATTCATCATCACCAGCGGTCTGACAGAAGGTACCGAAATTGTGGCAGAAGGAGCAGGCATGGTAAAGGAAGACCAGAAAGTGAAAAATTAAAAATTGATAATTGGTAATTGATAGATATCTATGAAAGGTAATATTTTCATAAAGCGCCCTGTGATGGCGATGTCTATAGCCATCGTCATTCTCTTTCTGGGTGCAATCTCGTATTTCAGCCTGCCTGTCGAGCAGTTCCCCGACATTGCACCTCCAACGGTCATGGTTAGTGCCACCTACCCCGGTGCCAGTGCTGAAGCTGTGACCAAGGCTGTCATTCAGCCATTGGAAGAGAGTATAAACGGCGTGGAGAACATGATGTACATGACCTCCACCAGCACCAACACTGGTACGGCCAGCATTACAGTCTATTTTAAGCAAGGAACGAATCCAGACATGGCGGCGGTGAACGTGCAGAACCGTGTCTCCATGGCCCAAGGTCTGCTGCCCCAGGAGGTCACCATGATTGGTGTTACCACCTTCAAGCGCCAAACCTCATTCCTTCAGATTAACGCCTTGGTGAGTGACGTGCCCGAGTACGATGCCAACTTCATGGCCAACTACATGAACATCAATGTTACCCCCCAGTTGAAGCGTATTCAAGGTGTGGGTGAGGTGTTTGCCTTGGGGGCCAACTATTCGTTGCGTATCTGGATGAAGCCCGAAGTGATGGCCCAGCATGGTCTTATCCCCAGCGACATTACGGCCTGCCTTGCCGAGCAGAATCTGGAAGCTGCTGTCGGCAACCTTGGCGAGAAGCCCATTGAAGGCGGACATGGTGAGGACATTGAGAATGTTTACCAGTACACGATGAAATATACTGGCCGTCTGAAGAGTGTGGAAGAATTTGAGAATATAGTCATTTCAGCTAAGTCAGACGGAAGCATCCTCCGACTAAAGGATGTGGCTGACGTAGAACTTGGACAGGCCGACTACACCTACAGCGGTCAGGTAAACGGCAAACCCGCTGTCCAATTCATGGCTTTCCAGCTTGCCGGTGCCAACGCCAAGGAGACTAACGACCGTTTCTCTGCTAAACTGGAGGAGCTGAGTAAGGACCTTCCCAAAGGACTTCGCTTCGTGCAGATGATGTCCAGTAACGACTTCCTGCTGGAGTCCATAGCTAACGTGGAGGAGACACTTATCATCGCTCTTCTGCTGGTGCTCGTGGTAGTATACTTCTTCCTGCAGGACTTCCGAGCCACCCTCATACCCGCCATCTCCATCATCATCTCGCTGGTCGGCACCTTTGCTGCCCTCAGTGTGGCAGGTTTTTCGCTAAACCTCTTAACACTTTTTGCACTCGTGTTGGCCATTGGTACGGTGGTCGATGATGCCATCGTCGTTGTTGAGGCCGTACAGGCCAAATTCGACGCGGGATACAAGAGCAGCTACCAGGCTACCAAGGATGCCCTCTCAGATGTAACGATGGCTGTTATATCCTGTACTTTCGTCTTCATGGCCGTGTTTATCCCCGTGACTATGATGGGTGGTACCAGCGGTATGTTCTATACACAATTCGGTATCACCTTGGCCACAGCCGTCGGTATCTCCTGCGTATCGGCCCTTGTGGTCTGCCCGGCCCTTTGCGCCATGCTTATGCGCCCTGCCAAGGAAGATCGTGAGGCACACAATCCCGTATCCTCTTTCTTCCTTGGTCTGAACAGGCGCACACGCGCTGCTTACGAGGCCTCGTTCGGAGCCATCATGGGCAAATACACCCGCTTCCTCCATGGTGTTGTCAACCATCGTTGGGTTGCCTGGGGCAGTGTAGCCGTTGCTTTCGTCTTGCTCTATCTTGCCATGACCAACCTCCCCAAAGGCCTTGTGCCCCAAGAAGACCAGGGAGTGCTGATGGTGAACGTGACTTGCCCTCCGGGCTCAAACCTGGGCCAGACAGAGAAAGTGCTTGACAAGGTGCAGGCCATCATTGAGAAGGACGAGGACATACGCCAATTCTCCCGTGTGGCCGGCTACGGCATGATGAGCGGCCAGGGTGCTGCTAACGCCATGGTCATCCTGCGACTGAAGCACTGGAGCGACCGCTCTGGCAACTGGATTCCCGGCAGTGGTTTCATCCATAACTCCAGCATCAAGAAGATGATGCTCATGGGACAATTGATGAAAGAAATCCCCGAGGCTCAGATATTCGTCTTCGAGCCCGGTATGATACCAGGCTACGGCATGGGCTCCAATGTTGACCTCCATCTTCAGGACAAGAGCGACGGCGACAAGGGGCACTTCCTTGAACTGACGCAGCAATTCCTCGGTGCCCTGAACCAGCGCGAGGAAGTGCAGATGGCCATGACCTCCTATGCGCGCACCTATCCTCAGTATCAAGTGGAAGTGGATGCCGCCCAGTGCAAGCTGGCCGGTCTCTCCCCCGCTACGGTGCTCTCCACGCTGGGTTCCTACTGTGGCGGCTCCTACGTGTCCAACTTCAACCAGTTTGGTAAGGTTTACCGCGTCATGCTCCAGACCGACCCGAAGAACCGCACCAGCGAGATGGACCTCTCCAATATGTACGTGCGCAATGGCGCCACGATGGCCCCCATCTCCCAGTTCGTGAAACTCACCCCCGTGCTTGGCCCGGAGAACGATACGCGCTTCAACCTCTTTAGCGAAATCTCCATCATGTGCTCGCCTGCGCAAGGCTACACTTCAACAGATGTGATGCGAGCCATCGAAGAGGTGAAACAGCAGACACTGCCCGACTACATCTCGTATGAATACGGTAGCATCTCGCGCGAGGAATACAGCCAGATGGGCAGCAACCAGACACTCTTCATCTATGCCGTCTGCGTCATCCTCATCTTCCTCATCCTGGCCAGCCTCTACGAGAGTTTCCTCGTGCCCTTCGCCGTCATACTTTCCGTCCCTGCCGGCCTGATGGGTTCATTCGGCTTCGCCTGGCTGTGGAATCAAGTCTATTCGGTGTTCCCCCCCATTGGCCAGATTGAAAACAACATCTACCTCCAGACGGGTGTCATCATGCTCATCGGCCTGCTGGCCAAGACGGCAATCCTCATCACCGAGTTTGCCCTGGAGCGCCGCCGCAAGGGCATGGGCATCGTCGAGGCCGCCTATGCCGCAGCCGAGGCTCGTTTGCGCCCCATCCTGATGACCGTCCTGACAGCCGTGCTCGGTATGGTGCCCCTGCTCATGGCCACAGGTGCCGGAGCCAATGGCAACCGCACCATCGGCGTAGGCGTTGTGGGCGGTATGATTGTCGGCACGGCAGCCATTCTGTTCACCGTACCGGTGTTCTTCGTCTTCTTCGAGTATCTGCAGGAAAAGATTCGCCCCGCCATGAAGGAGGAAACCGGCCAGCAGTTCCTCAAGGAGAAGGAGCGCAGTGCGAGAGAGAAGGCTGAAAATAAAGGGGGCTCCCCCAACACCTCTCTGTAAGCGAGCGAACGGTCAACAATTAATTATTATGATTATAGATTTAGATATATGAATTACATTAAGTATATGCACCCCTCCATTGCAGGAAGGGGCATAGGGGTAGGCCTACTCTTATGTTTTCTTCTGACCAGTTGTGGTCTATATAAGAACTATGAGCGCCCCGCGGACATCAGTGTCGAAGGCATCTATGGTACAGCGCAGAGCGGAGACTCACTGGGACTGGGCGACCTCTCGTGGCGCGAAGTGTTCACCGACCCGCAGCTGCAAGCCCTCATCGAACGCGGACTGGCCCAGAATGCCAATATGCGTCAGGCCGACCTGCGCATCCAAGAAGCACAGAACAGCCTGAAGGCTGCCCGTTGGGCCTTCTTCCCCACCATCTCCTTTGCTCCACAGGGGACCATCAGCGGTGTATGGGATCCACAAGACCGTGCTCAGTATAAAAATGTCATGGGCAATGGGGCCACCAAGACCTACTCGCTACCCATTGCCGCAAACTGGCAGGTAGATTGTTTCGGTCAACTCCGTAATGCAAAGAAAGGCAGTGAAGTGGCCGTGGAAAACATGAAGACTGTGCGACAGGCTGTGCAGACGGCCCTTGTTTCCAACGTCGCAAACATGTACTACACACTTTGTATGCTTGATGAGCAACTCCGAATCTCGAAGGAAACCAGTGAAAATTGGAAAAAGAATTTGGAGGTGACAAAGCTTCTGATGCAAGCTGGCCAGTCAAACAAGGCGGCAGTTGCCAGCACGGAGGCTCAGTGGTGGAGCATCCAGTCGAGCGTTGTGGAAATTGAGGACAACATCGTCAGCGTAGAGAACGCCTTGGCCAATCTGATGGGTGAAGTACCCCACCACATTGCCCGTGGTGAACTTTCCTCGTTCCAGACGCCCAAGATGTGTACCACAGGGGTACCCATCAGCATCCTCGCACGCCGTCCGGACGTGCATCAGGCGGAACTGGCACTGGCTTCCGCATTTTATCAGAAGAATCAAGCAAAAGCCAGCTTTTTCCCTTCTCTCAACATCTCAGCACAAGGTCAGTACACCAACTCACTCGGGGCTATGGTTGTCAACCCGGGTGGCATCATTGCTGCTTTGGTGGGAAGCCTGACGCAACCCATCTTTGCACAAGGAAAGATCCGCGCGGCCTACAAAAATGCACTCGCAGAGCAGGAAGTGGCCAAAATCGGGTTCCAACAGAAAGTGCTGGATGCCGGTTACGAAGTTGCGTCGGCCATGAACGCTATCCATGTAGCGAAGGCCAAGGAAAACCTGATTGCCCAACAAGTGACAAGTCTGACGGATGCAGTAACTGCTACGGAAGCGTTGATGAAGAATAGCAACCAAGTCACCTATCTCAACGTGCTGACCGCTCAAAGCGGACTGCTCGGTGCTCAACTAAGTCAGGTGGCCAACCAATTTGCCATCATAGCAGGTACAATAGACCTCTATCAAGCACTGGGCGGTGGTGCAGAATAATCAGATAAGACAAGGATATAAATCACAAAAAAGTCAACAGAAGAACTATGGCACAATGGTTTGAATGCAAAATCCGTTACGACAAGACCATGGAGGACGGAAAAATCAAGAAAGTGACAGAAACGTATATGGTGGACGCATTGACTTTCACAGAAGCTGAGAAACGTTTCCTGGAAGAAGTAGAGCCATACCTGAGCGGAGACTACGAAGTGGCTGGCATCAAGAAAGCAAAGATTGCCGAATTGTTTGAATCTGTAGATGGCAATGACGATCGCTGGTACAAGGCAAAAGTGGCCTTCATCACGCTCGACGAGAAAACAGCAGTAGAGAAGCGTACCAGCCAGACGATGCTCATCCAGGCACGTGACTTGAAGGCCGCTGTGGCCAACTTAGAGAAGGGGATGGCCGGCACGATGGGCGATTGGGACTTGACCGCCATTACCGAGACCCCGATTCTGGACATCTACCCCTACGAGAAGAAGGAAGCCGAGACGAAGGAAGCTTGAGACCAATCCACATGAGCATCGGTGAAGAAATAAAGAGCATCACCACATCCCTTCCCAATGGGGTGCGCCTGGTGGCCGTATCGAAGTATCATCCAGAGAAGGCCATCATGGAAGCCTACGAGAGTGGTCAACGGGTGTTCGGGGAAAGTCACGTACAGGAACTGCAACGTAAGCATAACGCTCTGCCCAGCGACATTGAATGGCACTTCATCGGGCACCTGCAAACCAACAAGGTAAAATACATAGTTCCCTACGTAAGTCTAATACATGCCGTAGACAGCCCCAAATTGTTGGCCGAAATCAGCCGACAGGGCACAAAGGTAGGACGTAAGGTTCCCTGCCTGCTTCAGCTACATGTGGCACAGGAAGAGACTAAGTTCGGATTTTCCGTCGAGGAAGCCGAAGCTTTTCTGGCCAGTGGTGAGTGGCGCGATTTGCCCGGCATTGAGATTCACGGTGTGATGTGCATGGCATCGAACGTGGATGACGAACAGCAGATAGCCAACGAGTTTGACACGGCCCACAGGTTCTTCCGACATGCCAAAGAGACTTACTTTGCCAATCGGGATTCCTTTCGGGAATGCTCCTGGGGCATGTCTGACGACTACCCGATAGCCGTAGAACACGGCTCTACCTTGGTGCGCATCGGCAGTAAAATCTTCGGACAACGAGTCTATTAAGAACGATTTCTGGTTCAAATCACCTCTATGCCTGGCTCTTTTCTGAGAACCAGGCATATTTCTTGCACAAAAGTTTTGGCAGTGTGCCATTTTTGTTGTACCTTTGCACAGATTAAAGAAAAACGAGCAATAACAGACTATTAATACAATGGAAACAGCAGGTAGTTTCAATCAACTCATATCCGATGCCATCCAAAAGTACTGGGACTACGATTCGATGTCCGACTACGGAGTGTCAACTCTTCAATACAAGGACGTAGCACGCATCATTGAGAAACTCCACATCCTCTTCGAGCACAGTGGAGTGAAACCTGGCGACAAGGTTGCTTTGTGCGGCAAAAACCAGAGCCGTTGGGGTGCGGCATTCTTTGCCATCACCACATACGGTGCCGTGGCAGTACCCATCCTCCACGAGTTCCATCCAGCTCAGATTCACGACATCGTCAACCACAGCGACTCAAAGTTACTATTCGTCGAGGACAAGATTTTCCAGAATCTGGATGCCGACCAAATGCCCCATCTTGAGGGTGTACTCTCCATCATCGACTATCATCTGTTTGTCAGCCGAAGCGAGAAACTTGTGTTTGCACGTGAGAACCTCAACCGTCTGTTCGGTGAGAAGTTCCCCATGAACTTCCGCAAGCACCACATCGCTGAATACTATCACGACAGCCCCGACGAACTGGCCATCATCAACTACACCTCTGGTTCGACGGGTAACTCCAAGGGCGTGATGATTCCCTATCGGGCGTTATGGAGCAACCGCATGTTCGCCTACGAAGTCATCGGAGACCTCATAGGGCCACACAAGCACATGCTCTCGATGCTCCCGCTGGCTCACACCTATGGAATGGCTTACGACTTCATCTATGCGTTCTCCAACGGGGCGCACATATTCTTTCTTACGAAGTTGGCCAGCCCTACGGTGCTGATGAAGGCCTTGGCCGATATCCGTCCGAGCGTGGTCATTGTGGTGCCCCTCATCATCGAAAAGGTGGTGCGCAAGGCCGTCTTGCCAAAGATTCACGACCCGAAGATAAAGATACTGATGATGACGCCCGTCATTGGCGACCGCATCCGGAAGAAAATCTGTGACGGACTGACCAATGCGCTGGGAGGCAACTTCTACGAGGTCATCATTGGCGGTTCGGCCCTGAACAAAGAGATAGAGGATGTGCTCCACGACATCGGCTTCCACTACACTGTGGGCTATGGTGCCACAGAGTGCTCCCCCATCCTGGCCTATTCCGATTGGAAAACATTCGTCCCCGGAAGTTGTGGACGGCCTGCTCCCAGAATGGAACTTCGCATCAACAGCCGCGACCCGCAACGCGTTCCCGGCGAGATTCTGGCACGCGGCATGAACGTCATGCTGGGTTACTATAAGAATCAGGAACTTACGGACGAAACGCTGGTTGACGGTTGGTATCATACGGGTGACTTAGGCGTGATGGACGCAGCTGGAAACGTCTTCATCAAAGGGCGCTCAAAGAACATGCTCCTCGGTGCCAACGGTCAGAACGTCTATCCCGAAGAGATTGAGGACAAACTGGCAGGCTTTCCCCTTGTGTCGGAGTGCGTCGTCATCCAGAAGGGCGAAAAGTTCTACGGGTTGGTTTATCCCGATCCCGACAAGGTGAAGGAACTGGGGCTCAGTCCTGCCGACGTAGAGGCCATCATGGAGCAGAACCGCAAGGACCTCAACCAGATTATCCCCAACTACTGTTCCCTCGCAGGCATCCGCATTATGCCCGAAGAGTTCGAAAAGACTCCGAAGAAGAGCATCCGCCGTTTCAAGTACATGAACTACGACGTGGACTGAGCCGTCGGCCTGTATTGTTTGGACAGGTACAATAGTAATGTCTGACGTGCCAGAATAGTAAAAGCCTCCGTCTCTCGCATTTGAGGGACGGAGGCTTTCTTATGTGAAGACAGGGCTTATTCCCAGTAAAGGATCTGGCGGTTGATGTCCCACTTATGGTCCTTCGGGAAATCGTCTCCCTCCCAGGCCTTTTTGGAGGTCCACTTCTCGGGGGCATCCGTCCAGAACGGGTCGTTGGCAGGCAGACCGAGGGGCATGAAAGCCAATGAGGTCATGTAGAGGCTACCGTTGTTCGTATACCAATCTGCCACGTTGGGATGGCTGCCTACGAAACCTATCGTGAGATAGCCGTCCTCCGTGAAGTTCGTCTTACCCTTACCTTCGAACATGCGCTTCATGACGGCAGTGATGCCGGCACGCACTTGTCCGTTATGCAGTTCCTTGGGCAGTTGCTTCATCCAGGCCAGTTGCGCCAAGGGCTGCAGGACGGCCAGACGATATGGGATGCTGCGTCCCACCACGGGGAAGGTACCTTCGGGAGAAATGAAACGCTCCAAGATGACGCTGTACTTCTGCATTCGCTTTACGACCTCCTTCAGGCGGTTGGTGGCTCCGTTGCGGTTGTCGCCCTTCGAGCGGACGAGATAAGTGTTACCGCCCTGACGTGCAGAAATCATCTGCAAGCACTCCGTGTACATGGGCTGGATGACGTAGGCATTATAATAGTCAAAAGCGAAGGATGGGCCGTCGCTGTAGAGACCATCGCCGATGTACCATTCCTCTGCCTTCGAAATGGCCATCTTGATGCGGAATGCATCGGGCTGGCCGTTGACGTACATGAGAAAGGCCTCCTCCATGCCGACGAACAGGAGCCAGTTGGTATAGGGAGGGTCATAGCGGCGCAGACCTTGCAGTTCCTTGATGTAGCGCTGCTTGGTTACGTCGTCAAGGGGCACCCAAAGGGCTTCGTATCCGCGAAAGAGGCTCTCCACGACGTATGCCGCATCGACGAGTGTCTGACCACCGCTCTTCCATCCCAAATAGTCGGGGCTTTCGGGGTCCACGGCGTTCTTGTAGGCTTTCAGTGCCCATTCGCGCAGTTGATGGCGCATCTTTCCCTCCTCAGTGTCGTCGTCGGGAAGCGTGAGCCAGGGAGCAATACCGGCCATCAAACGTCCGAAGCACTCCATGTAGGCCACCTTCTTGTCACGGTTGTCCCACGTGGGGGAGAGCTCCAGTTTCATGTTCTTCTGCAATGTTCCGTTGGCCATGTTCTCCAGCACGGGAGCTGCCATCGTGTAGGCGAGCTGGGCCCAATAGGCACGATCCTCCGCACCAGTGCCGAGGGGATTGGTCTCTACTTGTTTCTTCGTTTTGGAAAAAACAAACACTGGCACCGCGATGAGTGCCAGCAGAATGAATAGTCTTCTCATTATCGTTCAGTTAGTGTAAGTCGGACAGATAAAGATTGGGCGGAAGAGTGTCATTAGCGCGTCATCATGCCCTCGATGCTGAGACGCACGATTTCGGTCTTGGCGTTGGAGCGGATGGTGATGGTCTTTGAGAACTTCCCGAACTGCTTTCCTTTGCCGTTGTAGGTGACATCGATTTGTCCCTTTTCGCCGGGCTTAATGGGGTCTTTGGTGTAGGTTGGCACGGTGCAGCCGCACGAAGCGAATGCCTGCTGGATGATGAGCGGAGCATTGCCTGTGTTCGTAAACGTGAAGGTGCACTTCTGCTCGGGGGCTGCCTCTACGGAGAAGGAGCCGAAATCGTGCTTCAGGGTATCGAACTTGATTTCTGCCTGTGCCTCTTCGCCCATGAGCGTTTCACGGTCTGAAGCCTGAAGGCCACGAACTTGGGTGGACAAGATGAATGTCAGCAACGATGCTGCCACAACCAAATAAAATGTCTTTTTCATAGTCTTTTGCTTTTTCATATTCGTCTGCAAATATAAATATTATATCTGAAACAACCAAACAAAATCACTCGAACCTTATGCTCTTAGCCGGATGGATGTGCGAAACCACGAAACTGGGCACGATAAGTGCCAGCGTGGAGAGCAGGAATGTGAGCACATTGAGGAGCACTATCAAGGGCCAGGAAATGAGGATGGGGACCTCGCTCACGTAATAGGTGGAGGCATCGAGGTGGACGAGGCCGAAGTGTTGTTGCAAGAGGCAAAGCCCCAGTCCGAGCACGTTGCCCCACAAAAGTCCGCGGCCGATGATGAAGACGGCATAGTAGATGAAGAGATGGCGCAGGGAACGGTTGTTAGCCCCCAAGGCCTTCAGGATGCCGATGAACTGGGTGCGCTCCAAAATGATGATGAGCAGGCCGCTTATGGTCGTGAATCCAGCGACGGCCACCATGAGCAAGAGAATGACCACAACGTTCAGATCCAGCAGGTCGAGCCAGGCAAAGATATGGGGATAGGACTCTTTGATAGTGGGCGAGGTGTAGTTGGCTCCATAGCTGTCCAGTCCGTGGTTGACGATGCCCACCACCTGTTCCGAGGCATTCTCTAATTGGTCCATATCACCCAGGTTTACCTCTGCCCCACTCGACTGATCCGTTTCGAAGCCGAGCAACTGATGGCAGACTTTATAATCGCAGAAGACGAGGCGCGAGTCGTACTCGTCCATGTGGGTTGCATAGAGAGCCTCCACCGTAAAGCGGCGTGCTTTCAGTGTGCTGTCGAAGAAATAGGCATAGACTCGGCTCCCCACAGTCAGGTGGAGTTGGTGAGCCAGTTTCTGGGAGACGACCAATCGGCCCGTGCTTTCGGAACGGGAAAAACGCTTGTCCAAGCGACCATCCACAATACAGTCTTTCAGGAAAGTCAGGTCATACTCTTCGTCCACACCACGAAACACCACGCCCTGAAAACTCTCGTCGGTCTTCAGCATTCCCGTCTTCTGGCAGAAGCGTTGCACGTGCTTCACCTCGGGAATGTCTTCCAATAGTGCGACAAGGCTATCCGTAATGGCAATGGGATGCAACTCCGTGGCATAAAGCGACTGGTAGTTAAGAATCTGGATATGACCACCGATACCCACCACCTTGGCCTGCACCTCGCGCTTGAATCCGAGCACGACTGCGATGGAGAGAATCATCACGGCAAGTCCCACAGCTACCCCAGCCGTAGCAATGACGATGGCTGAACGCGAAGCACGCCGTGCTCCACCACCTTGGCTGTAGAGCCGACGTGCCATGAACCATGTGAAATTCATCCTCTTGCCTCTTACCTCTTATCTCTCACTTCTTCTTATTATATGCCTCCAGTGCCTTCTGTAAGACAAAGAGTGCACGAGTGAGGTCTTCCTTTTTAAGGACGTATGCCAGACGCACTTGGTCGCGCCCCGCACCGGGAGTCGTGTAGAAACCACTGGCAGGAGCCATCATCACCGTCTCACCCTCGTACTGGAAGTCGCTCAGACACCAAGCACAGAACTTCTCGGCATCGTCCACAGGCAACTTGGCCACCGTGTAGAAGGCTCCCATGGGAATGGGGCTGTAGACTCCGGGAATGCGGTTCAGCCCGTCGATAAGACACTTACGCCGCTCCACGTATTCGTCGTAGACCTCGCGGCTGTATTCCTCGGGTTCGTCCAGCGAAGCCTCTGCGGCAATCTGTCCGATGAGTGGCGGAGAGAGTCGTGCCTGGCAGAATTTCATCACCGCCTTGCGCACCTCCTTGTTCTTCGTGACGAGGGCTCCGATGCGGATTCCGCACTCCGAATAACGCTTTGAAACCGAGTCGATAAGAATCACATTATTCTCAATTCCCTCCAAGTGGCAAGCCGAGATGTAGGGCGACCCCGTATAAATAAATTCGCGATAGACTTCGTCCGAGAACAGGTAGAGGTCATACTTTTTCACGAGGTCGCGTATTTGGTTCATCTCGCGGCGTGTGTAGAGGTAGCCCGTCGGGTTGTTGGGGTTGCAGATGAGGATGGCACGTGTACGCTCGTTGATAAGTTCCTCAAACTTTTCCACTTTCGGTAATGAGAAGCCCTCTTCGATGGTCGTGGCAATGGTGCGAATAACGGCACCGGCCGAGATGGCGAAAGCCATGTAGTTGGCGTAGGCTGGTTCGGGTACGATAATTTCGTCACCTGGGTTGAGACAGGCCAGAAAGGAGAAGAGCACGGCTTCACTGCCACCTGCCGTAATGATGATGTCGTCAGGGGTGACGTCGATGTTGTACTTCTTGTAGTAGCCCACCAGTTTCTTGCGGTAGCTCAGATAGCCCTGCGAGGGACTGTATTCAAGGATTTTCCGGTCGATGTTGCGTATGGCATCCAGTGCGGCGTGTGGTGTGGGCAGGTCGGGCTGACCGATGTTCAGGTGATAGACTTTTACGCCACGCTCCTTGGCTGCGTATGCCAAGGGAGCCAGTTTACGGATTGGCGATTCGGGCATTTCCTGCCCGCGAAGGGAGATTTTCGGCATTGGTTCGTTCTCGGTAATAAGTGTTGTGTGTCAGTTGTATGAGCGCGTGGGGCGTTTCAGAACTGTTCGAGATAGGCGATGCGGCTTTCGGTGCTCGGATGGGTGCTGAACAGGTTGTTCATGAAGCCTGTAATGCCCCCGGAGAGTGCATGAGGATGGATGATGAAGAGTTGTGCCACGTCCTGTCGCTTCACTTCCGCCAGAGCGGGATTGAGCGAGATTTTGCGCAACGCACTGGCCAGTGCCAAGGGGTCGCCACAGAGTTCTGCTCCGCCGGCGTCGGCCATGTACTCGCGTTTGCGGCTGATGGCAAACCGTGTGAGTGAAGTGAAGAAATAGCCCAGTGCGGCAAGCACGGCCGCTATGAGCAAGGCAATGATGAGACCTCCGCCGCCCTTCCCGTTGCTGCTGCGTCTCGAACTGCGGTCTCCGCCATAGAGGAACGTGCGCCAGACCATGCGCAGGAGCAGGCTCGTCAGCGTAGACATGATGCCCACGAAGACGATGCTCACGATGAGCAGCCGGGTGTCGCGGTTGCGTATGTGGGTGAGTTCGTGGCCGATAACTCCGGCCAGTTCTTCGTCCGTGAGGCGGTCGCAGATGCCCGTGGTCACGGTGACGGTGTAGCTGGCCTCGTCAATGCCGCTGGCGAATGCGTTCAGTTCGGGCGTGTCGATGATGTTGACCTTGGGCATGTTCATGCCGCAGGCCATCGTCAGGTTCTCCACGATGTTGTAGACGCGCGGATTCTCCCTCCTTTCCAGGGGTCTTGCCCCGGTGGCGTTACGCACCATGCTGGTGTTCGTCCAATAGGCAATCATGAACCAGATGGCCACGATGCCCACGACGAAGGGGGCGGTGGTGAGAAACTCCCCGACGACGTTGTTCCAGTTGAAGGGCGTGTAGTAGGCAGGGTCACCACTGCCTCCGTTCAGGCCCTCCAGGATGGCAAAGAAGGCAAAGACCAGTGCCAACATGACAGTGGGGAACAAGACGAGCAGCAGGATGCTCTTCGTGTTGTTCCTCACTTGCTGGGTATGGATTCCGACATATTTCATCACTCTCCGCCAAGGGGGGATTAGAAGCTGATTTCGGGGGCTTTCTCAAGCTGCACACGCTCGGTTTCGCCCACTTCGAACATCATCTCGCGCTTGAAGCCGAACATGCCGGCGAAGATGTTTCCGGGGAAGGTCTCGACGGCGTTGTTCAGTTCCTTCGTGGCCGAGTTGAAGAAGCGGCGCACGGCAGCAAGCTTGTTCTCGATGTCGGAGATTTCGCCTTGCAGTTGCATGAAGTTCTGGTTGGCCTTCAGGTCGGGATAAGCCTCGACGGCCACTTTCAGTCCGTTGAGCGCAGCGGTGAGCTGGCCTTCAGCCTGGATTTTGTCGTCGATGGTCGTTGCGCCCATGGCAGCGGTGCGGGCACGTGTCACCTCTTCGAGCAGTTGCTTCTCATGCTGGGCATATCCCTTGACAGTGGCCACGAGCTGGGGAATCAGGTCGTGGCGCTGTTTGAGCTGCACGTCGATGTTTGCAAAGGCATTCTCACGGTTGTTGCGCAGCTTCACCATGCGGTTGTAGAGGCTAATCAGGTAGAGGGCAATCAGGGCCACTACTACAATTACGATAATCAGAGTCATGTCGTTAGTAATTTTCTATGGGTTATTCAAAATGTGTCACTACAAATGTGCGGCCAAACGGTCGTCACGCTCTTATTTCTTTTGCTTGGCCTGAGTTTTCTTCTCCTTTTCCTTGTCGTACTTCTCCCAGAGTTTCTTGTCGGCGCAGAGTTTCTTCTGCCCTTCGGTGAAAGCCTTCGCTTTTGCCTCGGCCTCGGCTTCGGCCTCGGGAGCGGCGTAGGCGTGCTTGTAGCCGTTCTGCACATCCCAGAAACCACGGGTGAAGTCGGGGAACGAGACAGCTGCGCAGTTGTGGTCCATCGAGAGGGTGCCCAGTTCGGCCAGACAGCACCACTCGGCCAGGTCATAGACGTCCATGTCAAGGGGAAGACCATTTTGGAGGCAGTAAACGAGGCGGGCATCCATGAAGAAGTCCATACCGCCGTGACCACCTACTTCGGCAGCCATCTTGCCATACTTCTTGATAATGGGGTGCTCATACTTCTCTTCCAGAGCCTTGCGCTCGGCATCGGGCAGGAACGAGTGACTGTTCAGGTTGTCCACCTTGGGTTGCTGTCCGGCTGCCTGCAGCTGCTTGGCATCCAGTGCATAGCCGCTGATGGGGTACTTGTTGGCGAAGCCCTTCGTGCCGGTCAGCTGATACAGGCGGTTGTAGGGTTGGGGGGTCATGACGTTGTGCTGGATTTCCACGACCTTTCCCTGCTGGGTGCGCATGAGCGTGGTGGTGTGGTCGCCGTTGCGGAACTCGTGGCACTCCTTGCCCGTCACCTTCTCGACGTATTCCTTGCCGTGTGCGCTCTTGGTGTCCATGGCCACGAGCGTGGTGAAGCGGTCGCCGCGGTGGATGTCGAGCACCTGTGCTACGGGGCCGAGTCCGTGGGTGGCATAGACGTCGCCACGGTTCTCCTTGTTATACTTCATGCGCCAGTGCAGTCCCTGAGGGTCGCTTCCGTCGGGGTTCTTCCAGTAGTAAGGCCAGAAGTCGTCCAGGTTGTGGATGTAGGCACCCTGTGCGCGCAGCACCTCGCCGAACACTCCGTGCTGGGCCATGTTCAGGGCACGCAGTTCGAACCAGTCGTAGCAGCAGTTTTCCAGAATCATGCAGTGCTTGCGAGTCTTCTCCGAGAGGTTGATGAGTTCCCAGCACTGTTCCAGGTTCATGGCCGAGGGCACCTCGATGGCAGTGTGTTTTCCGTTCTCCAGGGCGCACTTTGCCACGGGGAAGTGGTGGTCCCAGTCAGTGGCCACATAGACGAGGTCGATGTCGGGGCGCTTGCACAGTTCCTCGTAGCCCTTCTCGCCGCTGTAGATGTCAGCAGGGGGCAGTCCGGCCTTGCGCAGATACTGCTGGCACTTCTCGGCCCGTTGCTCTTCGTAGTCGCACAGGGCCACGATTTGCACGCCGGGGATGTAGGTAAAGCGCTCCACGGCCCCGGGGCCGCGCATTCCCAGGCCCACGAAGGCCACGCGCACGACGTCCATCTTCGGGGTGGCCAGTCCGAGCACATTCTGCTGTCCGGCAGGACGTGCAGGTGTTTCTACTACGATGGTTCCCTCCTCCCAGTGCCAGCGGGTCGAGGGTGAAAGACTCTGGGCCACGCTCACCGCAGTGAGGCCCAGTGCTGCCAGTGCAGCCGCAAAACAACGTTTCAGATTCATGTCTAAATACGATTTATAAGGTTAATATTCACGTTTGAGAGACAAAGATACGCATTTTTATCAAGAATCGGAAATATAATCTGAAAATAATTGCTACCTTTGCACGGCGAAACCCGAAAAACGTCCCAAGCACATGACCACTCTCTACATCACACGGCACGGCCAGACGGAGGAGAACCTGCGTCGCATCCTGCAGGGCCAGATGCCGGGTCACCTGACCCGCGAGGGCATCCTCCAGGCCGAAGAGTTGCGCGAGCGTCTGCGCGACGTGCCCTTCCGTCGCATCTTCACGAGCGACCTCAAGCGGGCCGTGGACACGGCTCGCATCATCGCCGGAGCCCATGATTGTCCGCTCACGGAGGAGCCGCTGCTGCGCGAGCGCGACTTCGGCAGGCACACCGGCGGTCCGTACGTCAGCATCAGCCACGCGCTCGACCCCAGTGCGGAGACGATGGAGAGCCTCTCGCGGCGTGCGGCGCAGTTCCTTTCGAGCATTGCTTCGGACGAATCACTGCGCGACTGCGACGTGCTGGTCGTCAGCCACGGGCTGTTCCTGCGCGTGCTGCAGGCCGTCTACCATCGTGTGGCGGTGCGCGAGGTCGGTAAGATGGAGAATGCCGAGGTGCGCCAGCTGGTGCTCCACCCCGGCATGTCCTTCACCTCCGACCTCCCCCAGGAGGAGACCGGTGGGACGGCCAACTAAGGCGAGAAGAAGAGAGAGGAGGGGCAAAAGAAAAAAGGCGACCCACACAGAAAGTGAGTCGCCTAAATATAGAATAAAAACGTCAAAGAAGGTAAAAATTATTTTTTACCTCCCTTAGCCCACAGGACTTCTTTTTGGAGTTGAAGTTTGGTTTTCACCCAGAGACCTGACTTCGAATCATATTTTGCAAGATCTTGTTTGTGCCATGTATTTCTTATTGTTTTTAAGGTCTCTGCTGTGGCTGTTTTTTTGAAGAACCCTGTATATGCAGTGGCCATATGCTCTGTAGAGAACTTTTCGGGTAATGATTCGAGGAATCGTTGGTTACACCCCCCATGTCGTTTTACCTTCATCTTTTCCTGTGTTTCTTCCACAGCACTGCCCCAAAGGTCGAGATAGTTCTGTAGGAAATAGTCGGCCATCAGGCGTGCAAACTTCAGAGTGGTTGGGTTTTCATCTTCTTCGCCATAGAGCAGGTGCAGAATGATGCCATAGCGCTCCATCATATTTGTTATACGGTGAGACGCTTGTTTCATCGGAGTATCTACATTTTGCAACGCCGTGTATCTTATATCCTCACGCCATTGATCTGCTTCCTCTATGAGCATAGGGACATTCATAACACCTTCTGCCTGACTCAGACGGAGGGAAGCATCAGTGATGCACCTTAGTTCTTCCTCTGTAAAGGCATTCTGTACGGGTTTGTCATCCCATATTATTCCATCAGGAATTGGTGAAAAAGAAATTCTGTTTACCTGTCCGCTGTCCAGCATGGATTTTGTATTAAGGGGAGCAAGCTGAGAAAGTGTTCCCAACACGCTCCAATTGAGTGCGACATCTACCACACCCGACACAGAGCCCTTGCTATATCTGTCACGTGAATATTCTTCACGGTCAAATGCATATCTGTACAATTCCCAAATGTCACCTTCGGTTGTAGCAGCCCTAACAAGGGTGCTCAACTCGGTTGTAAACTGGAATCCACACCAACCGGCACGATTGAGTTTCTTCAGATTGTCCACGATTGTGGGTTCGCTAATCTTGGGAGCCAGAAATCTTTTAGCCTCCTGGGGTCTTCTCTTGCCCTTTTCCGTGGAGGCTCTCATTTCCTCCGCTTCCTTATATTCATCTTCCTCCTCACGTTTTCTTCGTTCCTCTTTAGCAAATGGAGCCTTCCATAACTTTATAGCCTCGTCAAATTCCGATTTACCACCACCAGAGATACAGGTTACTATGGACTGTAGTCCGAGATAGTATTGCTTTCTCGTATTGCCCTTCGTATAGTACGAGACTTTGCTTGCCAAACTTCCGAATAGCGGAAATAGTGTAGTGATTAAGGGTAACATCATCTTAGGACGGGTGTCCTTAAGTGTATATTGTAAGGACAGAGGAAGGTCTGGGAGCATTTCCACGATACGCTTCTCAAACGGTGTCAGGCCGTCCTCTTCGATCTGTTCTTCAACCGCGGGGTCACTCTGGGGATTGTCGAGTGATGCGAGAACTTGCTTCATCTTTTGGGTAACTCCTGCGAAGGGCTCACATTTCCTGGCCCATTCCACACAGCCCTTTACTTCCTCGAAAGTTTGGTCGAAGGCTGGATTCTCATGAATGTTTTTCCACAGGATTTTTAGAACCATATCAGCATCGTCATCGGCAATTACCAGAAGGTGTCTGGCAAGTGTCCTTATGGCATTGTGACGGTCACCCTTAGAGGGGTACCCGCCACACACCTGTTTCCACCAGGTCTCCACAATGTCTTGATAGTCGTACTTATCTTGATAACGTGGTGTTTCGCCGTCAAGGATATGCTCCTCATCCGTCACCATTTTGGAGCTTTTCTTTTGGGTTTCCTTCACGATATCGGCATACGGAATCTTATCCTCATACGGCCCTTCCACGAAGATTTCTTCGTCAGAAGGTGATTCCAGGAACATCATCATTTCATCATAATATAGGAAATTTCCTCGGGGCACCATGAAGGTGCAACGCGCAAGGTCCGTACTCTTGTCGTAGAAAGGTTTCTTGCGCCATTCTTCTGGAAACAGGCTCATGATGCGTTCCTGACCCTGTTCAATGGTTTCGCCCTCAAACAGGTTATACGCAATCTTCAGTCCAAATCCCGATGGGGAGGTGAAAACCCAGAAGATTTCATTGCTTTCCTCATATCCTTCAATGAATGTGCCGTAAAGCTCCTCTGGTGTTAAAGCATGCTCATTCAAGGGGTCTTCAAGATGGTCTATGTCAACCACATCCTTCCCATTCGGGATGGCATTCTTGTTGTTTCTAGCTCCATCGCCGACCAACATCTTCGTCCGCAACAGGATTACGGGCAATTTCATTTTTGCCTCCTTCTTTTTCGTTTCGTTTCCTGTTATCGTTGCTTCCTGAGCAATACGACAAACTTCCTTCACATCTTGGCTGTCAGCCATTCTGATAAAATCCTTGCACTCGCATGGTTTTGTACCCCCTGAGGCTGCTTGATAACAATCAGACTCATACATAAATAATGCCATCTTCCTTAACCCTATCTTTTTATCGTGCAATGGTACGCACTTCTTAGATTTAAGATAGGATGCCACCAGAACCGGTCTGCATCCCAAACAAGCATCTTCGCACGGTTAGTCCTAAAAAATGCTCTTGACCTCCCTATGTGCGATAACTAAAACAACACTGCATCCACCCTATCATACTACAAATTTTGTACCAAAGAGTCTCTCCTTGTCACATTGTCATTTTAGCGTTTCGAGGATTCGGAATCGGATGGGGATGCTTATCTTTCCATTCCTTTTCCAACCCACTAATACTAATATATTCATTTGTTCCTGAAAAACAAAAACTAAAAAAATGTTAAAATATTTTGATTTTTTTTCCTTCGATAATATAATAGATAAAAGGTTGAAAAACAATAAATAAGCCTACCTGAGGAATCTGGCCAGATTCACCCTTCAACCTTACATAGATACAGGGAGGTAAAAAATAATTTTTACCTTCCTTTTAAATTCCAGATACTTACATCGACACCCCATTTAACCCCTTTAACCTTTACAAAACTATGATCAACTACAGCCTTTCGGCAAGAAGCGTAAACCCAGGAAACACAGAATCGGAAAAGAAGATTTTCGCGAACGCACAGGTACACGAAGTGCTTGACCTGCAACAGTTTGCAAGACATATCAGCCAACACGGATCGCCCTACACACGCGATGTCATCGTCGGAGTGGTCACCGCAGTCGTCGACTGCCTCAGAGAAGAACTCCTTGACGGCAACAAAGTCTCGCTCGGCGACCTTGGCTCGTTCTACGTCACCTTCAGCGGCGAAGGGGTGGACAAGGCCGACGACTACAACCCCCAGACCTGCATCAAGAAGGTCAACATCCGCTGGGACGCAGGCAGAAACTTCGCCGACCTCAAGCAGGAAGCCACCTTCAACCTCGTCTCCACCCGCAAGCAACAGCAAATCGACCGCAAAGCCGAGAAAGAAGCCCTCAACCTGCTCGTCGGCACATCCGCCTCAGACTCGAATGACAACACCGGCGGCTCTGGAAACCAAAGCGGATCCGGTGATAACCCTGACGTGACGGAGTGATTCCCTATCCACCGCAACGCACTCTATCCCGGCCCCCAGCCGCTTCGCGCCCGTCGAAGCACTTATCGCACTGAAAAAGAAAAGGAGCACCTCTCTCACTCGGGGGGGCTCCTTTTTTTCTGTATTCTCGTATCACGGCCTTGCGGCTCAGTAGCTGACCACGAGCGGCTGTCGGAGCCTGCGCGCATAGCCCTGAAGCAGCGACTCCCAGACTTGCTGCGTCGGGACGTCGTACTTGCTCCAGGCCGTCCCGAAGTAATAGGTGAAGCCCACCTCCGCGTCGTAGCGGGTCTGACCGACGACGTGCCCCACTGCCCCACTCTGCTTCTCGGCGAGCGGCAGGTAGCGCAGCGACTTCATCCGCTCCGGGAAGAGCAGCCCGACGAAGAGCTGCCCGTTCTGGCCCTTCGGCGTGTCGAGCGCATCGGCATAGGTGACGTAGCCCCACTTCTTGTTGATGACGTATGCCTCCGGCTGGCTCTCGTGGACCACAATGCCGGCGCAGACCGGTCTCCCGCTGAGCATCGACGGTTGTCCCTGGTCCTTCGCAGGCTCGTACTTGACGGTGCACCTGGCCAGGTGGCTCCCGCGGTCCTGGCTGATGAGACGGCTCTCGACGACCCCGTTTGCGGGATACATGGTCTCAATGACGGTGAAGCGCAGCGGTCCGTTGTCCAGAATCTCTGCGGACTCGTAGACATCGGGCAGCAGCAGGCGGTCGCCCTCCATAAGAGCCGGAGCACCCGCTCCCAGCGTCTGCCCCACGGTGTAGGCATCCATGCCCTGTCCCTTGTCGCGATGGTAGGTGTAGAGGTCACGGTGAATCTGCGCCCACTCTCCGCCACGTCCTTGCCGCTTCAGCCGCTCGTTGACTCCGTAACTGGTCAGTTCGTTGTGGTAGAGTTGGTCCTGTATGGGGAAGGTGACGTTCTTCGTGAACGTGTCGAAGCCCGACACGCCCTTGTTGTGCATCTTCGGGCCGTAGAACCGCCATGCGTTGCGGTCGTTCTCCCACGTCAGGTCGTCCTCGCGGTTGGGATAGACGCGGCCGTTGACGTCGAGACGATAGGCACGGGGTTCGCCCGTGGCAAGGGTGAACGTGGCAGATGCCCCGGGAGCCAGGAACACCTGCACGAGGACGTGTCCGTCGGCGGTCAGCTGATAGGGCTGTTCCACGTTGTCGCCGTCGAGCACGATAAACTGGCGTCCGCCGCCGATCTGCAGTTTCCCGAACACCTCTTCGGCATCCAGTTCCACCACGTCCTGACGCACGTCGGCAGAGGGATTCTTCACGGTGACGCTCATCCGGCGCACCTTGACGGCTAGTCGCGGAGCCCCCTCCTTGGTCCCGAACGAGGCGGTCTGGTCGAGGTAGCGCATACGCTCACATGCGGCCAAGAGCCATGCCCCCGTACCGAAGGGAGCCTGCGAGCGGCTGTCGACGATTTTCGTGGGGTCGGGTTTCTCACCGATGGGTTGCACGTAGCCCACGCTTCCGTCGGCTTGCAGGGCTGTTTCAGAGAGATACCTCCAGGCCCGTTCGATGGTCTCGCCGTAGCGGTCTTTATCGAGATAGCCGTGGTTGACGCCCCACAGCAGTCCGTAGCAGAAGAAGGCCGTACCGGAGGTCTCGGGCCCGGGAGCGTCCTGCTCGCAGAGCATCGAACGGCTCCAGTAACCATCGGGACGCTGACAGCGTGCCACGCCCTCGGCCAACTGGCGGAAACGCTGGACGAAGAAGTCGCGATGCCGATAGTCACGAGGCATGTCGGCCAACACCTTGGCGAGTCCGGCCAGCACCCATCCGTCGCCACGCGCCCAAAAGCTCTTCCCCCCGTCGCAGGCGGTCTTCACCTTCGGCCAGATGTACTTTCCGTCGCGGTAGTAAAGCTGCGCCTCGGAGTCCCACATCAGCGAGTCGCTCCAGAGGAAGTTCTCGTAGAGTTTGTCGAGATACGTCTCGTCGCCTGTCAGCCGATACATCTTGGTCATCACGGGCATGACCATGTAGAGCGCATCGGCCCACCACCAGAACTTGTTGTCCTGCATCTGGCACTCGTAGGCCATCACCTCCTTCGCACGCGCCACCTTGAAGTCGGCGGGCACGAGGTGGTACATGTCGATGTACGTCTGGAAACAGATTTGCCAGTCGCCGAAGAGCACGAAATCGTGGCCCTCGCCGTAGGTCTTGTATTTCCAGTTCCGACGGTCATCCGACTTGGCTCCCTTCCATTCGTTGTGACGGCACCAGCGGTCGGTGTACTGATACCACTCGGCACGTCCCGTCATACGATAGGCCTCCATGTTTCCCGTGTGGTAGGCTGCATGGTCCCAGAAGGCCCGGACGTAGGGCTTGTTGTGGTTCTGCCAGTAGTTATTGACTCTCTCGATTTTCTCCAGCACGTCCCGACTCGTTTCGGCGTGCATGATCCCCACACATGCCATGAGCAGCAGGAGACAGATACGTTTGGGGGTTAGACTATACATTGAAAATTGAAAATTGAAAATTGAAAA
>JAFTEX010000085.1 GCA_017453445.1 Bacteroidaceae bacterium
ATAAAGTGGAAAGTTGAAAGTTGAAAGTTGAAAATTTGTTGAAATAAAGTAAAAATAGTATCTTTGCGTCACTTTAAATTATATTTTATTTTATAAAGATAGAGAAATGAAAGACCAAAAAGAGAAACTCTTCTCTGACTTTACTGCGCCCTCACGTCAGGAATGGCGTGACAAAATTGAGGTGGACCTCAAGGGTGCTGACTATCAGAAGAAGATGGTGTGGAGAACCAACGAAGGTTTCTCCATGGAGCCGTTCTACAGGAAGGAGGACGTGGACAAATTGCCCCTCGTCAATGCCCTGCCTGGCGAGTTCCCATTCGTGAGAGGTAACAAGAAGGCCGACAACCAGTGGTATGTCCGCCAGAACATCAAGGCAGAAGATGCCAAGGAGGCTAACCAGAAGGCTCTGGACATTCTGAACCGCGGCATCGACTCACTCGGTTTCCGTATCCCCGGCGACAAGGTAAGCGCTGAGTTCATCGAGACGCTGCTCGACGGCATCCTGTGCGACTGCGTGGAAGTGAGCTTCCGCACCTGCCAGCGCCACGTCCTGGAACTGGCCGACATCGTAGTAGCTTACTACGAGAAGAAGGGCTACGACAAGGAGAAGATTGTCGGCGGCATCGGTTTCGACCCCATCGAGCGCATGCTCATGAAGGGCAAGGACACCACCATGCTGCTGCCCGACATGCCCAAGTTGGTGGAGAAACTGAAAGACTTCCCCAATCTGCGCTGCGTGATGGTTCACAGCGACCTGCTCTGCAACTCGGGCGCCTACGTTTACCAGGAGCTGGGCTATGCCCTGGCTTGGGGTAAGGAGTACCTCGATGAGATGGTGGAGGCCGGCGTGCCCGTTGACCTCGCTGCCAAGAAAATCAAGTTCTACATGGGCGTCGGCGGTAACTACTTCATGGAGATTGCCAAGTTCCGCGCTGCCCGTATGCTGTGGGCACAGATTGTGAAGCAGTATGAGCCCAAGTGCGACTGCGCTTGCAAGATGGTCATCAACGCAAGCACCACGACTTACAACCAGACCGTGTTCGACTCTTACGTGAACATGCTCCGTTCTCAGACCGAGGCCATGAGTGCTGCCCTCGCAGGCATCCACTCGATGGTGGTTACACCGTTCGACACACCTTACGAGGTGCCCACCGACTTTGCCGAGCGTATCGCCCGCAACCAGCAGCTGCTGCTGAAGGAGGAGTGCCACTTCGACAAGATTGTTGACGTCTCGGGCGGTTCCTACTTCGTGGAAGAGCTGACCACGGCCATCGCCAAGGAGGGTTGGAAGCTGTTCCTCGCCGTGGAGGAAGAAGGTGGCTTCCTGGCTGCCGTGAAGGCTGGTACCATTCAGAATACCCTGAACGAGACCGACAAGACGCGCCACGCCAACGTGGGCAAGCGCAAGGAGTTCCTGCTCGGAACCAACCAGTTCCCCAACTTCACGGAGAAGAGCGAAGGCAAAGAGCCTCTCAGCTGCGACTGCACTTGCAAGCACTCTGGCGATGCCGACGTGCCTGCCCTGAAGACCAGCCGTCTGGCCAGCGATTTCGAGACCCTGCGCCTCACGACAGAGAAGGCAAAGAAGGTGCCCGTAGCCTTCATGCTCACCATCGGCAACCTGGCCATGCGTCAGGCTCGTGCTCAGTTCTCGTGCAACTTCCTCGCTGCTGCAGGCTATCAGGTTATCGACAACCTGGGCTTCAAGACTGTAGAGGAAGGTGTTGATGCCGCCCTCGCCGCAGGTGCCGACATCGTGGTGCTCTGCTCCAGCGACGATGAGTATGCCGAGTACGCCATCCCTGCCTTCAAGTATCTGGCCGGCCGTGCCATGTTCGTAGTGGCTGGTGCCCCCGCTTGCTCGGAGGACCTGAAGGCCGCCGGCATCGAGCACTTTATCCACGTACGTGTCGACCAACTGAAGACACTGCAAGAGTATAACGCTAAACTTGGTATTTAATCTCGTTTTAACACAGAGAATTATTTTTAACACAGAGAGACATTTATTTTAGAGAGAAAGCAAGAGAGACTACGTCTTTCACAGAGTTCTGAGGAAAAACGTGACAATCGAAAGAAATAACCGACATGGCAACACCTGAAGAAATGGACAGACTGAACAGCATCTCCGAGAAAGTAATCGGAGCGGCCATAGCTGTGCATAAGGAGCTGGGGCCAGGGTTGTTGGAGACTGTTTATGAAGTTTGCTTGCTGAAGGAAATGGAACAGAGAGGCATAGAAGTGTCTCGTCAAGTTGATTTGCCACTATATTACAAAGGGCAGGAAACAGGCAAAAATTTCCGAATCGACATTCTGGTAGAGAATGAGGTTATAGTGGAACTCAAGTCGGTCGAAGAAATATCGCCTCTTCATGAGGCGCAGTTGTTGACCTACCTGAAGTTGACACAAAAGAAGTTGGGCCTACTGATAAACTTCAATGTTCCTCTCTTAAAGCACGGCATTGTCCGCCGGGTACTTTAGCCCGCAGGCCTCTGTGGAGAATCTTTGATTCCTCTTGAAAAACTCAAAAGCAAAGTAAAACCTCTGTGGTTAAAAAAAGAATACCCCCTGTGTTGAAAAAACAAAAAGAAAAGACATGAAAAAGAATTTCAAAGACATCGATATCTTTGCTGGGATTGAAGCCAAGAATGGCCTTGACTGGCAAAAGGAGAATGGTATCTCTGCCAACTGGAAGACACCTGAGCAGATAGACATTCAGCCCGTTTACACGAAAGAAGACCTCGAAGGCATGGAGCATCTGGACTTTGCCGCCGGTATTCCTCCCTTCCTCCGTGGCCCGTATAGTATGATGTACCCCTTCCGTCCGTGGACCATACGTCAGTATGCCGGTTTCTCTACGGCCGAGGAGTCGAACGCCTTCTACCGCCGCAACCTGGCTGCCGGTCAGAAGGGTCTGTCCGTAGCCTTCGACCTGCCCACGCATCGCGGTTACGACCCCGATAATCCACGTGTGGTTGGCGACGTAGGTAAGGCAGGTGTGAGCATTTGTTCATTGGAGAACATGAAGGTGCTGTTCGACGGCATTCCCTTGAACAAAATGTCCGTTTCCATGACCATGAATGGTGCCGTGCTGCCCGTGTTGGCATTCTACATCAACGCAGGTCTGGAGCAGGGCGCACAGCTCGAGGAAATGGCTGGTACCATCCAGAACGACATCCTGAAGGAGTTCATGGTGCGTAACACCTACATCTATCCGCCTTCGTTCTCCATGAAGATTATTGCCGACATCTTCGAGTTCACCTCGCAGAAGATGCCTAAGTTCAACAGCATCTCCATCTCCGGCTATCACATGCAGGAGGCTGGTGCTACCGCCGACATCGAGCTGGCTTACACGCTGGCCGACGGTATGGACTACCTGCGTGCAGGTATCAATGCCGGCATCGACGTGGACGCCTTCGCACCCCGCCTCAGTTTCTTCTGGGCCATCGGTGTGAACCACTTCATGGAGATTGCCAAAATGCGTGCCGGTCGTCTGTTGTGGGCAAAGATTGTGAAGAGCTTCGGTGCCAAGAACCCCAAGTCTATGGCCCTTCGTACTCACTCGCAGACCTCGGGTTGGTCGCTCACTGAGCAAGACCCCTTCAACAACGTAGGTCGTACCTGCATCGAGGCTATGGCTGCCGTGCTGGGTCACACCCAGTCGTTGCACACCAACGCTCTCGACGAGGCCATCGCCCTGCCCACCGACTTCAGTGCCCGTATCGCCCGTAACACGCAGATCTACATCCAGAATGAGACGCAGGTGTGCAAGCACATCGACCCATGGGCTGGTTCGTACTACGTGGAGAAACTGACCGACGAACTCGTGCACAAGGCTTGGGAGCACATCCAGGAAATCGAGAAACTGGGTGGTATGGCCAAGGCCATCGAGACAGGTCTGCCCAAGATGCGTATCGAAGAGGCTGCTGCCCGCACACAGGCTCGCATCGACTCTGGCGTACAGACCATCGTGGGTGTGAACAAGTATCGCCTCGACCACGAGGACCCCATCGACATCCTGGAAATCGACAACACCGCCGTTCGCCTGGAGCAGGAGGAGGGACTGAAGAAGCTCCGTGCCAACCGCGACAACGAACAGGTGAAGAAGGACCTCGAGGCCATCACAAAGTGCGTACAGGAGTTTGCCGACGGCAAGAAGTCGGAGAACAACCTGCTCGACCTGGCCGTTACAGCCGCCGGCCATCGTGCTACATTGGGAGAAATCAGTGACGCTTGCGAGGCTGTCGTAGGACGTTACAAGGCAGTAATCAGAACCATTTCAGGCGTGTATAGCAGTGAATCCAAGAACGACAAGGACTTCGAGAAGGCTTGTCAGTTGACCGAAGAGTTTGCAAAGCGCGAGGGCCGTCGTCCTCGTATCATGGTGGCCAAGATGGGCCAGGACGGTCACGACCGCGGTGCCAAGGTGGTAGCCACAGGCTATGCCGACTGTGGTTTCGACGTAGATATGGGCCCCTTGTTCCAGACGCCCGCCGAAGCAGCTCGCGAGGCTGTGGAGAACGACGTGAACGTGGTTGGTGCTTCGTCACTGGCTGCTGGTCACAAGACCCTCATCCCGCAGCTCATCGAGGAACTGAAGAAGCTCGGTCGCGAGGACATCATGGTCATTGCCGGTGGTGTCATCCCCGCCCAGGACTACGACTTCCTCTACAAGGCTGGCGTCGCCGCTGTCTTCGGTCCCGGTACTTCTGTGGCCAAGGCTGCCTGCGAAATCATGAACATCCTGCTGGATAAGTAATCTTCTATAGAATCTCTCCCCCAATACCTTTGTGTGTTGGGGGAGAGTACATTTTCGTGGATGGCAAATTCTTCAGGAAATAGTCCTCTTTGAGCAGAGGAAATATGGAAGAGATAGCATATATATAATTATATAATGAAATTGGAATAGATCCATGCGTCAAAAACTCAGTGAAGAAGAAATGTCTCAGTATGTAATGGACCACTGGAACAGCATACCCATAAAGCGACGTGAGAAAGTTAAAGATAAAACATTGCGTAGCCAATATAACACCGTATGTCACTATGTTGAGAGAGAGGCATTGAAACGTAATTTGAAAGTTGAAAGCGATGGTGATTCCCTTTTTATCCGCAAGTTCCGTAAACTGTTGGAGGAGAAAAAGCCTACAAAGGAAGAATTGGAAAGAGTCGTTGGCATGTGTAAAGAATGGTGTGATGAGGATGCTAAACGTGAGAAGGAGTTGGCACGTGTGAATCGTGAAATAGCTCGATTAGAGAAGTTAAAGGAAAGTTTGGAAATTCCACGACTTCCTAACCAATGAACATAAAGAATCTAACGACTTTTACACCATGATTTACTCCTTCTACCATAAGTCTTTTTGTTCGGCATCGTACTTGAACAATGCAGTTCATGGTTTCACATTTAGCAACGGAAATGCCAAGGCGGAGCCCCCACATCGGGAGCTCCGCCTTACTTTATTTAAGATATATGATTTTCTTATTCCATAATTTGGCATTTCACACTCTTTTTCGTAATTTTACCTGCAATTATAATACTCCTAAAAAATGGATATGAAGAAGATTGCCATTCTCATTCTATTGTTCACCCTGACCACCCTCACGGCATCGGCACGGCAGAAGGAGGCAGGGAATATGATTAAGGTAGAAGTGTCCGAAACCGTAGAACTGATGGGCATTCTCTCGCGTACTGCAGGCCTACGGGAGTATAACATGGACATGGCAGGACAATATACCCAAGATACCGAGGCCTGGTTCGCTCCTTATAAGGGGCACCCTATCATTGCCTATTATCAGGGGCTGCATAATAGCAACGGCATCAGCTACGATGCTGTGATGAGTATGGCCGTGCACTTAGAAATTGTGAAGGGGGAAGTTAAATTCGTGGGCGATAAAGCGGACTTGGAGAAGCGATGGCAAAACGTGGATATCGAGGATTTCATGGAACGAATAAATCAGTTCTACACGGATACCCGGTTCCACAAATTCTTCCAGGCGCATCGCGCGTTCTACGATGAGGCCCTAAAGACCTACGAAGCTAACGTGATGACCTACTTCCATCAAGACTGGTACCCCCAGTTCTATGGCACAGCACCGACAGAAAAGTTCCGCGTTGTCATCGGCTTTACCAATGGCGGTGGCAACTATGGGACGAATCGCCACCTGTCTGGCCAGGCCAAGGAGGTATTTGCCATTTGCGGATACTACATCGACCCGAACACAGGCAAGGCATTTGAGAATGGGGCAGCGTTGTCGTCGACGCTTATCCACGAGTTCAACCACTCTTTTGTAAATCCCATGCTCGAAAGGGAGACCAACAACATGCTGATGATGCCCATCGGACAGAAACTTCACAAACTCTCCGCCCTCAGCATGGAGCGACAGGCTTACGGAAACTGGCAGACGGTTGTTAATGAGAGCATTGTCCGTGCGGCAGTCATCGTATATATGATGGAGCAGGGGTACACGCACAAGCAGATTCAGGATGAACTGATTTCTCAGTTGTGTCGCGACTTCGCCTGGATGCCGGAACTTGTTACCGCCCTGCGCCACTATGCTTCGCATCGCACGCAATACAAGACGCTCAATGACTATTACCCCGAATTAGCCACTACCCTCAACAAATACCTTGAGAACGAAATGAGGAGGGCGCAAGAGTCATTGAAATAAGTTTTTCATTTCATCAGCGCAAACGTCGTAGCAGAGTCGCAGATGGTGCGAGCCATATCGTTGAGGGATAGGCATTGCGTGCGGCTGATGGTGTGGCGGTCGGTGTGGTATTCCCAAGGTGAAAGCAGGAGGAGGGCACCGTTGGCACAGGCCTCGAAGTAGCGGCCATGCGGTTTTTCGTATTCGGCAAAGCCGTTTTCACGCAGGAGAATGAGGGGCCATCCTTGCTCGATGGCGGCATGAACGATGGCCTTTTCGCCAGGGCTGATGCCTGGCGTGACGAGCACGGCACCCCGTTCGCAGCAGGCCATGAGGCGGACGGTTTCGTGCTGAATCTCATCTGCAGTGGCCCTTCGGTGCATGAAGACCTGCTGCTTGTCGGCTCTTTTCAGGAGGAAAATGTTGCCCATGGAGGCGTATTCCCGGGTTCCGATGCGTAAGTGTTGGCGCATGCGGAAGAGGTCGGGCCTCATGCGCTTAATGCCCAGGCGCCTGGGGTTGTCGTGGATGTAGTTGTGGAGCGTCTGGAGCTGGCCTTGGCGCATGAGGTAGCGGTCGTGGTAGCCAGGCTCCCAAAGGGAAGGCCTGCGGAGAGGGGGCTGGGCAGGAGGTACTGGTGTAATAGGCGGCACTAAAGTGCCACCCACAGGACGGGCGGGGCCTTCCTCCTGTGTGGGGTGTTGCCTGTCTCCTACAGGGTGCTGCTCGTCTGGTGTGCTACGCTGCTCGTTTTGCGGGGTGTGCTGCTCGTCCGGTGCGGTGCGCTTTAGCGTGCCGCTTACTCCGCCTCCTCCGCTCTGCGTGTCGCTCACTTCCTGCAGCCGCCACCAGGCCTGGCTGCATTTGGCCTTTAGGCTTGCCACGACGCGGCCGAGGTGCTGTGGCATCTGCTCTTGCACAAATAGGAGCAGATGGACATGGTCGGGCATGATGACATAGTCAAGGACCTTAATCTGCGGATAGCGCATGGGCAAATCCCGAATTTCATCGGCTACGCAATTTCCAAGCGCGGTCGGGGCTATACTAAAGTCACCACCCTCGCATACCAAACGGCCAAGCACGGCCTTTCGCCCTATTGTCGAAAAGGTGAGCATATAGATTCCACGCCCATTGTAGTCGTGGTACCTTAGTCGGCGTTGCATGGCTTGGTTCATGGCGGCTGCGACTGATGGATTATTCCTTACTTATGCGTAACATATCTGGCAAAGAGCAGCCGTGGCCCCGACTATCTTACGATGACCTTGCGACCGTCGCGCAGATAAATGCCCTTGGGCAAGGTTGGGCGGTTGGTCACCCTGCGGCCACTCAGGTCGTAATAATTACCATTTAGCCATTTACCATTTACCACTTTGCGACCGTCGGGTGTCGTCCAGGCATTGTCCATTTTCAATTCTTGCTCATTGTCAATTGATTCGATGCCGTCCGTCATGGCCAGTTGATACACGCGCACGTAATCGAAACGCGTCTCATAGGTGTGCGAGGTGTCGGCTGCCTTGGCCCATGAGCCGTTCCCCACACTTTGGTTCAGAATGAGGTAGAAGGGGTGGGTGAAGGGCCATTGCCCCTGTGCCAGCGCATTTTCGTCGCTGCTGCGCGTGTATGTGCCGACGGCGGCCCCATCGACAGAGAACACGAGACGGTCGCTCGTCCACTCCAGCCCATAGACATGCCATTGTCCCACGTTGACACTCTTCGTGAACGAACTTTTGGGGTTGTTCTTCTGCCCCAGGTCGTAGCTCCAGTGCGAGTGAATCGTGTGGTACGAAGTATTCTGCGCGTCGATGGCCTCGAAGATATCCACCTCTCCCGAGTTTGGCCATGTCTCACAGGGAGGTTGTGGCATCATCCATGCTGCCGGGAAGTTGCCCGAATAGGGTTCCGTGCGCAGCCTCACCTCCACCTTTCCGTATGTAAAGGCAAAGCGGTCCCTGGTCTCTATGGCCCCGGTGAGCATCGGGACGTTGTCCGTCTGCGTATCGGGATTGGGAATGGCACGGCAGACCAGATGCCCACCTTCTATGAAGGCCACCTCTGGCGAATCGCTGATCCATCTGTTCCAGACACTCTTCCGCCGCACCGAGACGTCCCATTTTGTCTCGTCGGGCAGGCTCCCGTCCGCTTGGTTGAACTCATCGGCAAAGACAAGCTGGTAGGCCCCCACCACGGGTTCCGCAGTCACGAGCAACAACACATCGGCTATGGCACCACCGTTGTTGATGATGGAGTTCTTCTCATCTACGCGTCCCGCCGGGTCGCACTTGTCCCAGTCCACCTTCCAGCGCATCATGTAGTAGCCCGGTTCCAGGTCTTCGGGGATGGTGAACTGCGGCGGCTGCACGGCGGAGAGGTTCCCGAGTTCCTCCCCCTCGCTGTTGTAGAGCCCTGCGCCGAGGGTCATGCCCGCAAAGCACATCAGCTCGTTGCCTTCCCCCAGTTCTCCGTGTTCGCCAGGTTGCGCTACATCGAAACGCCCGTTGCGGTCGAGGTCGATATAGACATACCCCTGCATCCACGCCCCGGAATACCCGAAGAGCGGTGTCACCGTCTGGCCGGGCCTCACCACCAGATAGCGGTCCGTGAGGTCGTGGTACATAAGTTGTGTGTTGTCCACCTCCACGGTGTTGCCGCCCATGTTGAGGGACGAGAGCATGCGATCCGTGCGCGTGCGTTTCGTGTTGCGGTCGAAGTTTACGTCGTAGCTCTCCGCCGTCGGCAATTCCTGTGCAGCAGTGGCTGTGGCAGCCATCAGCCAGCATACAAAAAATATCAGTCTCATAGTCCTAATCATATTACTCTCGGGGCAAAGATACGAATAAGTGAGCGGAATGCCAAATTTTTATTCGTACATTCCCGAACGGGAGTATCTAAGGGTGGCGGTCATTTTAAGTTGAAAGTTGAAAGTTCTTGCTCCGCAATGCTGCGCAAGCGGCAAAGCCGAGCAAGTAATCGCCTTTGGCGCTTGCGTAACGAAGTGGAGCAAGAAATATGAGCTATGAACTGTGAATTTTTATTCGGGCATAGGAATACGAACCATCGGGGCGTGGAAAGCGTCGGTGCAGCGGAAGAAATCGCCCCTGCTATCCTCACGGACGGCAGGGGCGTTGCACGTGCTTACTAACTAATCCATTTGAAAAACAGTATGTTTTTGTAGCCTTTCTGTCGCATGACTTTCAGTCAAGCCTGCTTACGCTCGGAAGTCGAAGTAAACTCCGACTTCTCTCACTTATTTGCAGCCTTTTTGGGCAGTTTGCTCCATTGATAGGTAAGATGGAGCATGAGGTAGCGGGGCAGGGTTTGGCTGATGGTTTCGGTGCGTCCCTGGCCGTTGATGAAGATGCTTGTCGAGGAGAGTTGACCAAGTATGTCGAAGCCTTCGAGCCGAGCCACGAGGGTGCCGCCGGCCCGTTTGCCGAAGGGATTGGGGAAGCTCCGGGCAATGGAAGCATTCCACACGAGGTCGTCGCGGTTCATCGAACTGTCGCCATAGCCTCGGCGTGAGTACATCTTCAGGTCGGTGGCCACGGAGAAGCCCTGCAGCCAACGCGCCACCTTTGAACCTTCCTCCCGCTTGAAGTTGTAGTTCAGGATGATGCCATATTGATAGTTGAAGGCATTGATGGTTGCGATGGTGTGTTCCTCGTTCGTCGTGTGGCGGTACTCGAAGTAGGTGGGCATGCCCAGTGTGAGTTCGCGCCAGGTGTAGGAGAGTGTCAGACGGTTCTCAAGGTAATAATTGTTGACGTGGGATAGGCCGTTCAGTATATCCACGTTGCGCGTGTAGTCGCCGTGGGTGTAGATGTTCATCATCAGTCGGCGTGGGCGGTCGAGGGGCATGTTGTAGAAGTTGAAGAAATAGGTCTGCCAGTTGCCCTCCACGTTCTCGGGGCGATAGGTGGTGATACCCGTCGTGGCGTCGTAGCTTTGTCCTTGCGATACTTGGTGACGGAAGAAACGTAGGCCGCCGCCGAATCGGTGCGAGATGCGTTTTTCCTGCCAATTGCGGTTTAGGCCGAACTGCATGCGGTGGTTCGTCGCGCCGCGCAGGTTGGGGTTGCCGTATCGGCGCACGAGCGGGTTCTCGTTGTTCAGGATGTTCACTTTCTGGAACAAGTCGGGCGTCTGGAACTCGATGCCATAGAAGAAGTCGAAGCCCCGGCTCCAGTTGTGGGTGTTCACCCGTATGTGCAGTTCGGGCGACATGGTCCAGCAGTGTTGCGTGAGCGTGGTGTCGGAGTAGGCGCTGCGGTAGTGGAGCTGCTCGTTCACGTTGTAGAAGTGCATCTGATAGAAGGTCACGATGCTCTTCCCATCCTTATTATAGTTATAGCCTGGAGTCAGTGCCACGCGGTTCTCCACGCGGCGATGCGAGCGGTCGTAGGCATTCTGCAGGTCGAGAGTGTCGGCCAGGAATACGTCGTTGGTGTTGTTGCGCTGGCGGTAGAGGAAGCGGTATTCGGCGTAGAGGTTAAGGCCGTTGAGCCACGTGATGCGGTAGTTCGGAGCCACGAATATCTCTTTGTCGCTCGACGGCGTCGAGGAGTGGCGTGTGAGGATGCTGTTGAGCGAGGGCGTGAGTTGGTAGCGCAACTGTTGTTCCGACTGGCTGTGGCTACGTCCGCGATTGTACGACGCATTGAAATCGACACCGGCATTGTCGCCCGACGGCAGTTTCTTGGTGAGGTAGTTGCTGGTCTGTGCCGTGATATTGTTGCCGTCGCTGTTGGCGCGTTGCAGGTTGCTGTGGATGAGCGTCCGTTGCATGTCGGTGCTCAGGGCGGCGGCGAACACGCTGTCCAGCAGGGCCGTGGTGCGCCCATAGCGGGAAGGGTCGCTGTTGAACTGTGCCGAGCGGGAAAGGCTGCGGCTGTCGTTGGGGTTGTAGTTGAAGTGCGAACTGGAGAAGAGGAAGAAAGGTTTGTTCAGCTGGAAGGTGTTGCTTGCGCTGATGCTGATGTCCTTGTTGCGGTGGCTGTAGGCCTGGCGGTTGAAGGTGGAGGGCGCGTCGGTGTGGAACTGCTCGGCGTTGGTCAGGGTGCCGTCGGTGGTGCGTCGCCATGCGGCATCCACCGTGGCATCCTCCTTCCATCGCTTGTCCTTTTCCTCGATGAACAGGTTCATGCCAACCATGGCATTCTCGTGCAGCCCCTTGGGCGCATTGCTCGGTTGCCAGTCGCCGTTGCTGCCCGGTCGGCGGCTCTCGTTCACGTTGTTGGCGTTGCCATAGATGGACAGGCGCGAATTGTCGGTGTAGCGCAGGGCAAAGAAGCGCCCCAGGTAGGGCAGCCCCCTCCCGTCCTCACCCATGGAAGAGAAGTCGCTACTGCGAAGGTTCCCGACTTGGGGGGACGTAAGGGAGGCGGCCCCTTCCACGTTGGCTATCCAGCCTTGGTTGTACTCGCGTTTCAGCTGCACGTCCATGACGAAGCGCTTCTTTTCGTAGTCGCGTCCCAGGTATTCGCTCAGTTCCGTGCTTTTGTGGTAGGTCTGCACCTTCTGCACCGTGTAGGCTGGCAGGTTGTCGAGCATCACCTTGTTGTTGCCCTTGAAGAAGTCCTTGCCGTTCAGCATCAGTTCCTCCACCTGCTCGCCCTGCACCAGTATGCGTCCGTCGTCCTTCAGCTCCACGCCGTCCATCTGGCGGATAAGGGCATCGAGCATCGACCCTTCGGGCAGGTTGAAGGCATCGGCGTTGAACGTGATAGTATCGCCCCGATACGTCATCTTTATCTTCGTAGCACGAACGGTAATTTCTTTCAGGGAGTCCTCCATTTCCCCCCTCACGGGGGGATTAAGGGGGGTCTTTTTCTTCATGTAGTGCCACGGCGCGTCGAAGTAACTGTTGCGGGCAATGTGGCGCACGGCGTAGTTGACGTACGTCGTTTCGTAGTCGGGGTGCTCGGCGCGTATGATGTAGTTTTGCTCGCGGGCGGGAATGTTGAAGCGGTAGAGATAGTCGTCCTTGCCCTGGCCGGACCATCCCTTGAATACGTGCAAGGTATCGACTACGGTCGAGTCCTCTTTCATCAGTGTTATCATCACATCGGGGATGCCCACACGCGTCAGCGAATTTACCACGTGCCCGTAGAGGGACAGCGTCCGCTCCTGCTTCTGCTGCTTTGTCTCCTGTCCGGAAAGGGACGCAGAGAGTGTGACCATCAGTGCGATGGTCGCCAAAAGGTTTGCTTTCATGCCAATAAGTTGCTAAGTTTTTCTACTTAAAGATGTGCTTCTTGATGAGTTGTTGGACATCGTCGGGTGTGTCCTTCATCTTGCAGCGCTCCACGATGTATTTGGTCACCTTGTCGGGCAGGACGGCTTTCTTCCACACGTCGTGGCGATTGAGCCATGTGCCCTTGTAGGTGTTCTTGTCGGTCAGCACGACGGCGTCCTTGATAGCGGGTCGCCCCAATTCGCTGTACCAACCGTCCTTTAGGGAGTAGGTGCCGTACTCGTGGGGGGCCACAACGTACTCTCCCTTTTTGGTTATGTAGATTTCGGCACAGGCATATTCGCCATTGGGACCATAGTATTTGAACTGGGTGTAGCCTTTTTTCTTGCCGCACTCGACGACCTTCTCGCCCTCCCATTGCATCGACTTCATTATCCAGGTGCCGACGATTTCCCGTTCCGATACTTTGCTCTTTTGGGCATTCATGCCTATGGCGCATATGAGCAGCAGCGCCAGTGTGAGTGTCTTTTTCATGTTATTGGTGGTTTGGTGGTTTAGTGGTTTGGTGGTTTGGTGGTTTGGTGGTTTGGTCGTTTGGTGGTTTCACGCTTGCAAAGTTAGGGACATCTCTCCGCGTGGCCAAGGCTTTCGGTTTGCATTCTGTTTGCAATGCATTGGCAAATGCCTTGCTGCGCTATGCACCGATGGACAGGACGAATTCGTCCCACTCGCGGGCACCGCCCTTGCGCCCGAATACTTTCTGGTAGAGGCGGCTGCGCACGGTGCTGATGGTGCTCACGTCGCGACAGAGGGTACTGGCGATGTCCTTCGTCGCTATGCGCAGTTTGGTTAGCAGGCACACCCGATACTCCCCAGTTCCGACATGCGGTGGAGACTGCGCAATTTGCCGATGAAATCGGGGTAAACGTGCTTCAGCAGGCGTTCCACCTCGTCCCAGTCAGCCTCTTCCATGGTCGCCCCGTGGCTGATTCGCCTTTGCAGGGCGGCGTATTCGTCTGAGGCGAAGAAGGCCTCCTCCACCTCCTTCATGGCTTGCCGCACGAGCTGGGGCCGCGTCTCGTGTTCTTCTTGTATCTGGCGCAACTGTGCTTGCAACCGCCGCTTGCTCCGTTGGCTGGCAATGACCCTCTGTGTCAGAATGACCAGCGTAAATACGATGCCCATGACGAGAGCGACGAGGCCGTGGATGGTGGTTTCCTGTTCGCGTTCTTTCCGTGAGAGCACATAGTGGTGGGCTTCCGGCTGTACCTTCGCCTCCGTTTCCTTTGCCATGATGTCGCGCATCTCGGTGCCCCATTCCTGTGTCAGCCTGTCGTCGCGCACCCACGTGTTGCGCACGCCATTCATCTGGATGATGATGGTGGAGTCGTTGACGATGGTGAGCGGGTGCGGGTCGCCGTCCTCCAGATATAGCACTTCGCCGTGGCCCTTGTCAATCAGCGTCACATCGCACCGTTCGAGGGGTATCATCACAAGGCTTGTGCCCGCGACGGAGAGGCGGCACTTGTAGGTCAGGCTGTCGCCGTCGAACACGCGGCAGAACATGAACCCTTCCTCCGTGGGATAGTCCCACGTCTCGCCCAAGGGGAATTCCCCTCGACGGGCAGTCCATACGCCTTGGAGCAGAGAGGCTGGTTGGGCTTCATCCCTATGGCCGCAACCCGTCAGCGACAATAGTACCGCAGTTATCAAAAATGTCCATTTCATCGGTGATTTTTGTGTTTTGCCGTACAAAGCTACAACAATAACGGCGAACGGCCAACAATCTCGGTTTGCATTTTGTTTGCAATTCATGCCGTCTGCACCTTGTTTTGGCGCTATATATAGGAAAATGCGCGACTCCCTAAGTGGAAGCCGCGCATCTCTCTAATTTATCAGCTTAACGTATCAGCCACCCAAGATACAGGGCATAGGCCAGCATCATGGCGCAGCCTTCTAAGCGTCCAATCTTATGGCTGCTGAACGAGAACAGCCAAAAAAGTAGGCCGCTGGCCACGAGGGCGGCGAAGTCGACTATGCCCAGGCCCGTGACGGCCAGGGGCTTGACCGTGGCGCATGCGCCCAGGATGAAGAAGATGTTGAAGATGTTGCTGCCCACGACGTTGCCGATGGCCAGTCCGCTCTGCCCCTTGCGAGCCGCCACGACGCTTGTGGCCAGTTCGGGCAAACTGGTGCCCCCAGCCACGAGCGTCAGGCCGATGACGGCCTCGCTCACTCCCATCGACCGGGCAATGCCGCACGCGCCCTCGACGAACAACTCTCCGCCGCCAATCAGTGCGGCGAGGCCCAGCACGATGAACAGCGCGATGCGCATGGCCGACATCTGGTTGGCCCGCGGTTTGTCTTCCTTTTGCTTGGCCAGGCTGAACGAATAGCCCAGGAATATGGCGAAGAAGCCGAGCAGCACCAGGCCGTCGCCCCGGGTGAGCACGTTGGCCGGGCTGCCCGAAAACACGGTGTCGAGCGCCAGGGCCGCAAGGACAACGCTGGCCAGAATACTCAGCGGAATGTCCTTCTGCACGGTGGCTTTGGTGATGGCGATGGGGGAAAGAGCCGCAGAGGCCCCGGCAATGACCAGCACGTTGAACAGGTTGCTGCCCACGATGTTGCTGGCGCTGAGTGCCGTGGCGGCGCTGTCGTTGGAGATGCAGGCCAGAAAGCTTACGATGAATTCGGGCAGACTGGTGCCGAAGGCTACAATGGTCAGGCCGATGACCATCTCCGAAATACCGAACCGCGAGGCCAGGCCCACGGCTCCGTCCGTCAGTTTGTCGGCTCCGACCAGGACCAGCGTGGCACCGATTAGGGTGTAGAGTAGGTAGGTGAACATTGCCGTGGTGCGCTAAAGGAATAACTTGGAGACCGCCTCGGCCACGTCGCCCTCGAGGATGATTACGTCGGTCGCGGGCTCGTAGTTCAGTTTCACGAACTGGAAGAGTTGCACGGCCAGGAATCGCCCGTCGCGCGACTGGCAGACCTCGGCGAGATAGTTGCCGTAGTCCACCGTCTGGGGGCGGAAGTCGCCGATGGAATCGGTCATTTTCTCATGCGGCATGTCCAGGATGCGCTTTATGTGCTTGCCGTCCTCGGGTGAATATTCGAGGGTGCGGGCGTCGATGACGCTGCCGGTCGGGCCATAGATTGCCTTTGTGCGAAGCCCGAACAGGGATTTACGGATGTTGATACGATTGTCGGAGCAGATGCTGTCCCACATCTGCAGGTTTTTGATATTTGCCATTTTTTGTTTTGTTTCTTTGTTAATGATACGACATAGAGGAGCAGGAACTGTGATAGAGGCAGAATTCCTGTTCCGGAGATAAACACACGGAGTGCTGTCGGTGCTAACAAAGAAGCCGTCTCAGCGCAATGACATAGATGAGGCGCGGAGACGCCGCCGCCGCACGCTGACGACAATCGCAGCGGAAGGGCAGCAGGGAGGGGAATGTAGTGGGGTTGAATGGTTTGCCTTTAGCCCATCGGCCGTGGTGGTTCGTGGGCTTCCCGCCGTGGCGGGGCAGCAGACGGGAATGTCGGTAGGACGCTACGCGATGAGACGGCGGCACGGTGCGAAGAACCGTTCCGCCAAGGCTTTGAGGCTCTTCGGCCACTTGCCGGAGCCATCCCTCGCTCTGCCTTATCTGTTCCTCGTTCTCATGTCCGCAGTGGGCAGACAGCCCCTGCGTCCTGGCTCCCGCACTGGAACCCAGAATGCCGCATAGAAGACTGGCAACGAGGAAGAAACGTATCAGGAACCTATTCACGTAGCGATTTGATTCATTTGAATTGGTTGCAAAGATACGGATTTTTTCTATATGACACATCAAAAAGGGTATGAAAAAAGCAAATTCTACTAGTTGGTATAAATAGGATTTGCTTTTTTGTGCGCATTGTTGTACTTTTGTGAAAATTTACAATGAAAAGGCTGATATTGCTGCAACTGATGTGGCTCACGTCGAGTCTTCTCCTGTGTGCTGCGGAGGCCGACAGCCTGTCGGCCGACACCCTGCACGTGGACTGGTACGTCACGCCAGTCGTCGCAGATAAGGCGAACCCGTTGCCGGCGTTCGGCGAGATGGTGAAACAGCCCGCCGCCGGAGCCCCCTCGGTGGTGGTGGACTACAGCGAGGCCGCGGCCATAGAGATTGAAGAGCCCCGCTTCGCATGGGTGAACATCACCGGGCTGACTGCCCTGCCGACGGTCAAGAGCGACGTGCGGAAGGTCTGGGTGGAGGTGCACGACGGACGGGGCGGCTTCTTTCGCAAACGGGCCCTCTTGAACGTGCAGGGCGGTTGGTCGCTGAAGTACCCCAAGCGCAATTTCGCCTGCCAGTTCTGCGACGACGAATGGAAGGGCGAAACGACGCCCGACATCCGCATCGGCGACTGGGTGTGGCAGGACGAGTTCCACTTCAAGGCCTTCTACACCGACTTCAGTCGCGGCGTTGGCGAAGTGGGGTACAAACTCTTCCACCAGATGGTGGCCGACCGCCCCCCCTATTGGGAACGGGGCGGACACGACATACCCTCAAAGCGTGCGCGTTGTTTCCCCGACGGCTTTCCCTGCGCCGTCTACCTCGAAGGCAAGTTCCACGGCATCTATGCCTGGCAGTTGAAGAAGAGCCGTAAGAACATGAACATGGAGAAGACCAACGAACTGCACATCCACCTCGACGGCAACCTGAACAACCAGACCCTCTTCCGCGGTACGGTCAAATGGGCGCAGTTCGACATCCGGCACCCGAAGGATGCCTACTGCACCGAGCGGACCAAGGAGGCCATCCGCCAGCTCAGCCGCTACCACGCCGAACTCTCCGCCCTCGAAGCCTCGGGAGCCGACAGCCTGGCCATGGCGCAGGCCTTCGAGGAGCGGTTCGACATCGCCAGCCTGCTGGACTACGCCCTCTTCCATCAGTTCGTCTGCAACTGCGACGGGTCGCTGAAGAACTGGCAATGGTTCACCTACGACGGGCGCAAGTGGTTCGTCACCCCCTACGACCTCGATCAGACCTTCGGGGTCAACCTCTACGGCGTGGTGCGCCCCGCCGTGTGGCACCACCCCCCTCTGACCGAGGGACCCTTCTACTGGGTGGAACGCTACTACCAGCCGGAACTGCGCCGGCGCTATGCCCAGCTGCGCACCAACGGAGTGCTCACGGCGGACAACATACAGCCCCTCATGCAGGACTGGTGCCAGCGCGTGGGCGGGGAGATGTACGCCCAGGAGCGGACCCGCTGGCCCGACAGCCCCTGCTACGGTGAGGCCATCTGCAATGCGGGCTGGCAGCCCAGCAGCGCGTGGGCGAAGTACGCGACGACGCCCGACTACAGCAGCGCCAAGACGTACCGCGCGGGCGACCTGTGCAAACTGGAGGGCCGCCTGTGGGAGGCCACGCAGACGGTCGCCGGCGTGCGCCCCTATCAGCGCAATTCGCAGCCCGACTCCCTGCAGCGCTGGACCGACTGGGTGGCCGACCGCCTGGCCTTCCTCGACGGGCAATATCGGCTCTCCGGCCTGCCGCAGGCCGTCGGCCCCGTGCCCTCGTCGCCCCCAGGCGATGAGCCCTTCTATAACCTTGCCGGGCAGCGTGTCGCAAGTCCCCGCAAGGGCGTGTATATCAGGGGCGGGCGCAAGGTGCTGTTCAGATGACGCCGGGGAGGAGGGAGTTCGCAGCCCATTTTTTATGCCCTTTGGGGTGAATGTTACAAATAAAATTTGTATCTTTGCAGAGATAAACAGTCTTGTCACATGGTTGCAAGCTGACTAACTGACTGACTCGAAGACCATAAAAAGCACTTTATGCAAGAAATGAAGACTCTTGTCTTGGGCTTGCTGTTCGCAAGCCTCACCCTGATAGCCAGTGGACAGGTGTCTCTGGACTTCTCCACGGCACAGCGCGGCCCCCTGCTGGGCGACCTGCACTACGGACTCTTCTACGAAGAGATAAACCACGGCGGCGATGGCGGTCTGTATGCCGAACTGGTGAGAAACCGCTCGTTCGAGGATAACGTTCTCAACCCCGACTGCTGGTGGGGGCTGGGCGGTATGCAGATGGAACTGGTGACGACGGGACTCCTGAACGCGGCCCAGGGTACTGCCCTGAAACTCACGGTCAACGAGTACAATGCCGGCATTCGCAACGAAGGCTTCTGGGGCATGAACATCGTCGAGGGCGAGGAATACGCGCTCACCTTCTGGGCTAAGACCGACGGCTCGTATCGCGGAAAACTGTGGGCCGAACTGCAGAACGACGGCTTCGGCAATCTGGGACGCACGGAGTTTGAAGTGAGACTGACGGACCAGTGGCAGAAGTTCTCCGTCAAAATCAAGGCCACTGCCAGTGAAACTAAGGGTTGGCTGGCCATCAAGGGCCTGGAGCCGATGGTCGTGTATCTGGATGTCGTCAGCCTGATGCCGCCCACCTTCAAGAACCGGGAGAACGGCTGCCGCCGCGACCTGGCCGAGATGTTGGCAGCCGTGCATCCGCGCTTCCTGCGCTTCCCCGGCGGATGCTACATCGAGGGCACCTGGCGCGACGGACACACCAACCGCTTCAAATGGAAGGAAACCATCGGCCCCATCGAGACACGTCCGGGGCACATGAACGTCAACTGGGGCTATCGCGTGAGCGACGGCCTGGGCTTCCACGAACTGCTGCAACTGGCCGAAGACCTGGGTGCCGAGCCGCTCTTCGTGTGCAACATCGGCCTGGGACACGGCTGGAGCCAGCCCTACAACGACCTGAACGACTACATCCAGGAGGCCCTCGATGCCCTTGAATACGCCAACGGCGATGCCTCTACGCCTTGGGGCAAGCGGCGCATCGAGAACGGACATCCCGAACCCTTCGGACTGCGCCTGCTGGAGATTGGCAACGAGAACTATAACTTCGTATCCTGGGACAACGGAGACCAGAGCGACCACTATGCCGAACGCTATGCGGCCTTCTACGATGCCATTAAGGCACGCTATCCCGACGTCGTGCTCATCGGCAACGTCGAATCGTGGGTTACCGACACACCCTCGTGGCGCAATGGCAATGCGGTGGAGGTGGTGGACGAGCATTATTACCGCAGCACGGAATGGTTCCGGCAACAATACAGCAAGTACGACCACTACAACCGGGAGGGCTATCGCGTCTATGCCGGGGAATACGCCGTTACCAGCAACTACGGTCAGTGGGGCAACCTCCATGCAGCCCTGGCCGAAGCCGTCTATATGGCTGGTATGGAGCGAAACTCCGACGTATGCATCATGGCCTCCTATGCTCCCATTCTCTGCAACGAGAGCCACCCAGGCCCCTGGATGCCCGACATGATTCGCTTCAACGCCACTTCGGCCTTCGGCACACCCTCCTACTGGGTACAGCAGATGATGAGTTCCAACGTCGGCCACCAGAACATCACCTGGACAGAACGCAACAACATGGTGAACACACGCAACACGGCATTCGCTCTCAGTTCGTGGGCCACATCGGTAGCGTACGACAACATCAAGGTGACCGCCAGCGACGGCAGTACGGTCTATGCCACAGACTTCTCCGACACCAACGAATACACCCTCAACTGGAATCCGACGGGCGGACAATGGAGCATCGACGGCGGAGAACTGCAACAGACCGACGCTGCAATGCAAGGCTTATGCAACGTCTGCTACAATCCGACGGGTGACAATTGCACCATTGAACTCGATGCCCGCAAAATCTCGGGGGCCGAAGGTTTCCTCATTGCCTTCAGCTACAACGACCCAGACAACTACACCTGGTGGAACCTGGGTGGATGGAACAATTCGCAACATGCCATCGAGCAGTGTGTGGACGGGCGCAAGACCACACTCTCGGAGAAGGCCGGTTCGCTGAAGACGGGCGTGACCTACCACCTGAAAATCGTCAAGTCGGGCGAGCGCGTCTACTGCTATGTGGACGATTCGCTCTACCACGAAGTGGCCCTGCCCGACACACGCCGCATCTACACCTGCGCTGCGCTGAACGAGGCTGAGGACACGCTCATCGTGAAACTCATCAACACCGCCAACGTGGAGCAGGAGACAGCCTTGGGATTCCGCGACTTCCGAACGAAGGGCCGAGTCACGCAACTGCAACTCCACCACACTTCGGGCTCAGCAGAGAACGTCATGCAGAACCAGAAGAACGTAGTTCCGAAGACCACCACCTTCTCCCCGCAGGCTGGGGACGGGCACGGCTTTGCACTGACAGTCCCAGCCTATTCGCTGACCATCCTGCGCATTCCCGTCTGCGACGTGGCTCCCGAAGAGACGGAACCAATCGAAGACCCTGACGGGTGGGTGGACATCACCGACCGATTGACCAACGCCGACTTCGCCCAGGGCCAGAACGGCTGGATGGGCAACTTCACCAATGCGCCGGGCACTGTGGCTGAGTTCTTCAGCACGACGTTCTACGCCTATCAGGTGTTGACTCGGATGCCCGCCGGAGAATATCGCTTCGAGGTCGACGGCTTCTATCGCAATGGGGGAATAGCGGAAGCGCTGTCGCGGCACGCCGACGGTTCGGAAACCCTTCTGGCCAACCTGTTCGTCCGCCTTGGCGACGAAATGACGGAGGCCCCCTTCGTTTCGCTCTACGATGCGCGGGCCCCTTACGTCGCCATTCCTTCGTACACCTATCCCGATAACATGACTGCGGCCAACATTGCCTTCAACCTGCAAGGAGCCTACAAGCGGAACAGCGTGCAGGCCACGGCGGCCAAGGACGACGTGACGCTGCGCGTGGGCTTCCGCAAAACGGTGGCCTGCCCCTCCGACTGGACCTGCTTCGACAATGTCCGTCTCTATTATCGTCCGCTTGACTACACAGGCATTCGGGGGGTGGTTCCCACTGCCGAACGCGAGGGACAAGGCTCCGACGCCTCACGGGGCAGAGTGGCCTACGACCTTTCCGGCCGTCCTGCAAGGCAGGGGCAGGGGCTGCGCATCGTCGACGGGAAGAAAATGTTTATTAAATAAATAAGGAATAGCGTATGGCCTCAAAGATAAAGACTTCGATTCTTGTCCTCTTCAGTTTGGGGGCTATGTCGGCTTGTTCGGACGACCAGGCACTGGCTGAATTCTCCGTGAGGGAACAGCCCGTAATGAACAAACTCACACGCGCCGATGGCGAATGCTCCATTGGCAGCGAGGCCCTGCGCCTGCGCCTGACACCTACAGCCTCAGGGGTCACCGCTGCGCTGGATTGCTTCGGGCAAAGCCATGTCCCCAGAGACAGCGCGATGGTGTTGCTTGAGGTGTGGGACACGAGCCTGAAGGAGAACGTCTTCGTCTCCTCACCTTACGACAGTGTCCTTGTCAACGCCAGTGGCGACTCGCTCGTGGCCACCGCCCTCGTGACCACACCGCGAGGCAGCCGCCTGATGGTGACCGACACCTACACCACCTCGCCCCTGAGACAATCCCTCCGTCTCACTCGCTCCATAAGGGTCAGGACGAAGAAGGCAGGCGACGCAGCCTTCAACAGTTATGTCATGCTTCGCAGTGCCAAGGCCCAAAGGGTGGACCAACTTGAATACTACGTTCCTGCACTCATCTTCCGCGACGGCAGCAACATGAGCTCGGCGGCCATCGGTTCGTGCTGGACCGACGACTGGATTCTGGCTCGCGAGGAACGCATGGGACTCCCCTTGGCCATGATGCGCGACAAACGCTCCGGCGTGGCCCTTTCCCTCACCGACTACAATCTCAATCCCGCCACCGTGAGCACCGACTGGGGGAACACACACCTGCAGAATACCGCCTTCAAGTACGCCTCGCTTGGGTTCAACCTTGAAGGGGAGGCCCCGGCCCTCGTCTATTGCTTCCCGGGAAGCGAGGGCGAGCGCAGCTACTCCGACGGCGGAGGCCATGCCGAACGGACATGGGCACGGCGCAGTACGCCGCTCACTGTCAATCGCGGGCAAGACTACGTCGTGGAACTCCTGGCTACCCGGAACGCCGACTTCGTCACGGCCCAGCGCGACCACTGGCGCGCCGCCTTCGACCTCTATTCGCCCGAGCCGCTCGACGTGGACACGCGCACCGTCGTGGAAGCCAGTCTCGAGGTACTCGACCACTATTGGCTCAAGAGCGGCCGGGCTCCGGGATTCCCCTTCTCTGTCTATTGTTCCAGCGGCAAGGTCAACGAGACATCGTTCGACATGGGCTTCGTGGGGATGCAGGCCGCCTGCGGCTACTATCTCTATCGCTACGGCCTCGACCACGGGAACGAAACCTATCGGAAAAAGGGCGAACAGGTGCTGGACTTCTGGGCCAACAACAGCGCCAACGCCGTGGGAATGCCCCGCATCTGGTACGACGTGGAGCCCTGGAACGCCTTCCGCAACTACAACGACCTGCGCAACATGCAGGGCGGCATGGAGCCCATGCTGCTGGCGTGGTCCTGTGCCGAGGCCGCACGCCCCGGCAGTCATGCCAACTGGCTCCGCTTCTGCAAGCAGGCCGCCGACTGGATGGTGGCCCAGCAAGCCACCGATGGCAGTTTCCCAAAGGCTTTCGACAACAACGGAGCCGTGATTGACAATGGCACCTACCTGACCAGCAATCCGCTCCGTTTTCTCACGGCCATGTACGGAGTCACGCGCAAGCAGGCCTATCTTACGGCCGTCGTGAAGGCTGCCGACTGGTGCCTGAAGAACATTTCGGCCGACTCGAAGTACATCGGTTCCGTCATTGACAACCCCTACATCATGGACCGCGAAAGCGGGCAAAAGATGCTGGAGGCCATGCTCGCCTGCTATGACCTGACGGGCTCAGCCAAATACCTCTCCGCCGCCCAGCAGGCCGCCTACTATACAGTGGGCTACATGTACGCCTGGAACATACCGTGGGAGTCGGGCACCACGCTCTCCATGCCGTGGCCGAAGAAGAAATCCACCGTCGGCATCACCATCATAGCCACTGGGCACTCCGGCGCCGACTGCGGGTTCGCCTATAACTCCTTCGAATACCTGCGGCTCTACGAACTGACGGGCGACACCTACTTCCTGCGCATCGCAAGGCTTTTGGAGAAGAACACCAAGCAAACCATGGACTACGACGGCTCGCTCCACTACGCCTTCCGAGGTCTGCAGCGCGAAGCCATCCGCTGCGTCACGCATCGGGGCGACGGCGTGGCCCTTTGGCTCCCCTGGTGCACGGCCGCCGAACTCGACCCGCTCTTCCGCATGGAGGACGCCTACGGCCGCATGGGCATCGACCACATCGTGCCCCAGGATGCAGACGACGGACGCACGCGAGCGGCTGCCCTTCCCGACTCTCGTCGCTACGCCCGGAAACTCGGCATGGTGCGCCTGCCCGATGGGGCGACCTACTGACGCAGGGCGCGAGGCCGATTGCTGAACTGACTAACCCTAATACATAATTTAAACTCACAAAGCAATGCAACAAAACATCTTTACCCGAACCGCGAAGCGCGACTGGCAACGCTGTTGCGCCTTGTTGACACTCTTTTTGCTGGCCATCGGCACGTATGCCCAGACGTGGACGGCCAGTGCGCCCGTAGCGGGCGAGTTCTATCTGTACAACGTCGGGAATGACGGGTTCCTGCGCGGGGCCAACGACTGGAGCACGCGTGCCTCTCTTACCAAGCAGGGCGGCATCCCCGTGACACTGAGCAGCGACGGCGACGGCGGCTACTACATTTCCACCTCGCCCACCTACAAGAACCTCTTTCTGGGTGCAGACGGATACGTAGACAAGGCGTCGAGCGACGCGAACAATTACACGGCGTGGAAGTTCAACCCCGTGGAAGGGCTGGAAAACACCTACACCCTGCAGTGCAAAAAGACCAGTAAGTACCTCTTTGGCCATGCCTCTGACCTCACAAAGACGACGGTGAGTTCCACCCTCCCCAGCGACTCCAAGGCACACTGGAAGCTGGCGACCCGGGAGGCTCTCATTGCCAACCTCTCCCACGCCACTCAGGAAAGCCCGATGGATGCGACTTTCCTCATCCTGAATCCCTACTTCGGACGTGTGACCACCCCCGGCGACGTGTGGAGCGGAAACTCGATGGGGCACGGCGGCTACGAGAACGGCGGCACGCAGAACTATTGCGCCGAATGCTGGAACAAGACCTTCGATGTCTATCAGGAATTTTCGAACCTGCCCAATGGTATCTATGGCATCAAGTGCCAGGCCTTCTACCGCGTGGGCGACGGGGCGAACGATGCCTCCAAGGCTGGGGCGGCCCGCGCCGCAGGCAATGAGGTCATCAACGCTAAAGTGTATGTCAACAACGGCGAAGCAACGGTCCGCTCCATCTTCGACAGCGACCGGTGCCTGACCAACAACGGGACCTACAACACCAGCGTGGCCGTCAGCATCAACGGCACCAACTACTACGTTCCCAACAGCATGAAGCGCGCTGCCGCCTGCTTCATGGAGGGCGACTACTGGACGGAGGAGGCCCGCGGACTGGTCACCGACGGCTCCCTGCGCTGCGGCATCAAGAAGAGCGTGGCCAACGACCAGGACTGGACCATCTTCGACAACTTTGTCCTGACCTACTACGGCATCGACCTCAGCGCCCTCGTGGAGAACTATGAGGCGCTGGTGGCCACTGCCACGTCGCTCTTGGAGCAGCCCATGCAGGCCTCAGTGAAGGAAGCTCTGCAAACGGCACTTAACACCGCCGAGGGCAACGTGAACAAGAGCAGCCAAGAGTCGTTGGAGCAGAACACCAGCCTGCTTGGCGCTGCCGTCACGGAGGCACAGGCGAGCAACGGTCTCTACGTCGGAACAATTCTGTCTGCCGTCAACGCCATGAAGGGCCAGTCGTCGAGCGACGAGGTGAAGGCCGCAGTGCAGGCCAAGTACGACAACGGTGAGTACAACACGGAAGACGAAGTCGTTGCCTACTACAAAGAACTGGAACTGGCAGCCCTCTCTCGGGAGGCCGGCACCGACTACACTTCCATCATCATAAATCCCAGCTTTGAGTTCGGCAATAAAGGATGGGGGGGCGCTCCGGCCATCGGCGGCACCGACACCAACAAGAGCGCCGAGAGGTGGAACGCCACCTTCGACGTCTACCAGACGCTGACGGGTCTGCCCAATGGCTACTACGAAATGACTATCCAGGGCTTCTACCGCGTGGGCGACGGGGCGAACGACGCCTCCAAGGCCGCTGCCGCACGTGCCGCAGGCCGAGAGGTGCTGAATGCCATCTACTACATCAACGATGCCTCCCATAAGTTGATGTCCATCTTCGATTACAGCCGCGCCCAGACGCAGGACGACACCTACAACCTGAACGTGGCCCGCGACATCAACGGCACCAGCTACTATGTGCCCGACAACATGTCCCGCGCAGCCGCTTGCTTCGCTGAAGGCGAGTACCAGAACCCCGTCATCCGCTGCATGGTCACCGACGGCACCCTGCGCATCGGCATCAGCAAGAGCGTGGGCAACGACCAGGACTGGACCATCTGGGACAACGTGAGGTTGACCTACCAGGGCTCCTACACCCCGTCGTCCTACACCGACCAGGCGCTCACCCTGAACGTCGAGAACGACGAAGTGGCCGGCTACCTCGCCACGATGCCCTACGATGAGGCCACGGCCTCTGTCATCAATCAATACAACACTGCAGCCACGGCACACAACGACCAGCCTGCCTCGGCCGACATCTTCCTGCCCAAGCAGACGGGGGACGCCACGCTTTACGTGAGCCTCGACGCAGCATACACCAATTCGTTCGCCTACACCATCCCTGCCGGCAACGAGCACTATGCACTGGCCAATCTGCTTCCCGGCAAGACCTATTACTTCAAGGTGGTGGGCGACGAGGAGGCAGTCGTGTCCAACGGCACCATTCAGACCGAGGGCCAACTGCGCATGATTAAGGCTGACGGCATTGCCAACATGCGCGACCTGGGCGGCTGGACGAACGCCGATGGCAACCGCATCCGGTACGGCAAGATTTTCCGTGGCTCGGAGTTGCGGGGCGGCAAGACCTATACCGCCAGCGACGCTGACCTCCTGATGATGAAGAACGAACTGAACATCGGTGCCGAAGTGGACCTGCGCGACGACGTAGACTTCGCCGACGGCACAATGAGCGCATCGGCCATCGACGGTGCCTCCTACTACTACGCTAAACTCAACCGCTGGAGCGAGGACGCCCTGAACCTGGACACCGAGAAGTTCAAGAATGGCTTCAATCTCGTGCTCGCAGCCCTCAAGGCAGACAAGGCCGCCTACTTCCACTGCATCTTCGGTGCCGACCGCACGGGCTGCTTCGCCTTCCTGCTCGAAGGGTTGCTGGGCCTGCCCGTCGACCAGCTCTATAAGGATTACGAACTGACCTCCTTCTCCAGCGCAGGACTGCGCAGCAAGGCTGATATAAACCACAAGTTGCAGTACATCAAGGCGCTGCAGGGCGACAACCTGCAAGAGAAGTTCTACAACTACTGGCGCGGCGCCGTGGGCGTGAGCGAAAGCGACCTCAACGACTTCATCGACCTCATGGTGGACGGCACCAGCCCCATCACAACTGCCACGCTGGCCGACCTGCCCACGAAGGCGGTCGAGGACGGCGAGTACTACATCTACCTGCCCACCGTGGAGAAGTTCCTCGGACGAGGCGAAGCCTACGGCGCACGCGGCCTGGGCGACAACTATGGCCTGCCTTCGCTCATTACGACCAACGGCGCTGGCGTCAGCACCATCAAGTATCTCGACACCAATCTCTACCTCGGCAGCGACTGCTTCACCGACAAGCCTGCCTACTACAACACCGTATCGTGGTTCATCGAGAAGCGCGGCGAGGACCTCATCCTGCGCTCGCACAACGGCAGTTACATGGGCGTCACAACGGAAAGCAACGGGCTCATCAAGCCTCGTGCCAATGTGGCCGACGCAGCAGATGCTACGCCCTTCACGCTGAAGAGTGCCGCTGAGCAGAAGGTCCTCGTGGCTGCCACGCAACTGGCCAATGTCAACCAAGCCTTGCAAGCCGCTGGCATCAACACCGTCGCACAGAGCATGGAGGAAGTCAACAACCTGCTGGACACCGATTACACGCTTCTTGAATCCAGCGCCGAAATCAAGAGCGCAAGTGCTGGCAATGCCGAGGACTGGCCACTCACACAGCCCTCGCAGATTACCGACACGAAGGATAACTGGGGCAACGCCTACAACGTAGGAGCATACGGCGGCGAACTCTACCAGCGCCACGGCTATGTCAGCCAGACTGTCACCGTGCCCCATGCCGGACTCTACAAACTGACCCTCAACGCCCTTTACCGCGAAAGCAGTAACCGCAACTGTTATGCTCTCGGACAGAGTGGCTATGACAACCTGAGCAATGCCTACGTCAGCATCAACGACGAGTACTTCGCCCAGGTTCCCGCATGGTACAGTGGGGCCACAGACCAGGATCACCCCAATACGACCGACGAGGCTGTAGCCCTCTTCAACGCCGGAAAGTACAAGGTTGAGGTGCTGGCCTACGTAGGCGATGAAAAGGAACTCACTATCAAGGTGAACGTGCCGGGCTTCTCGCCCCTCGGCTGGTGTATCTTCAATAATTTCAAGTTGTACGAGTATGCCAAGAATGAGACCGTCGAAGAGGGTGACGTGAACCGCGACGGCCAGATTAGCATTGCTGACGTCACGGCACTCGTGAACATCGTCCTCGGAAAGGACGACACCGAGCCCTGCCAGTATGACCATTCGGTAGCCGACGTGAACGGTGATGGCAACGTCACCATCGCCGACGTAACAGCCTTGGTGAACAAGGTTCTGGGCAAAGAGTGACCCAAAGCGGGAACGGAGTTACGGGGGAGGCAGACCACCGCACGCGAGCGGCTGCCCCTTCCCGGCTCTCGCCGCGCAGCCCGGAAGCGGGGCAGGGTGCGCCTGCCTGATGGGGGGGCGACCTGTTGACGCAGGGCACGAGCCCGATAGCTGAACTGACAGACTCAAATACATAATAAAAACTGACAAAGCAATGACACAACACATCCTCATCCGAACCGTGAAGCGCGGCTGGCAACGCTGTTGCGCCCTGTTGACACTCACCTTGTTGGCCATCGGCACGCACGCCCAGACGTGGACGGCCAGCGCGCCCGCTGCGGGCGAGTTCTATCTCTACAACGTCGGGCGGGCGGCCTTCCTGGTGGGGGGCCACAATTACGGGACCAGGGCCTCGCTCACGCAGCAGGGAGGCATCCCCGTGACCCTTGTGGACGGCGGCGACGGGGGCTATTACGTCTCCACCTCGCCCACCTATGAGGGGCTTTTCCTGGGTTCGGACGGGTATGTGGACGTGGCTTCCACGTCGTCGCGATACACGGCCTGGAAGTTTGTGCCGGCCGCTGAGGAAGAGGGGGCTTACCTGCTTCAGGCTTCCAAGACGGGGGCCTATCTGGTGGGCATGGCGACGACCCCGGACAACACTACGACCCGTTCGGCTGTGCCGACGACGAATCTCGGCTACTGGAAATTGGCCAGCCGGGAAAGTCTGTTGGCCCATCTGGCAAACGCCAGTGAGGAGAATCCGCTCGATGCCACCTTCCTCATAGCCGACCCCAATTTCGGCCGCTCGACAAACGTGTCGGGGCTATGGATGGGAGACCCTGCCCACGGCGGTGTGGACGAGAACTATTGTGTGGAAAAGTGGAACACGACCTTCGATGTCTATCAGACGCTGACGGGCCTGCCCAACGGGGTGTACAAGATGACGGTGCAGGGATTCTATCGCACGGGCGACGGGACGAACGACGCCTCCAAGGCCGGGGAGGCACGCGCCGCCGGCAGGGAGGTGCTGAACGCGAAATACTATCTCAATGAGGCGGAGGGGACCCTGATGTCCATTTTCGACTCGAAACTCACACGGACGAACAACACGACCTATAACACCTCGACCGCCGTGAAAATCAACGGGGTCAACTACTACGTGCCCAACAACATGAGCCGGGCCTCCAGTTGCTTCATGCAGGGGGAATACACCAACGAACCCATCAGGGCCGTCGTGACCGACGGAACGCTCCGGCTGGGGGTGAGGAAGACGGTCGTGAACAGTCAGGACTGGGCCATCTGGGACAACTTCACGCTGACCTATTGCGGCATGGATTTCTCGGCACTGGTCGAGAACTACCACAGTCAGTTGCAGACGGCCCGGAACCTCTTGCCACAACCCATGGCGGCCTCGGTGAGGACGGTGCTCGAAGAGGCTCTGGCGGCTGCAGAGAGCGACGTGGACCTGGACAACCCGACCTGGCTGGAGGGCATCCTCGGCCGACTCGGCGCAGCCATCAGCTCAGCACAGGCCAGCCACGCACATTACATGGGCGACATACTGGATGCCGTCAAGGGCATGAAGGCGCAGTCCGTGAGTGAGGCGGTGGGCAATGCGCTGCAGACGAAATACGACGAGGGGGCGTATGGGACCGCAGGCGATGTCTATGCCGCCTACCAACTCCTTGAAATTGCCCAGCTTCCGCAGGAGGCAAACACCGACTATACCTCGGTTCTCATCAATCCCGGGTTTGAACTCGGCAACACGGACGGATGGGAATTCGACCTGAAGGGCGAAGACACGGGGGCCCGCTCCACGAGCAGCGACACTTACCGCTTTTCTGGCACCGAGGGGGACTATCTGTTCAATACCTGGATTTCGAACATTTCCACGCTCGACATCAAGCAGACCGTCTCGGGGCTGCCCAACGGCAACTACACGCTGTCGGCCATGGTGGCCACCTTCGGTGACGGGGCTCCCGTCACACTGACGGCCAATGCGGAGAGCAACAGTTTCAGCGTGAAGGCTGACGACGTCGATGCGGAGAAATTTGTCGGCCATCTGCTGACGGTGGAGGACGTGCTGGTGTCCGACGGCACGCTTTCCATCAAGTTGCAGAATCGGGGCAAGGGGCACACGCTGATGAAGGCCGATGCCTTCCGACTGACGTTCGTCAAGCCCTATGAGGACCTGGACAACTATGCCGACCTCAGCCTGACCGTCAATCTGGAGAACAACGAAGTGCGCCGCTATCTCGCCAACACGTCCTACACGAGGGAGTCGGCATCGCTCATCGAGAACTACAATACGGACGAATCCGCCCGTAACGACCAGCCGGCGACGATAACCATCCCCATTCCCCTGCGGGCGGAGGAGGGTACGCTCTTCCTCGCCCTGAACAGTGACTTCGCCGAGGCCACTACGCGCAGTGTGGCCGCCGGGACGGTACGACTGGAGATTCCCAACCTGCTGCCCCAGCAGACCTATTATTATAAGGTAGAGATGGGGGGAGAAGTGGTCACCAACGGCACCATCACGACGACGGGGCGACTGCGCATGATAAAGTCTGAAGGCATCTCCAACATGCGCGACATGGGAGGATGGAGGACCGCCGAGGGCGGGCGCATACGCTATGGCAAGATTTACCGAGGTTCGGAACTGACGGGCGGAAAACGCTATCAGGCCACCGAGGCCGACCTGGCCATGCTTCGTGACCTCGGCATCAGGGGCGAAGTGGACTTGCGCGAAGACGTGGACCTTTCGGCTGGCCGGCTCACGGCCTCAGGCATTGAAGGGGCGGCCTACACTTACGAGAACCTCAACCGATGGGGGGAGGATGCCCTGAACCTGGACAACGAGAAGTTCCGCGATGCCTTCTCACTCGTCTACAAGACTGTCAAGGGGGGCGGTGCCGCCTATTTCCATTGCATCTTCGGTGCCGACCGCACAGGGTGCTTTGCCTTCCTGCTCGGCGGACTGATGGGCCTGCCGGTCGACCAGCTCTATAAGGACTATGAACTGACCTCCTTCTCCAGTGCCGGACGGAGGGACAAGACGGGGATAGACCATAAGATTCAGTACATCAGTGCCCTGCAGGGACGCACACTGCAAGAGAAGTTCTTCAATTACTGGCGCGGAGCCGTGGGCATTCCCGAAGCAGACCTCCGGGACTTCATCCGTCTCATGGTCGAGGGCGAAAGTTCCATCATTGAGACTGCGCTGGAGCCCCTGCCCGAGGCGGTCGTGCCCGACGGCGAGTATTACCTCTACCTGCCTGGCAAGGGAAAGTTCCTGGGCCGTGGCGAAACCTATGGCACAAGGGCCGTGGCGGACAACTACGGCGTGCCGGCCCGGTTCACGACGAACGGCGTGGGCGTCACGACCATCTGCTATCTCGACAACGGACTCTACCTGGGCAGCGACGGCTATACCGACAAGGGAGCCTTCCACAACTCCGTGTCGTGGTCGGTGGAGCGGAAGGGGGACAATCTGATTCTGAAGTCGCACAATGGTTCCTATCTGCGGGCGTTCGAGAATGTCCATGTGCGTGCCGACGCTCCGACGGCCACCACGGCCGTCGCCGTGGGGCTGAAGTCGGCGGCTGAGCAGCGGGCCATGGTGGCCGCCGCGCAGCAGGCTAACGTGCTCCGGGCCGCCGCCGCAGCCGGCATCGAGGTGGACAGTTACGAAGATTTCCAGGCGTTGTTGGGCACGGGCTATGAACTCAGGACCTCCACGGCCGTCATCCGAGGGGCCAACAAGGGCAACACCGCCTATTGGGTGCTTTCCGAACCTGACGCCCATGGCGAGACGGGCAACTTCGGGAACGCCTACAATGTGGGAGACTACGGCGGCGAACTCTACCAGAAGAACGGGTGGGTCAGCCAGACGGTCACTGTGCCCCGTGCCGGACTCTACCGACTGACACTTACGGCCCTTTACCGCCAGGGCCGAAACCGCGACTGCTACGCCATCGGGCAGCGAGGCTTTGAACTCTCGAATGCCTACGTCAGCATCAACGATGCCTACTTTGCACAGATTCCTTCGTGGTACACCGCTTGCACCGGTTCCGAGACTCCCAACACCACGGATGAGGCCAAGCAGCTCATGGACGCAGGCAAGTACGGTGTGGAACTCTATGCCTACATTGGCGTGGGGCGGAAGGCCACCATTACCGTCCACGTGCCCGGCTTCACGCCGTTTGGCTGGTGTCTGTTCAACAATTTCAAGTTGGAGGAGGTGGTGAAGGCCGGAACGGCAGTCAGCAGTCCGCTGGCCGATGAGGAGGCAGTGGAATACTTCGACTTGTCGGGCCGTCGCGTCTACCACCCTCGCCGAGGCATCTATCTGCAAAAGGGCAGGCGACTCCTGGTGAAGTAATCCTTCCTTGTGGCTCTCTTAGGTCGATATTTCGGACGAATCAAACCGATTTGTCCGAAATATGCGACACGTTGTCCGAAATATACAAGCACGGTGTCATCCATTCTTCGTAATTTTGCGAAATCAAGTTAGATAATTTTTGATTGTAAAACCCTTAATTAAGAGAGAATGGAAATGAAGAAATTGTTCTTAGGGCTCTCGCTGGTACTGTTGGTGCCCGTGGGGGCTAATGCCCAGTTTGGGAAATTGAAAAAGGCAGTGAAGGGGGCTGTGAAAGGCACGGCAACGGAAGCATCGAAGTCTGTGTCGGGAAATTCCTCTTCGAGTTCTAATACAGCGGCTGCGAGTGCCGTCCAGAAGGTGGACGACAAGAATGCCATGACGAAGACGTACAACATCATGCCTGGCACGGACCGGACTGTGAAGGTGGGAGGCATGAGCAAGTTCGATATCGACAAGGTGTATGAGCCCAGTGCCGCTGCCAAGAGCAACGACCCCAAGGCAAGCGACACGACTACGCCGAATGGCTACAACCGCACCGTGGCGCAGATACATGCTGCCTATGAGCATCTGAACCCTGAATGGTTTCCACAGCCCTACTACGACTATCCCATGTTCTACTACATGGATGACGAACAGAGCACTAAGTTCCAGTGGAAAACGATGGGATACTTGATGAACAAGATTATGGAGCAGCACTGGGACAAGGAGTATCGCAACTTCTTCTACTTCGGTAACTACAAGGATGACAATGTTCACGACGGCCCCATTGTCCCCCATGGTTATCCTTCCATCCAGGCAAAGTTCGCCCGCTTCCTGGCCGACCCGCAGTCCTACGCGGCTGTGGCCGGGATGCTGGAGGCTCACTTCTATGTACGCGACCGCCAGAAGGGATACTACGACGGTGTGCATCTGCCTGGCAACAGTGATTCCAAGGTCATCTACAAGAAGGAGGGCTTTGCAAGGGAATTGGGCACCATGAACTTCACCAAGGGCGAGTGGGAGAAGATGCAGGACGAGGCCGACCTCTTCTGCATTGGTGTGCTCTACCAGAAGGTGCCCTTCCCCATCCTGGAGCGTGCCTTTAAGGTGAAGTTGGTTCACTTCGAGAAGTACGCCGACAACGACTACATGAAGGCCATGTACTGCATGCAGCTGGAGGCCGCCAAGGAAATCTACGACGGCCACCCCGGCAACACGAAGAGCGGCGAGCACGAATCGCTCATGCAGCGCTACAATGCCATCGTCTCGCAGAAGGAGGCCCTCTATGCCGCCGGAAAGATGGCCATGATGCCCGTTGTGAAACTGGACAACACCTACAAGAAGGATGCGACCTTCAAGAAACAGGTGCTGGAGATGGGTAAGAAGAAACTCCCCAACGTGAATATCGAGGAAGTCGTCTTCTTCAACGAAGACTGGGACCTCTTCAAGTCCTCCGAGTGGCCCTATCCCGTCACCCAGCGCAGCCAAAACGTAGGTTTCATCTACAAGAAGGACGGCACCTACTACATCAGCCGCTACACACTGCAGCAGTTCCGCAAGGGCGACATGGGCAGCAACGTCTTCGAGAAGGGCTCGCTCATGGGCGAGGGTGAACCCAGAAAGGTGGAATATCCGAGGAAGAAGTAAAACTATACTGATTTATCTCTTATACTCCGTCGTGGAATGTGCGTTCCACGACGATTTTTTTACCCCAATCGCTCTAATGACTGATTGGGGGGGATTGGTTAATGCGTCGCATTGTTCTCGGATGTCATACCCCCGACGGGGGCGAACATTATACCCCGACGGGGGCGAATATTATACCCTCAACAGGGGGTATACTAAACCCTCAGTTGGGGGAATACTATACCCTCGGCTGGGGGAATACTATACCCTCGACGGGGGGAATACTATACCCCCGACGGGGGGGATACTATACCCTCGTCGGGGGGGATATTACGACGGAGAAAATGTGTAGATGTTTTAGTCCATGACGAACTTTCTTCCGCGGGAGACGTAGACTCCCTTTTGCGGCTTCGTCACGGCCCTTCCGCTGAGGTCGTAGATTGTATGTCTTGGGGTCTCTTTGTCGTTGACCTCCACGTGTCCGATGCCGTCGCCTCCCTTGCGCGTCAGCACGACATTGTCGAAGCCGATGATTTTCTCCGACCCCGACGAGTTGTGCATGGCCGTCAGGCGGACGGTCGTCGAGGCCGAACCGTCGCTCTCAAACTCCAGCGTGACGTGTTGCCACTGCGTCTTGTTCGCCATCGAGGGAGCCTGCACGGTGGGGCCGTCCTCGGTGTGGACGGTGACGTTGGCATCGCCCCCCAGACCGCTCTTCCACACGTCGCAGTCCAACGTGTATTGCCCCTCGGGCAGGCGCATTTCCTGCGACAGCGTCAGTGTCGGCGTGCCCCAGTTCTGCCGGATCCAGTAGGTCTGCCGGCTGTCGGCGGAGGGCTTGGCCAGTGAGGCAAAGAAGTTTGAGAAGTAGGGGTCGCCCGATTTCAGTGCCGTCAGGTCGTTCTCGTTGCCGCCCGTGCGCTCCACGGTCCATCCTTCGGGCACGTAGATGGCGCGGTCGCTTGAGACTCCGCTGCCCTGTTGCACGGAATATGCCCCCTCGAAGTCACCGTTCCGGAGTGCCGTGGGCAGGTTGGGGTTGCTGATCCGGGTCTGTCTGACCAGTTCCCGCACCTCCATGGGCGTGAAGCAGTGGTGCTCGAAGGTCTGCGTCGTGGCGCAGGTGTGTAGGAATCCCTCGCCCTCCGTCACCAGGCTGCCGTATGGCATGCACTCTTCTATGACCATATCCACCAGTCCGTTGCGGTAGATGATGGCCCGGTGGTTGTCGTACGTCACGGTCACCACCAGTTTCTTGTGCTTCGTGGGGTGGTTGTCGCCGTTGGTGCCGTTGCTGCCGTTGGCCCAGTCGTCGCTGGTGTAGAGTGCGTTTTGGCTGGTATAGACCTTTCCGCCGGCCTTCACTTCGGGGCGCTTGGTGGTGGCGTTGATGCGGTATTCGAAGTCCTCGCCGATGGTGAAGAGCCTGCCCTCGTACTTGTCCGGGTCCAGGATGAATCCCATGTGATAGGTGAGCTGCAGCTGCCTTGAGCCCGAGGGCTCATAGTCGCCCAGGTACACCTTCTCCTCCCACTCATGGTTGCAGAGGATGCGGGTGGGGTAGCCTTTGGGGTAGTTCTTGTTCACCATCCAGTAGTAGTAGTCGCCCTGCATCCAGGCCAGGCGCAGTTTGGCGTTCTTCGCACCAGGCAGGACGAAGGGGCGTGCGTTGTTCTTGGGCGAGTCGGCGGTCAGCTGTTCAGAGGCGGCCACCTTGCCCTCGTCGTCGATGGTGTACTTCCAGATTTCGTAGACACCGTCCTTGTTGTACTTCCCGTTCTTAGTGGGGATGGAGAGATACAGGTCGTTGATGTGGTCGGGGTCCAGGGCCATGCCGCCCGAGTAGCACCGTTCGGTCTGGTTCCAGTTCTGGTGGAAGGCATGTCCGCCGTACTGCACCCACGTGCGCCGCCACTCCGAACCCGTCCAGCGGGCGTACCAGTAGACGTGCGAGGTCTTGGCATCGTCGATGTGGGGATAGGCGATGACGGGGTGCTCCTCCTTGTCGAGGGCTATCTGCCACACCCAGTTGCGGATGTTGGCCGAGTTGTCCACGAGGGTCGTGGGGTACTGCTTGGCATACGCGTCCGTCTTGCTGACGTTGAAGGAGCCGTCGCTGATGCGTTTCAGCTGGGTCCCCTTCAGGTCGCGCAGGATGGGGCCTTGGCCCTTGTTGATGTCGATGACGTTGAAGTAGAGCCAGTCCGGCATCTCGTTGTCGGGGTGCCCTGTGGTGTAGGCCAGGTAGATTTTGTCCTTTCCGTTCGACTGGTACTTGGCGTAGGGGCGTGCCCCGGTCGACTGCACGATTTGCTTCGGGCCGAAGTCGAACTGGCAGTTGTCCTGTCCGTCTGGCATGGTCAGGCGTGCCAGCGTCGGGTGCCAGTTGATGCCTCGCCAGCAGAGGTAGATGTGCTCCGGGTCGTCCGTGAGGATGAAGGGCGAGGGGTAGGTGGTGTTGTTGGCCGTCTTGAGATACTTCTCTTCGCCCAGTGCGGTGATGTCGCCGGGCTGCCGGGAGATGCGGTACCAGATTTTGGCCTCGTCGGTGTGGCGTGTGTAGAAAATCATCACGCGTTCGTCGGGCAGAATCAGGAAGGTCGGGTTGTTGTGGTCGTCGGGCTGGAAGTAGGAGCGCACCAAGACGTCGGTCTTGCGGCCCGTGAGCCAGTCGTACTGCGTGGCCATGACGTTGCCGTGAATGTCGATGTAGCCCAGGTAGGTGGCGTTGATGGTCTGTGCCTCATTCTCGTAGTGCAGGGCACGCGGGTCGGCAAACCAGCACCAGGCCCCCTCTTGGGCCACGACGTTCGACTTGAAGTCCTCGGCGGCGAGGCCCGTCCATGCCGCCATGGCCAGGATGAGCGATAGGAGTGTCCGTTTCATGTGTCAGTCCGTTGTTTATTTTCCTAACAGGTTGGTGCCCTCGAAGCGAACGCGGTAGGGCCACTGTTCGTCGTTCGACGGATTGTCGTCCCAGGGGTGACGCCAGTGTTGCGTGGGGGCTCCCATGACGACGAAGAATAACCGCTGGCAGCCCGAGGGGATGGTCAGTGTGGCGGTGCCCTCCTTGTCGCGCTGCACTTCGCCGTAGGTGCGGGTGCCGTTGCTGCTCAGTGCCACGAAGGCATAGCGCCATCCGGCCCGTGCGGGGTAGAGGTTGCGATATCCCTTCTCGCCCGTCAGGCCTTCGAAGTTGGCTTTCACCTCGGTGCCAGCCTTGGGGACGGTCATGTTGATGATGTGGTAGCCGTAGTTCTGCACGCAGTGGGCCGAGTCCGCCTGCCACGTGCTGGTGGTGCCCGTTACGCGGGTCAGATAGTTCACGCTGAGGTGTTGCCCGATGCGGTGCTTGGCAGCGTCGCACACGCCGTCGATGTCCCACGTAGCCATGCGCATGAAGCCTTCCATCTGCTCGTCGTTGAACTCCTGCTGGCTGAGGCCGCAGAGGCGTTTGTAGGCTTCGATGGGGTCTTCCGGCTTGTTCGATTCGCGCCACAGGCGGCCGATGAAGTTCTTGCCGTGTTTCATGCACCACCAGTCCTGGACGAAACAGTTCTCGTAGCGCCAGTCCTCGTGCAAGAGGTTCTGATGGTGTTTGGGCAGGTGGCCCTCAAAGTACTCTCCGTCGGTGAACTGCCGTCCGGGGTATACCTTGTAGGCCTGCCAGTTGGCGCAGCTCTCCCACCATCCGTTGCCGCCCGAGGCGCCGTCGCCGTAGCCGTAGTTGAAGCCGTGGGACATGCCCAGGTCGGCCGACACGAGATACTGGAACGTGTGTCCCACCTCGTGTGCCACGGTGTGTCCGCCGCGGGCATTGGCAGCCCAGGGGTTGAAGTGTCCGATGCCCGTCTTTCCGCCCGAGACTCCGTCGGTGCCCGATGCGTCGGCGCGCCATTCGCTCTGATAGGGGATGTAGAGCTGAATCTTATATTTGTCCGTGGTGGACTCTCCGGGCACCACGAATCCCAGTTCCACGTACTTCTTCCAGCAGTTCTCGCCGATGGTGAGCACCGCATTGGCGTTGGCCACGTTGCCGTCGCCCGGGTACTGTATCCTCGCGGCATTTTCGCCGAAACGTGCGTCCCAGAAGACGGCGAAGTGCTCTCCCTCCAGCATGTGGGCAAAGTTGTAGCCCGACTTGGCATCGGCGTTCATGTAGTTCGTGCCCGAGTAGGTGTTGGGCTTCAGCAGGATGCGCCCCGGGTCGGTGAACTGCATGTCGGCCTCGTCCGTGGGGATGAGCGTGGTGTAGTTCTGTGTGCGGGTGGTGCCGTCTTGGTTGTAGTATTTCAGCTGGTTGGACTTCACCTCCACGGAGTCCATGTCGGTGAGCAGGATGCGTCCGTTGGCCTTGAAGCGGTCGTCGTAGCGCACCCACAATGTGTCGCCGGGGGCTGGGGCGGGCATGGCCTGGCAGGCGGTGCCGGCAAGCAGGGCGATGGCGAAAATATATCTTTTCATGTCTGTGTCCTCCTTTCTTCTTATTTAATGACCACTTTTCGTCCGTTGACGATGTAGATGCCCTTCCGGGTGGGGGCAGCCACGCGGCGTCCGCCGAGGTCATATATTCCGTTGTTCTCTTTTTCCGTTCTCCATGTCTCGCTCTTCAGTTCTGCGATTCCGTCGGTCAGTTCCACCCCGTCGACGTAGAACTTCAGGGCTTTCCTCTCCTCGCTGATGTCCAGAATCCACGAGCGGAAGGCTCCGACGGCCACCGAGTCCTCGTGGAAGGTGAACGTGTGGGTGTCGTCGTCGAGCGTGTAGGCTTCGGGCTGCACCTTTTTGTTTCTCGTGCCGGAACCGTCCAGGGCCGTATAGCTGCCCCGGAATCTCACCTGGGTGATCTCCTCGTCGTTCTTGAAGAGTTGGTTTCGGGGTGTCTGGTTGGCTCTTATCGAGATGTTCGGGAACAGATAGAAGGGTCCCTTGACGCGCACCGAGGTCAGTCCCGACAGACTGCCCGTCTCGGCCACGTCGGCTTCCTTCGAGGGGCGGATGAGATAGTGGTAGTTGGCTTTCATGGCCACGTCCGTGGTATGCAGGTCGATGTGCTGAAATTCCACGATGGTCTCGTCCTCCTCCGAGATTCCGCGCGGGATGGCCAGTTCGGCTTCCTCGCCAAAGGCATCGCGCACCTGCGGTCCTGTCAGTTCGAAGGGCAGCACCACCGAGTTCCACTCTCCCACGTTGAAATTGCGCCGCAGGGCCACCAGTCCGTGATCCAGTGTCGCAGTCTTGTCGTAGGTCAGGCTGTCGCCGTCCAGGAGCCGGCGCATGAGCGGACGGAACCGCATCCGCTTGATTTTCGACTTTGCGTAGCGATCGTTGCCAATCTGCACGCTGTCCTCCGACAGGCGCATCATCTGCGTATCGTTCGAACTCACCAGGTAGTAGTACGTCGTGCCCGTCGTGCTTGTCACGGTCAGGTTCTTTGCCCCCATCAGGGCCGACGAACGAGAGGCTCGCATGGGGCCTGACCCCATGGGCTGCTGGGCGTCGGCAGCCATGCTCCCGGCCAGAGCCAGGGCGATGCCGAGCATCCGTAAGTGTTTCATGTCGTTTGTGCTTGTTTAGTTAGTTTTTCAGTTTTCTGATGCAAAAATACATAAAAAATATGTGAAGTCCACAACTTTTCGTAACTTTGTGCAATGATACATTGAAACCCACCGACATGAAGAATCCCCGTACTGCTCTTTTTTTGTCCGTATTTCTCCTTGCAGTCTCTCTATTCTCTGCTTCTTCGGTCTCGGCGCAGTCCTCTTCCGACTCGCTCAAGGCATGGGCCGACCGTCTCCGCCTGTTCGGCGAGAAAATCCAGCAGGAGGAGATCTTCGTCCACATGGACAATTCCAGCTACTATCTGGGCGACACGCTCTACTTCAAGGCCTACCTGCGCCTCAGCGACGGGCGGCCCTCGCCCCTGAGCCAGTTGCTCTACGTCGAACTGCTCAACCAGGACGGCTACCTCGTAGAGCGGCAGAAGATTGAGATGAACCGCGGGCAGGGGCACGGCTCCTTCTGCCTCCTCGACACGCTTTACGGCGGCTACTACGAGTTGCGGGCCTACACCCGTTGGCAGCTCAACTGGGGACTCTACGACCACCCCCACACCCGGAATGCCGAGCGGTGGTTTATGACGAAGAAGATGGCACGCGACTACTATCGCGACTACGAAAAACTCTACTCCCGCGTCTTTCCCGTTTTCGACAAACCCAAGAAGGCGGGCGAATTCACCCAGGACATGACCGTGCGCCCCCTGCGCCGTGTGTTTAAGTCCAAGGAGGAGAAACCCCGCGCCGTAGTGCGCTTCTATCCCGAGGGGGGCAGTCTTGTCGCCGGCGTGCCCAACCGTGTGGCCTTCGAGGCCAACGACGAGAACGGGCGGCACCTGAAGGGGAAGTTAAGAGTGAAGAATGAAGAAATGGGGATTGATGTGGAGGCCGAGACCGTCAGCCGGGGGCGTGGCTCCTTCCGGCTTACGCCCACAGGCGGACATCCCCTGAAGGCCACTTTCGAGTGGAACGGACACAGCGAGGAAGTCGCTCTCCCCGGGGCTGTCGCCGAAGGGGTGGCCGTGCAGGTCACGCTTGGCGACGATTCGCTCCGCCTCGCGCTCACCGCTGCCGGGTCGGCTGCTTCGGAGCCTTTGGGGCTCACCGTTTCCAGCCACGGCCTGCTCTGTCACTTCCAGCCGATTTCCGGCTCCTCCCGCTCTCTTAGCCTTCCCGTCTCCCAGTTCCCCACCGGAGTCCTACAACTGACGCTGTTCAATGCCGAGGGGCGCATCTATGCCGACCGCCTCGTCTTCCTCCGCCGACCCGACTTCCAGCCCCAGACCGTTACCTTCTCCGGACTCAAGGAGAAGTATGAACCCTACGAGGAGATAAACCTTACCCTGAACCTCTCTCAGGGGGAGGGAATCGTCGCTCCCCGGGAGGGGCAGGGGGGCGGCCTTAGCCTCGCCGTCCGCGACGCGGCCCACAGCGACTACACTTTCGACTCCGGCAACATCCTCACCGAGATGCTCCTGTCCAGCCAGGTCAAGGGCTTCGTGGAGCAACCCGAATACTTCTTTGAACAGGACGACGAGGAACGCCGCACGGCACTCGACCTCCTGCTCCTCGTCCAGGGGTGGCGGCGCTACGACTGGGTCACCATGGCCACGCCCCAGGCCTTCACGCTCCTGCACCCCTTCGAGCGCACAGAGGTTCTCATCGGCGAGGTCAATGAGTACCAGGCCGAGGAACAGTCCGACGCGCTCGTGGAACACATGGACCGTCGGCAGGCTGAGTACGAGGACGAGCAGGCCTATCTGGCCATGCGAAATAGCACTCTTCGGGGTGAAGACCTGTCGGAATATTCCCAAGCCGAGGCCGGAACGCAGGCCGAGGGGCTGCTGAAGGACGAGACGCAAGGACGCTTCGACTCCGACGTTACCCACCAGGGCACCACGTTCCGCACCAACGCTTCCGAGGCCGACAACCACTTCAAGGAACGCTACCGCGAGGGCGGCACGCTGAAGGACGAGGTGTTGGTCCACGCCGAGTTCGTGCAGCCTGGCACCAAGGAGAACGGCCTCGTCGAGGGCGAGATGGACACCTACAACAAGGGGGCCTTCAAGATTGTCGCTCCCCGCTTCTACGACTACTGCCTGCTACGCTTCGGAGCCGTCGCCCATAAGAACTATCAGGGCGAGGACCACTGCTGGGTCCATCCGAGCGAGGACCAGAAGGAGCGCATCAACTATCCCGACTTCTACGTCAAGCTCAACCCCATCTATCCCCGTTTCGTCAAGCCCTACGGCTTCTATCAGAAGAACCTGCCCACGGGGCGTGCGCTCGGGAGCAAGGCACTTCACGTCGACGACGATGCCATTCTCATGGACGAAGTCGTCATCGGTGCCCGTCGTGGCGGACTCCGCACGTTCGACGCCTCCAAGCCCGCCTTCGTCATCGATGCCTACCAGGCCTTCAACGATGCCTGCGATGCGGGACTCTGCCCGGGCTACTACATCGGTGCCCGCCACTTCATTTCAGCCGTAGCCCGCACCTACATCGGCGACATGAACATGGACCGGGCCTACGACGTCGAGACACGCTACAACACGAAGAACCTGAGTTCCAACCTCTCCGACTATACGCTGGACCGCTACAACCACCTGCCCAATCTCGACATGGTCTACGTCTACACCGACTACTCGCCCCGCAACGAGGGTGACAGCCGCTTCACGCAGTCCGACCAGCCCAGCGTCACCGTCGACCTCCGCCGGTTCGAGAACGAGGGGCAGCGCGTGACCTACCAAAACCGCTTCATGCGCCTCACAGGCTACTCCGTCTGCGAGGAATTCTACCAACCCGACTATTCGCACCGCCACCCCGCCGAACCCACCGACCATCGGCGTACGCTCTACTGGAACCCCGACGTTCCGTTCGATGCCGAGGGCCATGCCACGGTGCGCTTCTTCAACAACAGCCACCAGACCCGGCTGACCCTCTCCGCCGAGGGCATGACCGCCACGGGGCAACCCCTCACGGGCACCAGCTACCCCGAAAATCGCGAGTGAGGCTGCACCGGCACAATGCATCACACATCATGCATAATTCAAAATCCCAAAATTCAAAATTAGGCTGCACCCTCATTTCATCACTTCTAAACACAGAGAAAACGATGTTTTTTTAGAGGTTGTTGAGGAGGGGCCGAAGGCCCTGCACGGAGAGCTTCGCCTCGCCTAAGGCCTCTGTGTAAGGCTTCAGTCTCTCTTGCATTCTCTAATGAATGATAAAACTCTGTGTTGAGATAATAACTTTCAATTTTCAATTTTGAACTTCGTTCGAGCCTGTTCACGCTCGGCAATATTAAAGCGAGTTTTGCATTGCTCTCGCTCAATCGCATTCTTTACATTTCAATTTTCAATTTTCAATTTTCATTTTTGAACTTCGTTCGAGCCTGTTCACGCTCGGCAATATTAAA
>JAFTEX010000019.1 GCA_017453445.1 Bacteroidaceae bacterium
GTCTGTCTCTCCATGCATGGGAGGGCCTGGGGGTGGGTCTGCTCTTTTTATTCTTAATATCTTTGTCGTCCTGCGACGACAAGGACGACGGCCCCTACCCCAGCATCGTCACCGAACTGGCCGACTGCCCTACGGATGCCGAGGGCAGAATGACGCAGATAGTGCTCGACGACGACACGCGCCTCACGCTCTCCAATCCGCAGTCGGGGCTCAGGCCCTCGGTCACATACCGCGCACTGGCAGGCTATACGCTCTCCGACGGACAGGCCACGCTCTACTCGCTCACGGCCGCTGCCCTCTTGCGCGACTCGACGGCCATCGCCCAGTGCGACCCCACCAACGTGGCCAGTCTGTGGCTCACACGCCGATACCTCAACCTCCACCTCCTGCCAAAGACGCAGGGGCAGGGACGGCACACGTGGGGCTACATCGTGGACAGCATCGCCGGAGACCACGCCTACCTGCGCCTGCACCACCGCCAAGGCAGTGACCCAGCCTCGTACACCGCGGACCAGTATGCCTCGCTGCCACTGGACAGCATCGCGGCCAATACGATTACCCTGCGCATCGCCACATTCTCGGGCACACACGAGCGCACTTTTACACGATAATACGAAGAATTTATTAGACCACAGATTACTCAGATTACACAGATTAGCTATGCCTTCATGCTTTCCGAAGGCAGAATCTGTATAATCTGCGGAGTCATTGGTTTATCCTTCCAATAAAAATCTGTGTAATCTGCGAAATCTGTGGTTGAAAAAGACCACTCCTCAGTCCGGGAAGTATTCATCGAAGAGCCGACGCACGCGGCCGGGGTCGTCGATGATTTGCCGCAGGCTTTCCAGCCGTCTGGCATTCGGCGAGTCGGGAAACCAAAGTCGGAGATAGCCTCCGCGTCCGTACTTCTCGCGCAGATGCTGGAGCGCGCGTCGGTAGTGCTCCTCGCGGTCCAGTTCAGGATAGTGGTCGAGGCCGAAGCGTACGGTGCGACGCACGATGTCCTCGGGGTCGATGTAGCGGTCTGCTTCGGCCACGATGCGACCGTAGAGGGTGCGCGGCGGACGGTTGGCAGAGGCGCGATGGTCCTCGGCTGCGTCGGCCATCAGCGTGATTTGCTCTTCGGTGAACCACTGGCGCAGTCGCCCGTCCTGACGGATAATGCGGGCGGAGGCGGTGTGGTGCAGGTCGCGCCCCTCGCAGAGGCCCGTGTCGTGGTAGGCGGCAATGCAGTAGACCATGTCGGGGTCCACGTCCAGCCGCTCGGCCAGTTGCATACTCTGCCGGATGACCATCTCGGCGTGGTCGCGCCGGTGCGCCTTGTCGAAGTGATCGTATAGGGGTAGGATGTGCTGCTCAACGTATGTCTGGAGTTCCTCGTTCACTGGTTTCATATCTTTTATGGATTACGCCCTGCAAAGATACGACTAAGCGAGCGAAATGCCAAGCCAGAGCCTGAATAATTGCCATGAAGCATAAACCGCTCCCCTCCTTTCACCGGAGGGGAGCGGTTTTTTTTGCCGTTGCAGCGTCAAGGGCATGTCCGCTGCGAGGGGGCAAACGTCAGAACGCCAGCACGGGGCGGACGTATTGGGAAGTGGCTCCTTTGTGATTATAACCAAAGGCAACTCCAGAGCCAAATATGAGGGTGACGCACGTAGAACCCGTGGCCTCCGAGCTGCTCCAGTAGGTCTTTCCTGCCATGCTGTCGTAGCCGTCGGCTCCGGCCTTAGCCATGGCGGCCTCCCACTTGGCCAGCGACGTGCAGCCTGAGTCGAAGGTTTGATTCCACACAATGCTGCTCTCATTAAGGCCACCCAGCCCCTCCAGCATCTTCACCCACTGCTGGGCGGTGGGGATGAACCAGCCCGTGGTGGCCGAGGGGGCACTGAGTCCTGTCCAGTTCCACGTCGCATAGCAGGCATAGTAGTTCTCGTTTGAGCCCAGTTGGCGAGTGTTGGCATAGCCGCTGACGTAGGTATCGCGCTTTAGGCCCGCCGTGCTGTTCACAATGGCATCGGCGGGATACTGTATCTTCGCGTATGCGCTTTGGTTCGGGTTCCAGTTCATCACGCCGACGTTCCTCAGCGAGAGCACGAGGCCGTGGCTCTGGAGCGTGGTCGTGCCGTCGCGCAGCGTAGCGCCGTTCTCCGAGAAGGCATCCGTGCCCACGTAGGCCACCACGCCGATGGGCGTCTTGCCCGGGATGAGTTCCGAGTTGAACGTGCCATCGCTGTAGAACAGGTCGCCCAGGGCGGCCATGCTGTAGTCTTTCTGTGCGATGGTGCTGCAGGTCACGAGCGTGCCGCCCTCCTCGCGGAGCACGAGCGCATCGTCGGCTATGTCCACCACCTCGAACACCTTCACCACTGCGCCGTCGGCATCGTTCAGGATGAGCGTGCCCTTCCACGGGCGAAACTTATACGTCGCGGCACCCGTGTAGGTCGTCGTACCGTCAGCCCGGAACGTCACGCGCTCCGTGCCCATCTGCCACGTGCCCACAAGCATCGAGTTGTCCACGCGATAGGGGTTGAGGTCGATGACCGTCTGTGTCTCCTTGCCCATGAGCATGTTCACCGACTTGGTCACGTCGGCGATGGAGAGTTCGCCGTCCTGGTTCGCGTCGCCCACCAGGAGGCTCTGCGCCGGCACCATCATTGCCGCGCTCAGCAGCAACACGAGAGATAGAAATACTCGCTTCATAGTTTTCTTGTTTTAGGGTTGGTAATAGTCTTGTCTGCACTCAGTCATGCACATTGCCGCGTTCACGCGCGTATCAATTAAATAGGTATAATGTCTGTCTGTATACAAATAATCGAGACCACCAAACATTTGGCGGACTATTTTACTTCCATTTACTTGGTTTACAGGCTCCATCGCCACAAAGTTAAGAATAAATTTCGAACCAGCAAACAAATATGGGCAGCAATCTGCTATAAAACGACAAAGTAAGCAATCATGCCCCGTATCACAATGCTCGATGCACTCCCGTCAGTATATTGACGGGGGTTCCATCATTACCTTGACGGTAGTCCCGTCAATACTTTGACGGGACTACCGTCAAAGTATGTTGACGGAAATCACGCCAGATAGCATAGGGGCACCCCATCGTAATGACGTGGTAATGAGACTGGTGACACCAGCCAAGAGTCGTGGGCGGCGGGCATCGAAGAGAGGCGTCAACAGGGAAAACTGCAAATATATTTGCGTTTTCGCTCGCTTTGCACTATCTTTGCAGTCACTATGAAGAATATAGCAGTACTGATTTCGGGCGGCGTGGACTCGGCCGTGGTCGTACACCAATTGTGCGAGGCAGGCTACCGGCCCGACCTTCACTACATCAAGATAGGCATGGAAGGCGAAGACTCGTCGTGCACGGCAGAGGAGGACATCGAACTCTCCGAGGCCACGGCACGCAAGTACGGCCTCCGGCTGGAGGTCACCGACCTGCAACAGGAATACTGGGACCGCGTGGTGGGCTATGCCATAGAGCGTGTGAAGGTGGGGCTGACGCCCAACCCCGACGTGATGTGCAACCGCCTCATCAAGTTCGGAGCCTTCGAAGAGCGCGTGGGACGGCACTACGACCTCGTGGCCACGGGGCACTATGCACAGCGCATCGAGGAAAACGGGCTGGTATGGCTCGGCACCGCTAAGGACCCTGTGAAGGACCAGACCGACTTCCTGGCGCAACTCAACTACGAACAACTGCAGCACACCATCTTCCCCATCGGCCACCTGATGAAGGAAGAGGTGAGGGACATCGCCCTCCGCGCCAAACTGCCCTCGGCCCGACGCAAGGACAGTCAGGGCATCTGCTTCCTGGGCAAGATAAACTACAACGACTTCCTGCGCCGGTTCATGGGCGAGCGGGAAGGCCGCGTCATCGACATCGAGACGGGCAAGGTGGTGGGCACGCACAGAGGCTACTGGTTCCACACTATCGGTCAGCGCAAGGGACTGGGACTGGGCGGCGGCCCGTGGTTCGTGGTGAAGAAAAACATCAAGAAGAACATCATCTTCGTGGCCCACGGCTGGGACACGCAACTGCAGTACGGCCACGACTTCCGCCTGGCGGATATGCATTTCATCACAGGGAATCCGTGGGACTCTCATGGAGGTAAGGGGCAAGAGGTAAGAGGTAAGAGAAATGATTTTGCCTCCCAAACAGATTCTCCAGAAGTGGAAGTTTCCTCCAACCTCTTACCTCCTACCCCTTACCTCCATGACTACCCCATCTCCTTCAAGGTGCGCCACGTGGACCACTTCATGCCCGGCACCCTCACCCTGGACGAGGAGGGCTACCACGTACATTCGGACGAACCCATACAGGGCATCGCCCCGGGGCAGTTTGGCTGTATCTACGACAAAAATCACCGCATCTGCCTGGGCAGCGGCGAGATAGCCATCTACCGCGACCGATAGGCAAGCATATTTCGCTAAAGTATCAGGAATATGGCAGGCACTTTCGACAAATCGGGGAGTGTCTGCCTTTTCCATTCCGAAATGGTATGGGTCCGAATCCACTCTTCCTGCGTCGTAATGCCCGCGGCAATCGACAGGCGCGTCTTGGGAGAAAGCGTGCGCAGGAGCGTTTCGAACATTTTGCGGTTGCGATAGGGTGTCTCAATGAAGAGTTGGGTCTGACGCTCTCGTTGGGCACGTAGTTCCAGAGCCTTCAGCCGCTTGCTGCGCTCCGTGTCGTCGATGGGCAGATAGCCATTGAAGGCAAAACTCTGTCCGTTGAGCCCACTTGCCATAACGGCCATAATCATGCTGTTGGGCCCCACCAAAGGTACTACCCGGATGGCGCGACGCTGAGCGATGGCCACGATGTCGGCCCCTGGGTCGGCCACCGCAGGACAACCCGCCTCGCTGATGACCCCAACGGGATGACCTTCGGCAATCGGTTCCAAATATGAAGCATATCGGGCCTCGTCGGCATGTTTGCCCATTTCATAGAAAGTGCAGTCATCTATCGGAAATTCCCTGTCCACCCGACGCAGGAAGCGGCGTGCCGTGCGAATTTCTTCGACAATGAAGTGACGAATCTGAGATATCACCTCCGCATTGTACGAAGGCAACACCTTGTCTGTCGGCGTATCGCCAAGGGGGCAAGGTATCAGGTAGAGAGCAGCTTCCATCTTCATGGCCTATTACCTATTTCAATTTTCAACTTTCAACTTTCAACTCATCAAAGGTCTTCCTGCCTTTGACATAGTATTGCCAAAGCAGGGAGAATGCAGATTGCTCCGGCACGGGCGAGAGCAGGGTGAGCCGAAGGTTCTCCTGACGGTCGGCCTCGAAGTCGGGACGCATCCGACGAAAATCGCGACGCGCACGCCACACGGCGCGGAACGAGCCCAACTGCCCCCGAAGCAGGAACTGCAACGAGGCCAACCCGTCGAGCCAGAAACGGAGGCGAAGCACCTTGTGCAAACGTGCTTCAGGAAGATTCTTATAGAGCAGGAGGAGATTGTTACGGAAATTGAGATAGTCCTTGCGCGGATTCCCCTGTGGCAACGTACCTCCACCCAAGTGGTAAGCCACACTTTGGGGCACCACTACAACCCCCCGCCCACGACTGCGCAATCGCCAACAGAGGTCGATTTCCTCCTGATGGGCAAAGAAGCGTCCGTCAAGTCCGCCTACGGCCCAATAGTCCTCACGTCGAATCATCAAGGCGGCTCCCGTGGCCCACAGCACAGGTGCCACGTCGTCGTACTGTCCCTCGTCGCGCTCCACGGTAGAGAACACCCGACCGCGACAATAGGGATAGCCCCAGGCATCAACATAGCCCCCTGAGGCCCCGGCATACTCAAACATCTCGGGAGCCCACTGACAACGGAGCTTGGGCTGGCAGGCTGCCACTTCGGGATGTGCCTCCATATAGGCAAGCATCGGCTGGAGCCAACCAGGCCGCACCTCCACGTCGCTGTTCAAAAGAAGATAGTAAGGTTGGGCTTTCTCCAATTCCGCCAGGCCACGATGATAGCCTTCGGCAAAACCATAGTTGCGGTCGAGACGTATGCACCGCACCTGGGGCATCTCAGTTTCAAGGTATTGAAGGCTGTCGTCAGTACTGCCGTTATCGACCACCACGACATCTGCCTCCGGAGAGTTCTCAATCACCGAAGGAAGGAAACGACGCATCATGTCCGCTCCGTTCCAATTCAATATGACGATGGCTATATCCTTCATACCTTTTCTCCTATTAAAGCCGTCCCCTCATCGGTCCACCCCGCGAGGCGAAGCGACACGATTTGGTTGTCCTTGTCTTGTGGGGTGGGACTATATGCCACCCGAATGTAATTATCCGTAAAGCCGCTCATCTGACCTCCCCGCTTCCCGTGTTCCAACAGAACGGGACGCACCGACCCTATATATTTAGAATAGAATGCGTGCGTATGCGCACGTGAGATGTCAAGCACTCGCTGACTGCGCACATGTTTCTCCTGGGGCGAAACGCGATGGGGAATGTTAAGGGCCTTGGTACCTGGCCGCTCGCTGTAACTGAACACGTGATACTGGCTCACGGGCATACGGTCCATAAACTCACAGGCCTCAGCAAAGAGTTCGTCGGTCTCTCCCCTCATGCCCACGATGACATCCACCCCGATGAAGGCATCGGGCATCAACTCGCGTATGCGTTGCATCTTCTGCGCAAAAAGAGCAGTGTCGTAACGACGGTGCATCAAGCGAAGCACCTCGTCACTGCCCGATTGCAGGGGCACATGAAAGTGGGGCATGAAGGCACGGCTTTGGGCACAGAACTGAAGGACCTCGTCGGTGAGCAGATTGGGTTCGATGCTACTGATGCGGTAGCGTTCGATGCCTTTCACCCGATCAAGCGCGCGAATGAGGTCGATAAACGTCTCCCCTGTCGACTTGCCGAAGTCGCCGATGTTCACGCCCGTGATGACAATCTCCCTACCGCCCTTCTGTGCTACCTCTTCGGCTTGCGCCACAAGAGAGGCCACCGAACCGTTACGACTGCGACCACGGGCAAAAGGGATGGTGCAATAGGTGCAGAAATAGTCACATCCGTCCTGCACCTTCAGGAAATAGCGTGTGCGGTCGCCACAAGCACACGAAGGGACAAAGGCTATCTTTTCAGTATCCTCTGCGCCCACTGTCTTCCCTGTGTGTGCTGTGAAGAACTTCATGATAAGCTCCACCGCCTTTCCCTTCTGCCCGGCACCCAGCACCAAATCGACACCTTCAATCGAGGCTACCTCCGCAGAACGTAATTGCGCATAGCAGCCCGTGACGACCACAAAGGCTCCGGGATGGTGGCGCACCATCTTATGAATGGCCTGCCGGCACTTATGGTCGGCAACCTCCGTAACACTGCATGTATTGATGAAACAGATGTCTGCCTCCTCACCTTTCTTGGCTCGTGCAACACCCAATGCCTCCAACCGTTCTGCCACGGTAGAAGTCTCTGCAAAGTTCAGTTTGCAGCCCAATGTGAAATAGGCTGCTTTCTTTCCCGACAAGGAAGATTCCTGATTCATGGTGCAAAGTTACAACAAACGCATCAAAACGCCAAAATTTTCACGGACACATAAAAAGGCATAAAAAGTACAAAAATATATTATACTGAATTACAGTATATTATAAAAATAAGGCAAAAATAATTGAAAAAAAAGTGGGGTAAAGTGATACAACGTATTGAAAAAGTCCGTACCTTTGCA
>JAFTEX010000086.1 GCA_017453445.1 Bacteroidaceae bacterium
CCGAAAAAATGTGTACTTTTGCCCATGGTTATGTTTGTTTATGTTTGGCGACTGCAAATATAACCAAAAGGGCTGACACCTTTGAGTGGTGACAGCCCTAATTTTTGTCTGATGACTTAATGTTTACCGGACAGTAATAAAAAAAATTGCGGTACTACGCCGGAGACTCTTTCACTGTTCGATGTGGAGTTCCATCTTCTGCGGAATCTTCACAAGTTTGCGGTTGACGGCCCGCTTCACTACGACGCCTCCCTTCAGTTCCATCAGGTAGGTGGAATCCGTCTGTTGGGTAAGCACAATGCTTTGCGTTTCACTCCCCAAGTCGTTGCTCAGACGCAGGGTGGCAGTCTTGTCGGACTCCACCTTGAACGAAGTCACCGTCCATACTCCATAGACTCCACCGCCGCCTAAATAGCCGTTTTGTGGCCCGAACATTTCCATACCAGGCACCGTCACCGACTCTTCGTGGAGGTCGATGCGCAACACCACTTTCTCTTCCGCGTTGCCCAACCATAGTTTCCATGGTTCCGAACCCCACGCGCTTAGGCTCAGTGAGAAAAACAATGTGTATAGAATCTTTGCTCTCATTCCTTACCAAGAATTTTATTTACCAGCTTCGTTACGTCGGCAATAGTTATCTGACCGTCATTGTTCATGTCGCCAGCAATGGTGTTGAACCTTCCGGGGTCATCAGCATTTCTCTGCAATAAGACGTTTACTTGTGTGGAAATATCTGCCACGCTAATTTCTCCGTCGCTGTTTATATCACCTTCTTCTCCGTACTCAATGATCTCACCAAACCTGTTCCAATACTCATCTGCTTCATAAAGTGCTTTGCAGCCGTAAGGAACATACAGAGTGGCATTCTCGCAGCCAGGGAATGTATTTTCGTTGATATAAATAGGGATACTTCTCTGTACCGTAACGCTTGTCAAATTATATCCATAGAAAGGTCTGTCGCCGATTGAAGTTATACTGCTGGGAATGGTGATCTCTGTCATGGCTTCACAATTTGCAAAAGCCCTATTGTCAATTCCGCTTACTGGATAAGCCACACCGTTATAACTTATAACACTGGGGATTGTGACGGAATATGATGATTCAGTTGTTCCTGGGTCTAACAAATCAGCATCCCAGACACTGGCTATCCCTTCATCCGTATAAATACGGTAACGGATTCCGTCGATACAGATGGTGTCCTTACAATTCTCCCTGATTATCTTAAATTCATTCCAATAGTCTGCGTCATTATAGAAATAATAACATCCTTCGGGGACCCAAAGCGTTGCTTGAGAGGCGTTAGAGAATGTCTCGCTGTCTGCAAGTTGTGGCGGAGCCCATGAACCGTACTCGTACTCATAATCTGGTTTATATTCGACAGTCACGGAAGTCAGAGGGGTGTTGTTGAAAGCCCCCGGACCGATGTAGCCCACGTTCGCTGGGATGGTGACCGATGTCAGGCTTTCGCAGTTGGCAAATGCTTGGTCATAAATACTAAGTGAAGTTTCTGGAAGTGTCACGGATTGTAGCCTCCAGCACCCATCAAAGGCGTTTGACCCAATGTTGGAAATCCAGTTAGGTATGTTTATGGAATCCATCTCACTACACCCCGCAAATGCATGTTCACCGATTTCAACCACGGTTAGTTCATATCCATTGCACCACACCTTCTCTGGAAACTCAAATTCCTTATAACAGGAAGCTCTAAACAAGGAAGCACAGTACTCATTTAATGGTATATACTCACCGCCAGACTCCACGAAAACCGGATCCCAAACTCTGATATCTCCAAACTCGTTCCAATACTCCAAATTCCTGAAATAATCTTCCCATAGCAGGGGCACATATAGTGTGCAGCTGCTTGCGTTGTTGAAAACATTGGGGCTCGGAAGTTCAATGGGCATGTGGTAAGGTATGCTCACAACGTTCACACCAGATTCATAAAAGGCAAAATCTCCGATACTCTGAACATCTGGAAAGATGGATATGGATTCCAAATTACAACCATAGAATGCCCATTTCCCGATAAAGTTGCAGTTGAAGTTAGATTTTGTATCGGCCACTGATGTCAATGGAGCAATACCACACTGACCAATTTCTATGAAATTCAATTCGTTGCATCCCCAGAAAGCAGAGGGGGCTATGCCTTTTACTTGATAAGTCGCGCCTTCATACGTCACAAAGTCTGGAATAGTGATGTCGCCCGAATAGTCACCCTCGCTTACTATGGCATAACTATCACCCCACTCTTCTTCCACAATTCGGTAGTTTATTCCGTCCACAGTGAAGATTGGGTCGGTGGGTATTCCCTCCATAATTCTGCGGAAGTCACTCCAACTTCCGTCTCCTGATTCTACGTAGTTTTGTGTGCAGTTCTCTGGCACTATCAGTGTCCTTCCTTGAATCTCGTAAGAACCTTCGAGAATCGGGGGAGTCTCACTCTCCATTATCACATAATCTACCCCATAGAGTTGTGAGAAAGCATATTCGCCAATGGCTGTCACTGCAAAACTCTGCCCCATGTAAGTAATGGTGTCCTGGATGGTGATGGTATTCCCAAATTCCCATTCTGTTGAAGAGCCGGTCATGGATACTGTGCTGACGTCGTCTGAAACCGTGTAATAGATACCTTGATGCTCAAAATTCTTACCGATTTCCGCTTCCCATTCCACGATGGTGTATGGTTCGTATCCGTTTGTAGTCTCATAGACTTCTTTGCAACCTCTGGGAACAATCAGTGTAGTTCCGACGGGGAACGGTGTGTTGCCGACAGTGGGGGGTACTGTAGATCGCATTTCCACTGGTTCCTGGAAATCGCAGCCGTCGAATGCATGGCTGCCGATATAGGTCACGTTTTCGGGAATGGATTCGAGGTATGTCATATTGCTACAACCTGCGAAAGCATAGTCCCCAATGTGAATGATGTTGTGGGGAATGTTTATGTTATATAGTCCAGTACAACCATAGAACGCCTCATCACCAATGCTTGTTACGGTGTTTGGAATAGTAATCTCATCTATATTAGTGCAACCACTGAACGCCTTATCGCCAATAGTTCTCACACTACTCGTATCAAAATTGACGTATTCTAGACCTGTACAGCCCAAAAACGCCTCCGCAGCGATATTTGTAGTTTGGTGTCCTATCTCTATCCTTTTGATAGAAGTAAAACCACTGAACCATTTCCCGATAGTCGGCATATCCAAACTGACGTTCTCAAGACTATTACTTTCACTGAAAACGTCTTCATTCATTACTGGGTTTACTGTACTTGCAAGTGATAAAGTATGGATGTTCGTGCAGCCGTGAAATGCGGAGTCCCCAATCACTGTGAAATTGGATAAAGAAAGACTTTCTAACTGAGAACATCCGCGGAATGCCCCTTCTCCTATTTTGTTGGCTGAGCATCCAACAATTTTCAGGTTGGTATTCCGGAAAGCATAGTTCCCGATGGATTTTATACTGGTGGGGAGATAGATTTGCCGGGGTGAATTCAAGTTCTGCCGGCCATCGAATGCATAGTCGGCAACAGAGGTGACATTAAAAGTCGCATTCCTGTAATTTACCATGGTAGGTGCAGGACGTCCATATCCTGTCCAATAATTCAGGTCACCTCCTATGACAGCCACTTCTGTATCGGACGTGAGTCTGTAATTAATCCCGTCAACGGTGAAAACTGGGTTCTCCGCTCCCTCCACAATTGCCCCAAACTGGTTCCAGAATGATGCAACCTCGTAGTCTGCTTTGCAGCCGTAAGGTACATAGAGCGTGATGTCCGACATGTTGGAGAAGGACGTGGAAGTGTGAGTGATTTCCCAAGGACGTAAACTCTCAACTGTTACAGACTTAAGACTGTCACAACCGTAGAATGCCTTGTCGCCAATCTCGTTGATGCTTCTGTGTAAAAAAAGTGACTTAAAGGAATTGTTTCCATAAAATGCTTTTTCTCCAATTTTGCGTACATAATATTCAGAACCATTATAATTATATGTATCCTGGATATCCAAGTGATTCTCATACCCGCCTCCGCTAACTATGACCAAGTAGTATTGGGAGTAGCGTCTGTAACCCACTCCGTATCCACCTATAGTGTTGGAGGAGTAAATGTTCTTGAAATTACGCCAGACTTCGGCATGATTATAGTTCGGAACAGCATCCCAGGAGACATACAGGTTGATGTTCCTGGTATAGTCGGAGTCTGTAGAACTAAGTACGCATGGTGTTTCCCTTTCACATGTTATGCTGGTAAGTGCTGGGCATTGTTTAAACGCTCCCCCCCCAATGGAATCTACACTCTGAGGAATGGTGACAGCAGTCAGGCCGCTACAACCTGCGAAAGCATAATCTCCGATTTTTTTAACGGTGTTGCCTAAAGTAAGATTCTGAATTGATGACATTCCGGAAAAACATGAACCTATATAGCGGCAGTTGACGGTGACGGAGGTCAGCCCCGTGCAACCATCAAATGCATTATCGCTGATTTGGGTATCGCCTTTGCCAATAGTGACGGAGGTCAGACCTGTGCAACCCAAGAAAGCATTGGAGCCGATAAAGGTCACGCTGTCTGGGATGGAAATAGATGTCAGACTGGTACACTCCGCGAATGCAGTATGGCCAATTTGGGTCACGCCATTGCCCATGGTGACGGAGGTCAGGCCCGTGCAACTGCCGAACGCAGAACCGCCAATGATGGTTACGCTGTTGGGGATGGAAATTGAGCTCAGGCCCGTGCAATCAAGGAACGCATCTTCGCCGATGCTTGTCACTTCGTAGTAGCAGTAGCCGTGGGTGCTGGTGTTGTAATATCTTACCTTGGTAGGGATAGTAATCTCTCCCGCATATCCTCCTTGCCGGGACACGACTTCGACAGTATAAGGGGAGACAGAAGACGTAACATCGTATCTGATTCCATCCACCTCGAATTGATAAGCGTTTGCTCCTATCGTGGCAAACGTCATTATGGTCAGCAACCATAGTCTTTGTAGGGTCGTTTTCATGGATGTATGCGTTAATGTTTTAATAATTGCTTATTATTTTTTCAATATCCGCGCCAAATTTATGAATTATTCGCCTCAATTGCAAGCATTTTAGGGAATAAGTGAGGCTGAAACCTAAATATCCGTCAGATTGTAAACTGGGGATAGCAATCTGACGGATATTAGGCTTGTTCCTTTGTCGTCAACAAACTTGTAACTATAACGAAGGCCCCACCGACGATTGTCGGTGGGGCCTTCGTGCGTTTATCGCCTTTCCTGTGGCGCGTTACTTGATAATCAGCTTCTTGCCGTTGCGAATGTACAGCCCCTTGGCGGACTGCGAAGCAACCTTGCGGCCAGCGAGGTCGTAGATGTCGCCGTTCTCCGTCTCGGCCTTGGCGTTTGTGATGCCCGTCGGGTCAATGACGGTCAGGGTGCCGTTGGCGTAGGTGATTTCGTAGTTCTGGGTTTCTGCACCCGAGATGCGGATTTCGTAGGTGCCGGCAGGGCTGGCGGCTGTGGCGTCGCACTCCAGCGTCGGGGCCACGAGCAGCACGTCGGCAATCTTCTCACGGTTCTTCAGGCTGCTGTGGGTGAAGTCGAACTCGGGGTTCTCCTCACCGATGTTGCGCTTGTAGGACTTGGCGGTCAGCGTGAGCGGTGCGCGGGTGATGCTGAGCGTTCCGTTCACGGGCTGGAATCCGGGCGACGTGACGGTGCCTGCCTCCACCGTGATGGCGTAGTCGCCCACCACGGAGGTGACCTCGGCCTCGGTCGTCAGGGTGGGCACTCCGTTGATGGGGGCTCCGGTGACGGCGAAGGTGAAGGACGGATTGCTGCGTCCATAGATGCGGGTGGCGGGTTCGGCTGTGACGGTCGGCGTGCCGGTGAACTCTTCGATGGTCCCCTTGTTCCAGGTCTCGTCGGCGGCGTATGCCCCAGTCAGCGACTTGGGCACGAAGACGGTGAGGCTCTTGGGCAGGGCTGCGTTGGCGGCCTCTACGACGCCCGTCTCAGAGAGCACGGCCATGTACTTCAGGTTGCCAGTGCTGGAGAATGCATCCTCTCCGACGGCGGTCACGCCCTTGGGGAGGTAGATGGAGATGAGCGACGTGCAGTTGCGGAAGGCTTCGTCGGGCAGGGCCGTGAGCGAGGTGAAGTATTGGAGTTCCTCAAGGCTCCTGACGCCCGTGGCAGCGCGGAAGGTCTGGCCCAGGTCGGTGACTTGGGCAGCCTCTTCGCGGCTCAGTTCGCCGTCCTCGTTGTCGTCCCATGCATTGACGGCAATCGTCTTGGCGTGGCTGTCCATGAAGTCGATGTAGTGGAGCTTGGCGCGCAGTGAGGCGATGGCCCCATGGATGGCCTCCTCCGTGCTGTCGAAGTCGTCGTAGACGGCGTGTTCGGCTGCGTCGTCCACACCTTGGCCGTCAGCCACCACGAGCAGTTCCCTCAGTGTCTCGGTCAGGTCGAAGAATGCCTGGGCAGCCTTCACGTCGTCCACCTTGATGAATGCCCATTGGCAACCAGCGGGGTTGGCGGTGTACTGGACGTCCCAGTAGAGTCCGTAGGTGCCGTATGCGTAGTCGGTGGCGTGGTCGTAGTCGGTGCCGAGATATTCGCCAGCGACGTAGGCAGCATCGGTGGAGGGCACGGAGAGGGTGTAGACGTTCGTCATGCCCTCGACGGGTTCAATCTTCCAGTAAGCCTTTGTCGAGAGGGTTCCGTCGACGAAGCACGTCTTGATGCCTTCGCCCACTTTCGTGTCCGTGTCGGTACGGAACAGAACGTGGTTCGTGGTGCCAGAGCCTTCGGCATAGAGGTAGTAGACGTTCTCGGGCATCGAGTTGCTTCTGCGCAACTGATAAACGAATCCGTTGAGGTCCACGACGGCCTGTGTGCCGTAGGCTTCCCCCTTCTTGATGCTGCGCTGCATGCCGAGATTGTAGACGTAGTAGTCCGTGTTGGCCTCGGGAACGGCGTACTGCGGAGCCTTTACGGCACGCATCTCGCGGATTTCGCCAAAGTTCTTCCACGTGGGAGCCTGTGCATAGAGTTCCTTGCATCCCTGCGGCACGTAGAGTACGGCCTTGGCGATGGTGACGGTTGAGAAGACGTTGTTTCCGAGTGAAATCTTGGCCGGGTCACTGACGGCAATGCGGAACTCCTTGAGCGAGGTGCAGTTGGTGAATGCGTTGTCGCCGAGGTTCTTTACGTATTGCCCCATTTCGACGCGTTCCAGTTTCTTGCAGCCCATGAAGGCACGGTAGTAGATGTCCGTGACGTCGGTGGGCAGTTTCACGGTGGTCAGTGCGGTGCAGTCCTTGAAACTGTTTCCGCTCAGGTAGTTCAGGCCCGTGAACAGGCGCAGGTCGGTGAGGTCTTTCAGGGCTGTGTTGCCGCTGAATTCCATGTCGATGTTCCCCACGCTGGCAGCTTCGGAGAAACTGATTTCGCCGTTGCTGTCGATGTCATAGTGGCTCAGGGCCACTTCGCGCACGACGTCGTCGGTGAAGTTGATGAAGTTCAGCTTGTTGCGCAGTTTCCTGCAGGCCTTGGCAATCTCCTCCTCCGTGCTGTTGAAGTTGTCGTAGACGGCCTGCTCCTGTGTCGTGTTCACGCGCTTGCTCTTTCCGATGGTGAGCAGGTTCTTTAGCACGAGGGCCGACTGGTAGAGCGTGGCCTCCTCTTGGTCGTAGGCCACGAACATCCACTGGCAGTTTTGCATGTAGTCGTCGTACGCGATGTCGCTGTAGGTTCCGTAGGTGGGCGATGCGGCATTGCTGTCGTGGTCGGGCTGTACGCCCAGGAACTGCCCGGCCTTGTAGCTTGCGTTGTTGCTCGGAATCTGTATGGTGTAGACGTTTTCCTGCCCCTCCACGGCCTGGATGCTCCAGTAGCCGGTGTTGGCCGAGAGTGTGCCATCGACAAAGCAGGCCTTCACTCCGTTGCCGACGCCCGTGTCGGAGGAAGTGCGGAAGAGCACGTGGCGACTGGCGTTGCCTGTGTCGTCGGAGTAGAGGTAGTAGACCCCGTCAGGCATGGATGCCGTGTGGCGCAGTTCGAAGCGCATGGGGTTGTCGGTGTCGGCCACGATGGCCTGTGTGCCCCAGGCTTCGCCCTTGGTCATGTAGTAGCCGGTGCCTACATTATATAGGTAGAACTTCTTGTTGGTCTCCAGCGTGGCGAATTTTCCTTGCGAGAGGTTGCGCTCTTCGTAGAGGTTGCCGAACTCCTTCCACTGGTCGGCGGTGGAGAAGTACGAGCGGGTGCCTTGCAACGTGTTCAGTGTGGCCTTTGAGAGGTCGATGTCCTCGAATACGGAGGCCCCCAGTACGATGTGCTGCGGGCTGACGCTCTTGACCGTGACGCTGGTGAGTTTGGTGCATCCGCTGAAGGCCTGGCGCCCGATGTACTGTATGCCGAGGGGCAGTTCCATGGCGGTGAAGGCCAGACAGCTCTCGAAGGTGTTGTCCTCGATGCGCGTGATGCCGCTGGGCAGCAACAGGTTGGGCAGCATGCGGCAGCCTGCGAAGGCACTGTCGCCGATGCTGAGCAGTCCGTCGGTCAGAGCAAAAGTCTTCAGCACGCGGCACCCGGCGAACGAACGCTTGCCGATGTGTTTCAGGCTCTTGGGCAGGCGCACGGAGGCCAGCTTCGTGCATCCGTTGAAGGCATCGTCTGAGAGCGAAGTCAGTCCCGTGAAGTTATAGAGTTCGGTGAAGGCCGTGATGGCAGTCTGCCCCTTGAACACGTTGCCCAGATCGGTGACGGCGGCTGCCTCGCCGAAGGTGAACACGCCGTCGCCATTGGTGTCCCAGTTGGCCAGGCAGAGTTTCTTCACGGTGTTGTTGGCAATGGGCATGGCCTTTTCGCTGTAGTTGTCGGGTTCGCAACCGATGACGGCTGCCTCGCCGTCACTGTAGCCGCCGCTGCTGCCGCCGATGCCCTGCGAACCGGGATTCAGCTTGGCGAGCATGTAGTAGCCGTCGCTGGCACCGCCCCAGCCCCAGTTGATGTGGTAGCAGTAGTTGCCGTCGTAGCCGTCGCAGACGAAGGCGTGGCCGCCCTCGGCGTTGTATCCGCTGAGATAAAAGGGCCGGCCCTCGGCCAGTTCGCTGTAGAGCAGTTTGTCCCAGGCCTCATCGGAGTAGGATGTCTGGTAGACGATGCGGGTCTTCGAACCATAGCCGAAGTATTTCTGGAAGGCGGTGGGCACTTCCGAAGACTGTGCACCCGAGGAACCGTTGGTGTAGTCCATGTGTACCGACACACCGCAGTAGTGCATCAGCTGAGCCACGGCCTTCTTTTGCTTGGCCGAGGCTCCGCTGCCGTAGGAGTCGAGCATGTTGTCCCAGTCGATGGGTGAACCGGCCTCGATGCCTTCCACCACGAGGTTGCCGTAGGTGGCATGGGCGGTCCATCCCGTGTAGCCGGGGATGTCGGCCTGCACCTCCGTCACCGACTTGGCCCGCTGGTAGTAGAGCACCTGAGCCATGGCGGTGGCCACGCAGCCCGTCACGGAGCGTCCCAGCGTGAAGTACATGGGGCACTCGTCGTTGTAGGGCGAACCCTGGTTCCACTTGGTGGTGACCATGGGGGCAATCTTGTCGTGGGTGGCGATAGCGCGGCGAGGTTGGCCGACGTTGCCGTTCTGACTCAGTTCCAGGAGTTGCTGCTCGCGGCTGTCGAGCCAGTAGCGCATGTTCGCGGGCAGTGCGTTGTAGTCGAACTCGCCTTCTTCGGTGTAGCCCAGCACGGGCAGGGTCTGGTCGTCGCCGGAGACGATGACGAAGCCCTCGTTCGTACCGCGGTTGAAGACGTAGTAGAGTTCCTCGTCCTGCTGCGTGGCGGTGCCGGCAGCAGCCGCCTTGCGCCTCGGGGCCAGTTTGGTACGGTTCACGACGGGGGCCAGTTGGTGGCTGCCCCGTGTGCCTTGCAGGAACTCGATGGCACGCTTTCGTGCCTGTTCGCGCGTGATGGGAGCCGCTTCGACAGCCGCAATCGCCATGACGCATAGCAAGAGGGATAAGATTCTCTTCATACTGTGTTATGGTTTTATTAGTTAGTCTTTTTGCTTGTTGTAGTCGTATCTTTGTGTCCGTCACGGGGCAAGGAAGGGGAACAGGCGCGGCAGTTCCCGGTCCAGTGCGTTGCAGTCAATCTTGTGGCTCACCAGTCCCCACTCTTGGCCAGCCTTGATGTTGTCGGGCAGGTCGTCGATGTAGAGCGTTTCGGCGGGGTCAATGCCTGTCTGCCCGATGAGGACTTCGTAGATGCGCGGGTCGGGCTTGACCATGTGGAGCCGGTAGGAGAGGAACACCTCGTCGAAGCACTCGCGGAGGGGAATGCCGTGCTCAGCGGCCTGGCGCAGTGTCTCCTGCCAGTGCAGGTCGCCGATGTTGCTGAGCAGATAGACGCGGTAGTGCCTGCGCAGTTCGCGCAGCCACTCCAGCCGCCGCTTGGGCAGGTGGATGATGTGGTTGAACGCGTCGATGATGTCCTGGTCCGTGGTGCCTTCGCGGCTCTTGCCTTTCATGATGCCGACAAACTCCTCGGCACTCAGTTCGCCGCAGTCCATGGCGTGCATCAGCGGCCTCATTTCCCAGTCGCGTGGGATGCCGTTTTGCGACAGATCTTCGAGGCTGATACCCTTGGGTGTCAGTCCCAGTCGGGCGAAAGCCTCCAGGGAGGGGCGGATGCGGAGGTCGACGACAACGCCGCCCAGATCGAAAATGATGTTCTTTATGTTTTCCACAGATTAGTTGCTAATTTAAATGGAGTTAATGACAGTGAGTGTGCGCCCCTCGACGCGGAACTTCACGTCCGTGTCGGCAAAGGCGATGCCGTAGGTGTGCCCGGGGTCGTCTTGATAGTGGGGCCGTGGGTCGCTGGCCAGAATCTGGCGCAGGGTCTCCGCCTGCTTTTCCGTGAGCCGGGCGGCGAGGGCCTCCATGCCCCGCACTTCCAGTGGGGGCTGAAGGGCGGTCTCCTCCGTGAATCCCCCCGTGGCCTCGGGGTGGCAGTCGGTGAAGGGCAGGTAGGGCTTGATGTCCAGGATGGGCGTCCCGTCCATCAGGTCGGCGCCGCTGACCCGTATGAGGGGGCCTCGGGGGCTGGACGGCTGTATCTCTGTGATGCGCACCGACGAAAGCCCGATGGGGTTGGGGCGGAAGGGCGAGCGCGTGGCGAACACCCCCATCCGGCGGTTGCCCCCCAGGCGCGGCGGCCGCACCGTGGGCGACCACCCTTCGCGATGAGCCTCCGAGAAGTCCCACAGTAGCCACACGTGCGAGAACCCCTCCAGTCCGCGCAGTGCCTCCGGGTTGCGATAGTCCGGCTCAAAGACAATGGTGCCTTCCAGCCCCTCCACGAGACCGCTCTGGCGGGGCACGCCGAACTTCGTCGGGAGGTCGTTCTCGATGTGCGCGATGGGCTTCATCGGTGCAAAGATACGATTAAGCGAGCGAAATGCCAAATAAAGTTTGATATTTCTTCGACAAGCGAAGCGGCAGAGCCGGTTTCTGAGCGGGAGTATTTCGGGGCATAGGTCAAGGATAGTGAAAAAATGGGGGCTAAAAGATGAAATATTGCGGATTAATTCGTAATTTTGCTGTGAATAAACGAAAAAGGAGACCGATATGAGACGATTCTTCTTGATGGCGTTAGCCGTCTTTTCCGCAATGTCATCCGCCCAAGCCAAGACCGACCCGCTGGCCTTCACAGCCCAGGGGCGGCAGATGGAACTCGAACTGCCCGACGGGCAGACCGTGCGCTACACGGCCTATACGGGCATCCGATACGTCACGAACGTGGAGGACACTACGTACCAGACGCTGAACTTCTTCGTGCCCGAGAGGGCCACGCAACAGACCCCCATCCTGCTGCGCACCTACGTTGGGGGCTACATGGCGGCTGAGGCCCGCCATCCGTCGGTGGGCGATGCCACGGGGCGCGCCCTCGCTGAGGGGCTGTGCGTCTGCATCCCCGGTAGCCGTGGCAACAACTCCGCACAGGGCGGACGCTACACGGGAAAGGCCCCCAACGGGTTGCTCGACCTGAAGGCCGCTGTGCGCTATCTGCGTTACAACGACAAGCACATGGCCGGTTCGGCAGAGCGCATCGTCACCGACGGCACCAGTGCCGGCGGAGCCATGAGCGCCCTGCTCGGAGCCACAGCCAACCATCCCGACTACGAACCCCTGCTCGCCCGGATGGGGGCCGCCAAGGCCCGTGACCACGTCTATGCCTCTGTCTGCTATTGTCCCATCACCGACCTCGACCATGCCGACATGGCCTACGAGTGGCTCTACCAGAACCAGCGGAAGGACCCGGAAGCCGCGCGCGCCGCTGCACGTTCGTTCGACCGATACATCGACGGACTCGGTCTGCGCAATCCCAGGAACGGCGAACCGCTGACCCACGAGAACTACATGGACTACCTGAAAACCTACCTGATGGCCTCTGCCCAGCGGTTCGTCGAGGAGGGGGGGGAAGTGCCTGACTCTCTGGGCTTCTCCTTTGCTCTCTACATGCCGCCGACGCCGGGTCAGCGCCCAGGTGGCCCCCGCCGCATACGGGCCAAGGCACAGCGGACGGAGACGGTCGTGGACGTGGACCTGGAGGTCTATCTCGCCTACGTGGCGGTCCGCACGCCGCTGAAGGGCATTCCCGCCTTCGATAACTTGGACTCGCCCGAATGCAGCGTTTTCGGCGATGAGGAGGACAATCCGGCCCACTTCACAGGCTCCGGCCTGAGCCAGGACTTGCAGCACCGCGTCCGACTGATGAACCCCATGAACTACATCGCCGACCCGAAGGCCACCGTGGCCCCCCACTGGTACATCCGCCACGGAGCCGTCGACCGCGATACGTCGTTCCCCATCTCGGTTAACCTGGCCACGAAACTGATGAACACAGGGCGCAACGTGGACTTCCGGTTACCCTGGAATCGTCCCCATCGGGGCGACTATAATCTCGACGACCTCTTCCGCTGGATTCACTCGATTATGTAGCCTCTCGCCCCCGCTTTTCTCCTATTTTGGCCTTCGGTTTTAGATACTCACGCTCGGGAATTTGCAAATAAATTTGCGATTCCGCTCGCTTATTCGTATCTTTAGCCTTCGGTTTTAGATACTCACGCTCGGGAATCTGCAAATAAATTTGCGATTCCGCTCGCTTATTCGTATCTTTAGCCTTCGGTTTTAGATACTCACGCTCGGGAATCTGCAAATAAATTTGCGATTCCGCTCGCTTATTCGTATCTTTGTCCCCTGCTATGGAAATAAGAATCAAGGAAACGGACATTCGGGAAGCCGCACAGAAGGGTGTGGAGGCTTTCGTGGACTTGTTTGTCAAACGCACACTGGAGGCCATTGGCGGCGAACTGACGGCAGAGACGATGCAACAGCTCTCGGCCGACCAAATCACCCTGCTGGCCTACGAGACGTTTCGGCGCGAGGTCATGGAGGGCGGATTCATCCAACTTATCCACAACGGCTACGGCCCCTTCATCTTCCTCAACCCCTTCGCCAAGGCCATGCGCCTCTGGGGGACAAGGGAGTTCTCAAAACTCGTCTACGAAGGGCGGCGACTCTATGAAAAATACGGCGAACAACTGGCGCAGGATTGCACGGACGAGGAGTTCATGGCACTCTACGAACAGTTCCCCGACTTTGACGAACTGGACGACACGTTCGTCGACGAAATGGAACCCGAGGTGACCGCCCTCGTGGCGCACTACATCGACGACCACCTGGGTGACTTCGCCGCAGTGCAAAGTTCATAGTTCAAAGTTCATGGTTTTCACTTCGTTCAGGCATAAGAGGGAATAGTTAAGAAGTTATGGTAAAGAAGGAAAAGACCTTTGTGAGTAAGGTGAACATAAAGAACAAGCGGGCGGCATTCGACTATCTGCTCGTGGACGACTATACGGCGGGCATCGTCCTGACGGGCACGGAGATAAAGAGCATCCGCGCCGGAAAGGCTTCGCTCGTGGACACGTATTGCCTCATCATCCAGGGCGAGGTGTGGGTGAAGAACATGTATATTGCCCACTACGAGCATGGTTCGTACAACAACCACGTGGAGCGGCGCGACCGCAAACTGCTACTCAACCGGCGCGAAATCCGCAAGATTGCCTCGGCCCTCAAGGCTCCGGGCTTCACGCTCGTCCCCACGCTGTTATATATAGATGAGAACGGGCGTGCCAAACTGGACGTCTCCGTGGCCCGGGGCAAGAAGGAGTACGACAAGCGCGAAACCCTGAAGGAAAAGGAAGATCGGAGAGAAATGGCACGGAGCTTTAAGAAGGGATTTTGATGAGGTCTTGAGGGTTATAAGATTTTGAGGTTATGAGGTTAAAGGAGGCTTTAAAGAATCGGATATTGTTGCTTGACGGTGCGATGGGGACCATGTTGCCTCGTGGCAAGGGGTTGGGCGACTTGCTGTGCCTGTCGGAGCCCGATGTCATTCGTGACATCCATGAGCAATACTTGCAGGCAGGAGCCGACCTCATCACCACCTGCACCTTCAACGCACAGCGCATCTCCCTTGCCGACTACCAAGCCCAGTCGCTTGTGCGCGACATAAACATCGCCGCCGCCCGTCTGGCACGAGAGCTGGCTGATAAATACACAACCAGGGAGAAGCCGAGATTTGTCTTAGGCTCTGTCGGCCCCACCAGCAAGAGCCTGTCGCTGAGCCCCGATGTCGAGAACCCGGCCCTGCGCGTCCTCACCTTCGACGAACTGTCGGAAGCCTATGAGGAACAGATGGAGGCACTCGTGGAGGGTGGGGTAGACGCATTGCTCATCGAGACCATCTTCGACACTCTGAACGCCAAGGCCGCCATCTACGCCGCCCAGCAGGCCATGGCTCGCGTCGGGCGGCGCGTGCCCCTGATGCTCAGCGTCACCGTCAGCGACCGTTCGGGACGTATGCTCACGGGGCAGACCCTCGAAGCATTCCTGATTTCTGTCTCTCATGCCGACCTGCTCAGCGTGGGACTCAACTGTTCGTTCGGTGCCCACGACATGCTCCCCAACCTGCGCACCCTTTCCGCCATCGCTCCCTGCTATGTCAGTGCCTATCCCAATGCAGGAATGCCCAACACCTTTGGCGAATACGACCAGACGCCTGACATGATGTGTGAGGAGATGCGCCCGTTCGTGGAGGAGGGGCTGGTGAACATCATCGGCGGTTGCTGCGGCACTACGCCCGCGCACATTCGGGCCTTGGCTGGATTGATTGGAGGTAAGGGGCAAGAGGTAAGGGGCAAGAGGAATGTCTCAGACTCCCAGAACGGTGGTTCTCAAGGGGCAGAAGTATCCTCCTACCTCCTACCTCCTACCTCTTACCTCCAATTAAGCGGCCTCGAACCCCTCATACTCACCCCTGAGGTGGGCTTCATCAATGTCGGCGAGCGGTGCAACGTGGCTGGCAGTCGCAAGTTTCTGCGGCTCATCAAGGAGGGCAACTACGACGAGGCCCTCAGCATCGCCCGTCAGCAGGTGGAGGCTGGGGCCATGGTCATCGACATCACCATGGACGACGGCTTGCTCGATGCTCGTAGGGAGATGACCCACTTCCTCAATCTTCTGACCAGCGACCCAGACATTTCCCGGGTGCCCGTGATGATAGACTCCTCAGACTGGCAGGTCATCGTCTCGGCACTGAAGTGCCTGCAGGGGAAGAGCATCGTCAACAGTATTTCCCTGAAAGAGGGGGAGGCCGTCTTCCTCGACCATGCCCGTCAACTCCGCAGGCTCGGAGCCGCCGTGGTGGTGATGCTCTTCGACGAAGAGGGCCAGGCCACCACCTACGAACGCCGCATCGACATCTGCGAACGGGCCTACCGCCTGCTCACGGAGGAGGCGCATTTCCCGGCCTCCGACATCATCTTCGACCCCAATGTGCTGGCCATCTGTACGGGCATGCCCGAGCACGACGGCTATGCCTCGGATTTCCTGCACACCGTCGAGTGGATTCGCCACCGTATGCCGCTCACGCACATCAGTGGCGGGGTCAGCAATCTCTCTTTCGCCTTCCGCGGCAACAACTACCTGCGCGAGGCCATGCACGCTGTCTTCCTTTATCACGCCCGCCGGCGCGGCATGGACATGGCCATCATGAACCCCGCCTCGAAGGTGATGTACAGCGACATTCCGGCCGACCTGCTTCAGATGCTGGAGGACGTCATCCTGCGCCCCTCTGCTGAAGCTCGTGAAAGACTGATAGGCTTCGCTTCGGACGAAGCCAGTTCACAGTTGACTGAAAATCGCGAGGCGCAGTCCCAAGACTCTGCATTTTGCACTTTGCACTGTAAACAGGCCCCTTCTGTAGAAGAGCGCCTTGTCGAGGCTCTGCGCAGAGGTAATGGCGACAATCTGGAAACCGACCTTGCGGAAGCCTTACAGCAATACCCGCGGGCGGTGGACATCATCGAGGGGCCTCTGATGAAGGGTATGAATCTCGTCGGCGAACTCTTCGGGCAGGGCAAGATGTTCCTGCCACAGGTCGTCAAGACTGCCCGCACCATGAAGCAAGCCGTGGAATACCTGAAGCCTCATTTGCATGAGACCACTTCGCAGTCCAAAGTCCAAGAACTGCCTGCGCCTTCCGCCCAGCCGAAGGTCCTGCTGGCCACCGTCAAGGGCGACGTACACGACATCGGAAAGAACATCGTGGGCGTTGTCATGGCCTGCAACGGCTATGAGGTCATTGACATGGGGGTCATGGTGCCCGCCGAGGATATCGTGCGCAAGGCAAAGGAAGTCCGTCCCGACGTAATCGGTCTTTCGGGACTCATCACCCCCTCGCTCGACGAGATGGTACACGTCGTTCGCCTCCTGCACGAGGCTGGCATTTCCGTACCCGTCATGATTGGCGGAGCCACCACCAGCCGCCTCCACACGGCCCTGAAGATTGCTCCCGTCTATGGGGGACCGGTCATCTGGGTGCGCGATGCCAGTCAGAATGCGCCCCAGGCCGCCCGTTTCCTCAATGCCGACACCCGGGAGGCGGCCTTTGCCGACCTCCGTCAAAAACAGACTCAGCTGCGCGAAGGGGTAGGGCAACGTTCCGAACCGCTCCTTTCGTTGGAGGAAGCCCGCCGACGCAAACCCAACTTCTTTGAAGGAGCAAGGGGTAAGGAGCAGGGAGCAAGGAGCAAGGAGCAAGGGGCAAGGGGCAAGGGAAAAGCATGAACAAGGCAGCACTTCGCACGCAAGTCCGTCAACTGAAGGCGGAACATCAGGCTGATTTCCCAGTCTGGTCGGTGCAGATGTGTAGGTCAGTGGCCGCTTCGTCCCGATGGCAATCGGCGCGTACTGTCCTGCTCTACCATGCCTTGCCCGACGAACCCAATTTGCAATTCCTTCTCGACGAGGCTTTTGTCTCTGGTAAGACCGTCTTGCTGCCCGTAGTCGTGGGCGACGACTTGGAGTTGCGTCTTTACGGCGGCTCCGACAGTCTTCGGGAGGGAGCGTTTCACATCATGGAACCCGTGGGTGAGGTCTTTCCCCCCTCGCGTTACGGCGAAATCGACTTGGCCCTCATCCCCGGCATGGCTTTCGACTGCGAGGGACATCGTCTCGGTCGTGGCCGTGGCTATTACGACCGTCTTTTGCCCCGCCTTCCCCGTGCCTATAAGTTGGGTGTATGTTTCCCCTTCCAGCGTTTGGAGTCCGTTCCCAGTGAGCCCCATGATGTCTCGATGGACGAGGTCTTATGAATTATTCATAAATTTCAGGTTGAAGGAAATTCGTCGAACTTCGGTTAATTTATAATGCGGTAAAAAGAAACTCTCCCTATAATTCGATTCGGGGAGAGTTCCTTATTAAATATAATTTGTTATGAAGCCTACTTCCTTGCCATTCTTCTGGCATGAATGCGATGGTTCATGCTTCTGTGCGCCTTACGCATGGTTGGCATCATCTGCTTCATCTGTGCCTTCACCTCCTCTGCAGATGCGGCATCGTAGGTGTAGACGGCACCGTTGTCACTATGAATGGTTCCGTTGTCATTCATCGTATATGCAAGTTGTCCGTTATGACTATTTCCCTCTTCATCCGTTTCCGTATAGGCTATGGGCAACTGCTTGGGGCCACGTCCGAACAACCCTGTCGGGCCAAGCATATCCAACATTTCCTCAAAGCCAACTTCGGCAGCCTCTTGCATGATACGGAGCCATTGTCCAGCCCCATTTGCCTGTGTGCCGTACTCGAAGGTATAGGACCATGACTCAGAGTCCTTTTCCCCGTCTTCCACTTCCGTAGCGGTGCATGCCATCTTGGTAAGATTGCCGTTCTGCCAGGTCAGCGTAGTGGTTCCGCTCCAGTTGCCCGAATACTTTTCGCCATCCTCCTTTCCGCTATAGTTGCCTTTAGAGGTATACTTGGTCAGCTGGCCTGCATCATTGTACTGGCAGGTGACTGTTTCCGTTCCCGTTTCGCTATAGCCATCCCCCCCTTTTTCTGTGTCTGTGAACTTTGAAGAATACCCTGAGATGAATCCTTTTCCATTCAGAGAAAATGTAGTTTTGATATTATCCTCATAGTCATAATCCCAGAAGGATTCACTGATTATAAACGGAGAATACGTGATTTCTGCTTTGTAATTTGTATAACCCACATTCAACCCAGAGAGTTTCCCCTCCCCATCGTAGGAATAGAAATACTCCCCTCCGAACGATGTCACCCGATAGGGCACTCCGTTGGCATCTGTTACGGTGGTTACTTCGGGGGAAAGCGTTCCGCCTACTTCGTCGTCATCGTCACCGCAGGACGAAAGTGACACACTCATTGCCGTCGCCATGAACAGGGACAGCACGTAGAAACAATACTTTTTCATAGTTTGTTTGCGTTTGTGCCTTGCCAACAGCCCCGAACAAGACGAGATTCAATAAATAGAGGTTGTCAAAGATACTTATGGTACATGATACAAAAAAAAGCGCGGGTTGCTGTACCTGTTGCCCGTCCCACCGCTTTAGGCGTCTCGCATTGCCCATCCTGTCGAAACGGTGCAACGCAGAAGCCCACGCGAAGATATATGCCATGTCTATATAACCATATTATATAGGTATTCACGCGCGAATACACTATAGGCTATACATACAACTTTGCATATCCTCCCATTGGACATCTACCGTTGCTTTGCTTTTGACAGGATTTGAGTTTGCGAGACTTCAAGCGGTCAAAGACAAAGCGCCATGTAAACGCCTTCTATGTATATGCATCCCACCCCTTCCGCTCCTGCACTATGTGTGGTGGTTTCCGGGATTGGACAATACAAAGATAGAAACTATTTTCATAACGGCCAAAAGAATTGTAGAAAAAAGTTAAAATATATTTCTCACATTGTGGGGATGTCCCCCCAAAAAAAGGCTGAGGGCTAAAGACTCAGGACGATTGGATTGTCCTTGGCCTTTAGCCCTCAGTCGTTAGGTTTTAGTGAGCGGTCGGCTTACTGATAGAACTTGTAGCGCTCGTCGACGATGTGAGCCTTGCGGGCGAGCACTTGCATGAAGCCTCTGGCAGCGTTCATATAGGAACGGGCCTGCTGAGTCTCTTCCTGCTTCTGGTTGAACTTCATGCCTTCGAGCGTCTTCTTCTCCAGCACCTGGAAGGCATAGACGGCTCCTTCGCCCCTCACGCCCGTCACGAACTCACCCTGCTTGGCACGTGCAACGGCACCGCTGAGAGAGGGCTCGCTGGTGGCCACCTTCTGGACGAACACAGGAGCAGCAAAGGTGATGTGGTTGACGGTGTCCTGAACGCTACCCGCAATTTTGGCTACGTCGGCAACGCTCTTGGCACCTTGAATCTTCTCCATCAGCTGAGCGGCCTTCTTGTCCTTGATGACCTCCTCCTTGAGTATGTTCTGCAGGTTTTCGTCGTTGAAGTCGCGGTCGCCCTTCTTATGGATGGCGGTGAGCATGACAACCATGAGTTGGTCGTTGGCGTCGCCTGCCTCATAGAGGTCGCTGACGGCTCCGACCTTGTTGTTGAAAATCCAGCGAAGGGCATCGGTCGTTCCGTGGACATTGGCCACATAGTGGTCGCCGCTGCCCACGTACTGAGCCGTCTGGACGGTGTAGCCAGCCTTGGCTGCATTGGCCTCGATGTCGGCCTGTGTGGTATTGGCAGCGCGGAAGGAACTGAATGCGTTCCAAATCTTGTTGTGGGTCTCTTCGCTGAAGTCGATGTTGCGCTTCACGATGGCCACGTTGTATTTGTCGATGATGTTGCGGCGGGCCGTAACCTTGACGATGAGCTTGCCGTTGGCGAGGTCTACCTTGGTGTTGGCACCGGCGGGGGTGTTGAACAGGGCCTCGACGAACTTCTTGTCATCGTCGCGCATGGTGCTGTTGTCAATCATGGCAGAGGTCACCCACTGGGCCGTTGCAGGCTGGTCGTGCTGTTTGGCGATGGTGTCCATGGGAGCACCGGCGTTGAGGGCTACGAGGATGCTGTCAGCTGTCTTGGTGGCCTTCTCGTCCGCGCCCTGCACGACAATCATGCGGTACTCGATGGAGTCGGGCTGCTGCACCTTTGCGTAGTATTTCAGTACGCTGAGTGTGTTGTCTGCGGCGTTGAGGGTGGGCTGCGTCAGTGCGCCGGGAGCCAGCGAGTCGAGCTGGTTGGCAATGTCGGTGGGCAGTGACTTGCGGCTTACGGGGAGTCCGTTGTAGCCGATCAGCGAACGGGACTCGCGGATGACATTGGCAATGTTCTCGCTGGAGTCGAGTGCCTGGGCGTACTCCATGAGTTCCTCGCGCAGGGCCTGCTTGTCAGCCTCGCTGGCGGTGACGGGTACGACGATGTACTTGATGTCGCGGGCTTCCTGCTGCATGTTGAAGAGGTCGGGGTACTGCTTCTTCATTTCGTCGTACTTGGCCTTGATTTCCTGTTCCGTGGGTTCTACGTCGGTGTCCTTGACGGTGGTGTAGGGAACGGCAGCCAGGAGGACGCTTGCCTCATTGGTGCGGGCGTCGAAGGCGGCCTTGGCGCTGACGGGGTTGGAGAGGAGGCAGGAGGAGAGCAGGGACTGGTACTTCTGCGACAGGGCTTCCTGACGAACCTCACGCTGGATGTACGACCAGAGCTTCTTGTACATGTCCTTGGTTTCCTCGGGGATTTCTGTGTTCTCCATAAGCTGGCTGTAGTTGGTCAGGAACTGGTTCAGCTGGCTCGCATCGAACTGGTTGGTCTGAGGGTTCATGAACATGGGCAGCTGGCGCAGCACAGGGCTTTCGCCGGTGGTCAGGATGTGCTGGAATTCGGCATCGGTGACGGTCAGACCGAGTTTTTCGGCTTCGTGCTCAACGATTTTCTGGCTGACGTACTCCTGCCATACCTGGTCGCGAATCTGGATGGTCTGAGCCTCTGACAGGTTGCGGGTGTTGTTGCCCCACTTCACGAGGTTCTCGAACTCGTCGACGAGGTTGTTAAATTCTTGATAGTTCACTTCTTCGCCGTACACCTCGCCGATTACCTGCCGGCTGGCGTTACGGCTCGAAGAGAGGGCGCGGACCAACTCTTCGGCAATGAAAGCAAACAGGGCCAGACCCAGAATCAGGATGAGGGCTGTGCCGTAGCTTCTGATTTTTTGTAAAGTTGCCATTTTGTTTTTTATGTTTTTATGATTGTTGTTACGCAATTAGCGCACAAAGATAGTAAAAAAAAATGGATTAGGGGACAGAGACGATGGATTTTTTTGCTTTTCCTCCCATTAATCTCTAATTATATGATTTTAACGAGAGAGAATGTATTTCATAGAGAGGCATACAGGAGGCCCCTCTTACCTCTCACCTCTTACCTCTCACCTCTCACCTCTTACCTCTCACCTCTTACCTCTTACCTCTCACCTCTTGCTCCTTGCCCCTTGCTCCTTGCTCCTTGCTCCTTGCTCCCTGCTCCTACGCCTTCACCACTTTCAGCCGCACGAGCTCTATCTTGGTAGTTGTGTTCTTGACAATCTTGAACTCCCAGTGGCCGAATTTCACCACTTCGTTGAGTTTCGGGAAACTTTGGTATTCATGGAGTATGAGTCCTCCCAGTGTGAGATATTCTTCGCTTTCGGGCAGGTCGAGGTCGAAACGTTCGTTGATGGCCTCTATTTCCATGCGGGCCGAGAGCAGGTATTCTCCCTTGGCTACCTCCTTGGCCACGTACTTGTTGCTGTCGTGTTCGTCTTCGATTTCCCCGAGCACTTCCTCCATGAGGTCCTCAAGGGTGACGATGCCGGATGTGCCGCCGAACTCGTCGACCACCACGGCCATGGACTTCTTCTCCTGCATGAACTGCTTCATGAGTCGCTGGGCTGTCATGGTTTCCGGTACGATGGGGATTTCGCGGATGCTCTTTGTCCAGTCTTCCCCCTGCCGGAGGCGGAACATCTCGCTGGAATGGACGAAGCCTGCGATGTCGTCGATGTCCTCGCGATAGACGATGATTTTGGAGTGGCCGCTTTCGATGAACTGGTTCTTCAGCACGTCGAGAGGGGTGTCGAGTGCCACGGCATCGATTTCCGTGCGGGGGACAATGCAGTCGCGCACCTTGGTGTCGGCAAAGTCCAGGGCATTCTGGAAGATTTTCACCTCTTCGTTGATTTCGCTTTCGTCTCCCGCGTTGTCGATGTTGCGTTGTATCAGGTCGTCGAGGTCGTCGCGGGTGAAGGAGTCGTGGCGTGTGGCGGGTTTCACTTTTGCACCGACCGTCCAGAGCAGGAACTTGGAGAGGCTGCTGGTGAACTTGCTAATGGGGTAGAGCACAATGTAGAAGAGGTAGGCCGGCAGGGCAAAGGCATTCATCATGCCGTTGGGGTTGAGGTGGAAAATGGTCTTGGGCAGGAATTCCCCCGTGACGAGCACGATGGCCGTGCTGACCAGGGTCTGGATGGTGAGCTGGATGAGCCCCCCGTCTTGCAGCCCGGTTGGTTCGAGCACGTAGCGGTCGATGATTTGGGCCATCAGGATGCCATAGATGACGAGTGCGATGTTGTTGCCCACCAACAGGGTGGATATGAAGTTGTTGGGGTGGGCATAGAAGATGCTGAGTATGCGTGAGGTGACCCCCTCCTTGCTGGCCTTGTCCATCTCCACGCGCAGTTTGCTCGACGAGACGAAGGCTATCTCCAGCCCCGAGAAGAAGGCGGAGAACAAAAGCACTATGATGCAGCTGAGTATTAGCATTCTCCCTGGTTGATTATATTTTCCATGTTTTTGTGAACGTCATTCCCTCGTACTCCGTCTCACTTCCAATGGCCACGCGAGGCCTGTTTGCCGGGCGCGGAGGGCATGGTGCGCCCCGCTTTTTCGCCCGTCGGGGTGGTAGCAGCCACGGCGGCGGCGGTGTCCGTGGGGGCCTCGTCCTCTTTCTTGTCCACGTCGCTCACGGGGAAGGCTCCCTTGGAGTTGGACACGTAATAGTCGGTCATCTGTTCGTTCGAGCGGAAGTCCGTGCCTTCCAGCTCCTGATCCGTGGTTGTGATGCGCATGTACTTGTTGCTCCACATCTGGTGCTGGTTCATGTCCCAAAAGAGTTCTTCGGTGCGGAACAGCGTTCCTTCGATGTTGCGGATGACCACCCTCCCGCGCAGTTCCCAGAGGCGTTGTTCGTGGAGGTAGGCCGTGTCGGCTTGGACGTGGAGGTCGACGTGGAACGATTCGTCGAAACGCTCCATGAGCATCCCTTTCATGAATGTCCAAGAGGGAGGGTTCGTGTGGGTGTGGATGTCCCATTCTTCGGCCACCAGTTTGTAGCGTAGCATACCCGAGTCGCTGATGAGCGTGCTGATGCCGCGCGAACGCATGAAGGCCGTCGAGTCGTTCTCGCTGATGGCGGCAGCCATGTGCTCTTGCTCATTGTTGCAGGAGACGATGAAGACGAAGAGGGAGAAGACCCACCCCAACGCTCCCTTGAAGGGAGGGAGAAAAGTGTTTATTGTATCTCTTGCATTCATAGGCATCCTCTTCCTTATAGGGGAGGGACGGGGGCTTTTGGCTTCCGGATTACTGGAACTTCCACTTCTCGAACCACTTTTCGTTGAAGGTGATGCCGATGTGGAGCATGATATAGTTTTCCTTGATTTGTGTGCCGGTGGCGGGGGCGCGGCGCAGCCATTCGGCCGAAACGTTGATGAGCGAACGCGCCGTGGTCTTCAGGGGGAGTCCCACACCCGCCCTCAGACTGTATTCGTCAGGGCCGTTTTGTCCGTTCACTTTCACGTATGAGGTGGAGTAGGAGGCACCTATGCGATAGTGTATGTGGTCGCGGTACTTGCCGCCAACCTGCGGGTGGTGAATGTAGTCGGCTCCGAGGGCGACGTGATGGCGGTTGCGGTATTGGTCGGTGGCGATGGCGATGCCGGACCCCGTGGCCGTAGATTCTGACATGGGCACCTTGCAGCCGCTCCAGCGGTCCATGGTGTAGTCGGCCCCGATGGTCAGCTGCTCCTTGTGGCTCCATGAGGCACCGGCGCGGATGGTATAGGGGAGGTCGAATGCCTTCGATGTCGTGTGCTTGAGGGTGTCCCCCTTGCTTGTGTATCGGAGGAGAGTGACGTCGCTGCCGATGGTGTGTCCCAGTGTGGCCGTGGCTCCGAAGGTCAGTTGGTTGTCCTTGTTGAGGCGCACGGGGTACTGCACACCGAGGTCCAGTTTGTAGGTCTTCATGTCGCTGGTCCAGTCCTCGTTCTGGGTGTTGTAGTTCGTGTTGCTCGAGCTGCCACTTCCTTCGTAGAAGAGTTGCGACATGGTGTGGTCATAGTCTCCCCACAGATAGCTTATGTTGGCACCGATGCTAAACTTGTGGAACGGGTTCCAGCCGAGGCCCAGATAAATCTGGTGCAGGCCTCCGTTGCCGTAGTAGGTGATTTGTGACGTGATGCTTTGTCCCGTGGTGTAGGAACTGCCCACGCGGCGCGACTCGTTGAAGTTGTAGCCGATGGTGGAGTAGGGGACGAAACCGAATGAAAGGCCGAGTCCGCGGCAGATGCGCAGTCCGGCGTTGATGTACTCCAGCGAGGTGTTCATCACGCGGATGCTGTTTCCGTCGCCCTTTATCCGTCCCATCTTCAGCCCCATGCCTGCATCGAAGATGAAGGTCAGCGAGTCAATGGCCGAGTAGGAAGCGGGGTTCAGCATGTTCACCTGCGTGCCGCTTCTGAATCCCTGTGCCACGCCTCCCATGGAGCGGTTGAAGCCTTGTGACTGGTCGCTGAGAAGACCCAGTCCGAAGCGGGAGTACGAAGAGTTGCATCCGTTGCTTTGTGCGACCAGTCCTGTGGTCATCATTGCCACGGCCCACAGGGCGAAAAGTCTCTTTATCTGCGTCATTCGTTGTATGCTAAAATCTGGTTAAGTCCTCGCAGGACAATGGAATCGGGTGCAAAGATACAACTTTCTGCTGACATATCAAATTTCTGAGCGTCTCCGCCCGTTAAAAAAACTGAAAGAGCCGGATATTTCTTTCGGAAATGCCGGATGTAGCCTTCGATTTCCATTTCCATGCCCCTCACCACGCCGCTTCGGATGGCTGTTTCTGTGTCGTATCCGACGTCCGGTGTGTCGCCTTCGCTTCCGACCTGGGGCAGTCGGGCCGTCTGCTGGTGGAGTGCCCGCAGGCGCATTTCCATTCCGGGGGAGATGTTGCCTCCCCAGTAGTTGCCGTCGTGGTCTATCAGGTCGTAGGTCACGCAGGTGCCGGCGTCGATGACCAGCATGTCGTTTTCGGGGTGCAGATGGTGAGCTCCCACGACAGCTGCCAGCCGGTCGGAGCCCAGTGTGCGGCGAGTGCGGTAGTGGACTTGGACGGGAACCGCGGTCTCTCCGGTCATGAAGAGCAGGGGGATTCCCAGTGCCTGCAGCCGTTCGCGGGCGGTCTCTGTCAGTCCCGCCGTGGTCGACACGATGCCTTGCCGGCAGGGATGCGCCTTGGCCAGTGTGGGCAAGTCCGTCAGTTCGTGGTCGGTGTTGATCTCCGCCACGATGGTGTCGCCGTCAAACACGGCCAGTTTGGCACGTGTGTTTCCGATGTCTGCTGTCAGATTCATGTCCTGCACGGACCCTGGGTTACGATTCGTGGCTGATGAGTTTCAGGAACTCGTCGCGCGTCTTGGCCTGGTTGAAGGCTCCTGTGAAGTCGCTCGTCGTCGTGATGGAGCCTTGCTTCTCGACTCCGCGCATCTGCATGCACATGTGCTGTGCCTCGACGACCACCATCACGCCCAGCGGTTGCAGGGCCTGCTGGATGGCTTCGCGAATCTGGAGCGTCATGCGCTCCTGCACTTGCAGGCGATGGCTGAAGCAGTCCACGACGCGGGCAATCTTGGAGAGTCCCGTGATGTAGCCGTTGGGGATGTAGGCCACGTGCACCTTGCCGTAGAAGGGGAGCAGGTGGTGCTCGCAGAGGCTGTAGAAGTTGATGTCCTTGACGATGACCATCTGGCTGTAGTCCTCGCGGAACTTGGCCGAGTTCAGAATCTCGATGGGGTCTTGTCCGTAGCCGCGTGTGAGGTCGGTCATGGCCTTGGCCACGCGCTTCGGGGTCTTGACCAGTCCTTCCCGTTCGGGATCCTCGCCCAGCAGGGTGAGCACCTCGCTCATGCGGGTCTTGATTTGTTGCTGAATCTCCGTCAGGTTGTCTTGCGGGGCGGAGACAGGCTTTTCGTTACTCATAAATCATGAAATTAATCTTGCACTTCACCGTGATGGCCTCGGGGAACTTGCCCGACTTTCGCATTTCCTGCAGCAGCTCCACGGCCTCGTCGCGTGTGCGGAAGTCTCCGACGTGGCATATCCATCGCGGGCTGACGAAGCGGGTATAGACCGAATGCTCGGGGAAGTAGAGTCGGGCCAGCCGCTCCATCTGGTAGGCTTTTGCCTTGGCGTCGCGGGAGTTGCCTCCGGCGTACACTTGCACCCGGTAGCCCGTCATCCGGACCTTGCGGCCCGGTGTGGCAATCGAGTCGATGGCAATCAGGGTGTCAGGCACTTGGGTCAAAGCGTGTCCTGTGGGCTTTGTCCCGGGTGTGGTCGTGCTTGTGGGGGTGGCAGTTCGTTTGCCGTTCACCAGTGCGGCAATCTCCGCGTCGTGGTACAGGCGCACGATGCCCTGTCCCTGGACGCGCTCTTGCAGCCGTTCGGTGAACGTCTCCTGTCCCCAAAGTGGAGAATGGGAAACAGAGAGAATGAGAAACAGAGAAAGCACGGTAAGTAACTTACTCATGATACGGCAGCAAAATGTACGTTTCCTTTCCATATTCTTTTCAATTTTTCCTTTCCCGTTTTCTCAATTTCTCATTCTTTCCTTCACTCAATTTCTCAAATTCTCCTCTCAGGCCTTCCAGGCGTCGATGATGCCCTTGAAGTCGGCGCACTTGAGAGCGGCACCGCCAATCAGACCGCCGTCGACGTCGGGCTTCGAGAAGATGTCCTTTGCATTCGAGGGCTTGCAGCTGCCGCCATAGAGGATGCTGGTCTGCTCGGCCACCTCGGCACCGAACTTCTTGCAGATTTCGCCGCGGATGAAGGCGTGCATGTCCTGAGCCTGGTCGCTGGTAGCAGTCTTGCCGGTACCGATGGCCCATACGGGTTCATAGGCCAGGATGATGTTCTTCATCTGCTCGGCGGTCAGGTCGTAGAGGCTGCCAGCCAGCTGGGCACCCACCACCTCGTTCTGCTTGCCGGCCTCGCGCTCCTCCAGCACCTCGCCGATGCAGAAGATGACCTTCAGGCCATTGGCCAGTGCCAGGTTCACCTTCTCCTTCAGGATTTCGGCAGTCTCGCCGTAGTAGGCACGACGCTCCGAGTGGCCGAGGATTACGTACTGTGCGCCGGTGCTCTTCACCTGTGCGGCACTCACTTCGCCCGTGTAGGCACCCTTCTCCTTGTCGGCGCAGTTCTCGGCACCGAGGCCGATGACCGTACCTTCGACCACGCCGGCCACGGTGGCCAGGTGGATGAACGGCGTGCAGATTACAACGTCGCAGTTGGGGGCATCCGCAGCCAGTGCTGCCTTCAGTTCTGTAGCCAGGGCTACACCTTCTTGCAGGTTCAGGTTCATTTTCCAGTTACCTGCTACAATCTTTTTTCTCATAGTTACAATATATAAAATTAGAGGTTCAGTGTCTCGTTTTTCTTCTTGGGGGCAGTTCGTCGCATTGCGGCGATTCCCGTCATTCGTTGTTCTCTTTCTCGTTCTCCTTGTGTATCCTGTAGCGCTTGTAGAATTTGCTTCCGACCCAGATGCGGTCAGTCATTGTCCAGACGATGAGCGGAATCAGGAACCACATCAGCAGTCGGTAGACGGTTCTCGCGCGGCTCGGGGTCTGCAGCTGTCCCATCCTTTGCCCGTCGAGCGGGGCGGTGGGGGTGTCCACGGTGGGCAGGTCGTTGCACGACCACTTCTGGTAGATGACTCCGTCGCGGAACATTATCAGCCCCGGGTTGGAGCGTATCATGGTCTTCAGCACGGTGCCGTCGGCCTGGCAGAAGTCGTATTCCGCCCCCATGAGGTCCTTCCAGCGGTCGATGAGTTCCGTGTCGCTTGCCGTCAGTCCGAGGAAGGCGTAGCCCTGTTCCTGGCTGTAGTCGTAGAGGGCGTTTATCTTGTCCATCGAGCTGTCGTCGGCGTTGTCCAGTGCGGGTGCCACGAGCAGGAACTTGTAGCCCTCCCGTCCGAGCCAGTCGAAGGTGATGTCTTCGCCCTCCGTCGTCTGGATGCTGAAGTCGGCGTAGCGCATCTCCGAGCCGTCGCCTTCCCACTCATCCATGATGGCTTTGGGCAGGTCCGTCCCGATGTGGTAGGGGCGGAAGTCCATCACCGGCAGGTAGTGGATGTTGTAGAGGGCCAGCCCCAGTGCGAACACCAGCGAGTAGAGCGAGAGCATCCACTGGTTGCGCTCCGTAATCAGCCTTGTCAGCCGTCGGTACGACATGACCGTCACGATGGCGGCTGCCAGCAGGACGATGTTCTTCCCGAAGGTTTGCCAGTTGGTGAGCACCAGCGCGTCACCGAAGCATCCGCAGTCCATGTGGACGTCGGTGGCCGCCAGCCAGAGGGTGAGGGGCGTCATCACCACCATCAGCAGGAGTGCCAGCCGCGTGGTTGTCCGCCGGCGTATGCCGAAGAAGAGGTTGAAGCCGATGTAGAACTCCGTCATGGCCAGTCCCACAGCCATCGCCAGGGGGATTCCCTGGGGCAGCAGGCGGTCCACCTCCCACAGCGCCGCATAGTCTTCAATCTTGTATTGCGTGCCCCGGGGGTCAATGAGCTTGACCGTGCCGGAGAACACAAAGGCCACGGAGAGCAGCAGCCGGCACAGGTTAGCCCCGGCCCATTTCCACCGTCTCAGTTTGCTCTTCCCCATCGCCGAAGGTCAGCTTTATCAGTCCGAAGACCGCATAGTTCATCATGTCCATGTAATTGGCATCGATTCCTTCCGACACCAACGTCGCCCCGCTGAGCGACTCTATCTGCTTGGTTCTGAATATTTTCATCAGTATCAGGTCCGTGTAGCTGCTCACGCGCATACCCCGCCAGGCCTCGTCGTAGTCGTGGTTCTTGCGCAGCATGAGCTGGAGCGAGGTCTGGGCCCATCGGTCGTAGGCGGCCAGTGCCTCCTCGGGTGTCATGTCGTCCACCGTGTCGGCAAAGCCCAGTTCCAGCTGTATCAGTCCCACGATGGCATAGTTCACGATGCCGATGAACTCCGGGCGTATGCCTTCGTCCACCAGTGCCACGCCCTTGGTCTCGATGCTGCGGATGCGGTTGGCTTTGATGTATATCTGGTCCGTGACCGACGAGGGACGCATGATTCGCCACGCAGCTCCGTAGTCGTGAAGCTTCTTGGCGAAGAGCGTGCGGCACTCCTCCATGACCTGCCTGAATTGCTGTTCAGTTTCCATTTTCCTCACAAAGTTACGAAAAAAGCCCGATACAGCAATATATCGGACTCTCTTTTTTATTATAATAATGTATATTTACGAGCACTTGATGATTTGTCCGAGGCGTAGCGTGGAGGTGCGCGAGATGTGGTTCAGCTTGCACAGGCGGTCGATGGTCGTGCCGTGGCGGCGGGCGATGCTGCTGAGGGTGTCGCCCTTGCGCACTTTGTACACCTTGGCCGAGTTGCGGCCCTTTGCGTGGCGTTTTACGCCGCGCTCGGCCATCTTCTGCTGCTGGAACTGGCGCGACTCCTCGGCCTTGGCCTCCTGCTCCTCGGCGGACACCTCGGGCAGGTTGCTCACGTCGTGGGCGGCCATGAGCTGCGAGCGTCCGTTGCGGCGCCAGACGTAGAAGTCTCCGCGCACGTCGCCGGCTTCGAAGCAGAACAGCTTCTCGGGGTCAATCTTCTCGCCCAGCAGGCGGGTCTCGAAGTGGAGGTGGGGACCCGTGCTGCGTCCCGTGCTGCCAGCCAGTCCGATGGGGTCTCCGGCCTTCACCGGCTGGTCCTCGGTGACGAGCCATGCCGACAGGTGGCCGTAGATGGTCTCCAGTCCGTTGTTGTGGCGCAGCACCACGTAGCGGCCGTAGCCCCTGCGGTAGCCCTGGTCCTTGACGATGCGCACCTTGCCGTCGAAGGCGGCGCGGATGGTGTCGCCCATGTAGGCCTTGATGTCCGTGCCGTAGTGGTTGCGGCGGAACTGGCGGCGATAGCCGTAGTGCGAGTTCACGACGCGGCTGTCGCAGGGCATGTGGAAGTTGCGCAGGTCTATTTTGTATTCAGCGGGCAGCGGTGTGTCGTTGTAGGTCACGAACTCGTTGCTCCAGGAGTCGTAGATATCGTCGGCGGGGTCCATCAGGGCGCCCTCGGCGGCCTCGCTCTTCAGCAGGCGGTGGAGCGCGATGGAGTCCACCGCACGCAGCCTTGTGTCGATGGGTGCCTGCCGGGCCATCAGGTCTTGCGCCTCGGCGGGCATTGTCAGCACTGCGGCTGTCAGTGCCAACCCATATTTCAGCAGATTCTTTATCTTCATGGTATATAGTTTCTAATCCCTAATCTCTAATCCCTAATCTCTGATCTCTAATCCCTAATCCCTAAAATCCCCTCTGCCTACATTTCCGTCTCGTCCACGGCATAGAGCGAACTGAAGTTCAGGTCGCCGAAGTCGAACACCTCTTCGGGCTTGAAGAAGCGTGCGATTTCCTCCTTGGCCACGTACACGCCGTCGCTGGCGTGTACGATGTTCTGCTGGTTCGACATCGAGTAGTCGCCGCGGATGGTGCCGATGGCGGCATTCCGTCCGTTGGTCACTCCGGCCATGGCGCGCACCACGCGCACCACTTCCACGCCCTCCAGACACATGGCCACCACGGGCGTGGCCTGCATCGACTTTTTCAGCAGGGGGAAGAAGGGTTTGTCCTTGAGGTGTGAATAGTGCTCTTCCAACAGTTCGTCGGTCATGTACAGCATCTTCAGACCTATGATTCTGAGTCCTTTGCGCTCGAAGCGACTGATAATCTCACCCATCAGCATGCGCTTCACGACAGAGGGTTTCAGGAGTACTAAGGTTCTTTCCATTATTGTCTTTTTCGGTGTTCTCCGTTTTATAAAAACGTGCGGACACCACATTTTCGTGTGCAAAGGTACGAAAAAATGTCCGTCCGTACAAATATATTAAGTTTTTTTAGGTTTTGGGGTGGAATACGTGGCCCGCACTTCACGGCTGCAGTGCATAATTCTCCTATCCTTACCTCGTGTTGCCGGAAGGATAGTAACCTTATGCTTATTCCATGCGCATGGTTTAATTAAACGGTGCGCATGGAATGATTAAACCATGCGCATGGAATAAACGGAAGCAAGTAACCCTCCCGGAGACGGGACGTATAGTTGTCCCGAGGAGCAAGGGAGCCTAAGGAGAGAGGGACAGAAACTTCCTTGCCCCTTTCCCCTTGGCTCCTTAGACTTCGGGCTATAAAAATGTTCCTCTGCCTTGCTTGCAGTTCAGAAATATTTCGTAACTTTGTGGCAATTCTGATGCACGGAGCGTCGTGGCAAAACATCAGATGACATTCGGAAGAGCGTTATACGCGGATTATCCTTGTTTGAAACTTCGACACTTTCATAAATGATGGATATGAGCAACGGACGTTCACGTGGATGATTATATACCCGTCTGACCGACGGACTATATAGTCTTGAAAGCGTGAGTTTTGCTTATTACATCATTTAGGGCAGTCGAAGGCCTCAAACAAGTAATAAGACTAACTACACGCTTTTTTCGTATGCCTCGGTATTTATTGTTTAACTAAATAGTAAAGTGTATGAAAAAGATTCTTTTCCTTTTATGTGCGCTGCTCTCCATCGGGGCATCGGCACAAGTGAGTGCCCAGACCATCCTCATGGGCGACACCAACAGCGACGGGCAGCTATCCATCGCCGACGTCACCTCCACGGTGAACATGGTGCTCGGCAAGAGCCCGGCCCTGACCGTGGACCTCTCGGGCATGGCCTACCGCGTGGACAACAGCGGCGTGGCGGGTCGTTGGAAGGCTCCTGACAACAGCCGTTTCACGCTCAACGCCGACGGCACCACCGACTACCCCGGAGCGGCCACCTACGAGTTCCGCCCCTTCCAGGGCACACTCCTCTTCTGCGATGCCCTAGGCAATCCCGTGCGTATGCTGCACCTTGCGGTGGTGGCATCTGACCACCTGCTGGCTGTGGACTGCGCCACGCAGGGCTTCACCCTCTACACCAACGATTCGCGCGTGACCTCCATCGCCCTCAGCAGCACCTCCCTCATGCTCAACTCCGGGGCCACCGCGCAGCTCACGGCCACCGTCACCCCCTCCGACGCACTGAATCCCAGCCTCCAGTGGACGAGCAGCGACGAGAGTGTGGCCACCGTTAGCCCGGCGGGCCTCGTGACCGCCGTGGCAGGCGGCACCGCCACCATCACCTGTACGGCCACGGACGGCAGCGGCGTGTCGGCCACGTGTCAGGTGACGGTGACCCAGCTTGTGACCAGCATCACGCTCAGCCACACCACCCTCGTCCTCGAGGTGGACGGCTATCAGAAACTCACGGCCACCGTCCTGCCCTCGAATGCGGCCAACACGAAAGTGACGTGGACCAGCAGTGACGAGGACGTGGCTGAGGTGACGAGTACGGGAGGTGTGGCCGCCGTGGGTATAGGCTCGTGCACCATCACCTGCACGGCCCGCGACGGCAGCGGCGTGCAGGCTACGTGCCAGGTACATGTGCGCAACCTGGTTACTTCCGTCACGCTGAACTACAGTTCACTGGAATTGGATGTAGACGAGACCCAGACGCTTTCGGCCACCGTCTTGCCCTCCGATGCCACGCTGAAGACCGTGTCGTGGACGAGCAGCAATACGGCTGTGGCCACGGTGACGAATGCCGGCCTTGTTTCGGCCGTCAGTGCCGGCTCGGCCGTCATTACCTGCACGGCCCGCGACGGCAGCGGCGTGAAGGCCACGTGCCAGGTGACCGTGAGCGACCCGGACAGTCATGAGTACGTCGACCTCGGCCTACCCTCCGGCACGCTGTGGGCGACGCATAACGTCGGGGCCACGAATCCCGAGGACTACGGCGCCTACTTCGTCTACAAGACGGAGCTTGACCTCTCTGACGATGCCGCCTACGTGCCCACTATTGAACAATTCTACGAACTCATCAACAGCAGCTACACCACGTCCACTTGGACCACCGTGAACGGAGTAAACGGATATAAGATAACGAGCAAGAGCAATGGGAACTCGATTTTCCTGCCCGCTGCGGGGTATCGCGGCGGCACATCGCTCCTCTATGCAGGTTCCCAAGGCTACTACTGGTCGCGCACGCCGGACACGAAAAACCCGGGCTACGCCTACGCCCTTTTCCTGTTCTTCAATTCGAGCTCTATCAGCACGGGCGGCATGGGCGACCGCTACAACAGGGGATCTGTGCGCCCGGTGCGTCTCAGCAATTGACGTGTATCCTTGACGCAACGCCCGAAAGTCATGTTGTGCTTCGGTGCCTCCAGCGGGGGCGCATACCAGGCCGTAAGGCCGCGCCCCGGCAGGAGGCATCGGGGCACAACAGTTTCTTGGCCTGCGCCTCCCATGGCTCTATGGCCATTTCGTAAATCTTCCCAATGGTCTTTTTTACTGTCTTCAATAAAAAAATGACAATTAGGTGAGGGGATTTAGCGAAAAAAGTCGTAAATTTAGGCGCTGAAACTTAAAAAACTAACTTTTAAAGATAACGTTTACTGAAAAATGAGAAACGCAGTCATCAATTTCCCCTTGCCGCAGAACGAGCCGGTGAAGGGCTATCTGAAGGGTTCGCCCGAACGTGTGGCCTTGGAGGCCGAGTTGGAACGTCAGTCTAAACTGGTGGTGGACATCCCCATCATCATCGGCGGTAAGGAAATCCGCACGGGTGACATTGGCGAGGTGCGCTGTCCGCACGACCACAAGCATGTGCTGGCCACTTACCACAAGGTGAGTGAAAAAGAGATAAAATTGGCCATCGAGACCGCTATGGAGGCTTGGAAAGAATGGTCAAAGACGGACTGGACCGTGCGTGCTGGCATCGCCTTGAAGATGGCCGAACTCTTGGCCACGAAGTATCGTCCTATCATGAACGCCGCCTGTATGCTGGGCCAGTCGAAGAACTTCTATCAGGCAGAGATTGACTCGGCCTGCGAGACCATCGACTTCTTCCGCTATAACGTACACTATGCCTCGAAGATTTACGGTATGCAGCCGAAAGACGGCGTGGGCAACATCAACCACACCGAGTATCGCCCCCTGGAGGGCTTCGTGCTGGCCGTGACGCCGTTCAACTTCACTTCGATTGCCTCGAACCTCTGTATGACCCCCGTCCTGATGGGCAACGTGGCTGTGTGGAAACCCTCTACGACCGCCTTGCTTTCGAACTATTATCTGATGCAGCTCTACAAGGAAGCCGGGCTGCCCGATGGCGTCATCAACTTCCTGCCCGGCAGCGGTGCCCTCATCGGCAAGGTCTGCACCGAGTCGAAGCACTTTGCCAGCATCCACTTCACGGGCAGTACGGCCACGTTCAAGAGCCTTTGGGGACAGGCCTGCTCCAACCTCGACCGCTACGTTTCCTATCCCCGACTGGTGGGTGAGACGGGTGGCAAGGACTTCATCTTCGTGCACCCCTCGGCCGACCCGAAGGCTGTGGCCACGGCTGCCTTCTGCGGAGCCTTTGAGTTCCAGGGCCAGAAGTGTTCGGCCGCCTCGCGTATGTACATCCCCAAGAGCGTGTGGCCCGAGGTGCTCAGCGACATGAAGCGCATGGCTGCGGAGATAAAGATGGGCGACGTCATGGACCCCATGAACTTTGTGAACGCCGTCATCGACGAGGCTTCGTTCGACAAGTGCAAGTCGTACATCGACTTTGCCCGTGAGGCCAAGGATGCCGAGATTGTCTTGGGCGGCAAGTGCGACAAGACGGTGGGATGGTTCGTGGAGCCTACCATCATCGAGACCTCGAATCCCCACTTCAAGTCGATGGAAGAGGAAATCTTCGGTCCCATCATCACGGTTTATCCCTACGATGATGACAAGGTGGAAGAGACAGCCGCACTTTGCGACGAGACTTCGCCCTATGGTTTGACGGGTGCTGTCTTTGGTCGCGACCGTCTGGCCGTGGAGAAGATTGCCGACAAGTTGGCTTACGCTGCAGGAAACTTCTACATCAACGATAAGCCTACGGGCGCCGTGGTCGGTATGCAGCCCTTCGGTGGTGCGCGTGCCAGCGGTACGAACGACAAGGCCGGCGGCGAGTTCAACCTCATCCGCTGGATTATCCCGCGCGTCATCAAGGAGACCCTCGTGTCGCCTACGGACTATCGCTATACATACATGAAGTGATAAAGAGTCCAAGGAGCCAGGGAGCCAAAGGAGAAAGTACAGTATAATTATATGAACCCTCCTAAGACTCCTTTATTCCTTAGGAAAAGTCTAAGGAGTTAGGGAGCCAAGGGAGAACGAATAGTAATATATAAATGTATCTCCTAAGACTCCTTTATTCCTTAGGAAAAGTCTAAGGAGTTAGGGAGCCAAGGGAGAACGAATAGTAATATATAAATGTATCTCCTAAGACTCCTTTGCTCCTTAGACAAAGAAAATGAAGTCGGAAAGCAGGACGGAGATTCACCCTCGGTTCCTTAGAAAGAATAGATAATGGACAGAGCCTACACATATAGAATTCTGAAATGTCTCTATGAAGTTCATAACGAACTTGGTCCGGGACTGCTCGAAAGTATCTATGAGGAAGCCGCTGCAAAAGAACTTACATCGCAGGGGTTCCATGTGGAAAGACAGGTTCCTGTCCCAGTTTTCTATAAAGGAGAGAAATTGGCTCATGACTTGAGGCTCGATTTGATTGTGGATGATAAAGTTATCCTTGAGTTGAAAAGCGTGACAGAGTATCGTAAACTCTTTGAAAAACAACTTTTCACTTACCTTGTATTAAAGAGATGTGAGATTGGCTATGTCGTTAATTTCAATGAATGTGATTTACGCGATGGCATTCATACAGTCTACAATACTCTGTTAGAGAAGTAAAAGTCTAAGGAGTCAGGGAGCCAAAGGAGAAAGGACAGAATGATTATATGTCCCCTCCTAAATCTCCTTTCCTCCTTAGAAAAAGGGGAGTTAAGCAGCCGAGGGAGAACGAATAGTAATATATAGATGTACCTCCTAAGACTCCTTTGCTCCTTAGACATAAAAGAGTCAATAGAGTTTCAGAACCTTCGGTCACTTAAAATAAAAAAGAAAATGAAACATAATTTTTTAGTTGGACTAATTATTCTCACGGCAGTTAGCTGTACGAAGAAAACCAATGTCGCTACAGATAGTGACCTTGATACCTTGGAGATTCCCGAGTGCATCGTCTCTTCTGTGCCCGATTCGTTGGGGCTTGACTCGTTCTACGTGAAGTACGTTGATGTCAACGGACTGCCGTTGGTGTCGTCGTGGCGTGTGCCCGATTCAGCCTTCGTGGCCGCACACCGGACGCTGTATGCCATGACCTGCATGTTGGATTCGGCCGTGCTGAATGCCATGATTCGTAGTCATGCTCGTGTGGCCATCATGGCACGCTATGAGGGCACGACCGACCTGCCCGAGCACCACTATCTGGTGAACGACACGGCCCTGAACTGGGACCTCCGCGCACGCGGTTTGGGGGGCACCATCGAGGAACCCTTGACCTCTTGTGCCGAGGAGAACGTGCTGGCCTATCAGATTGACAAGTACCACGCCGAGGACATCCTCATCCACGAGTTTGCCCATGCCATCCACTGCATCGGCATCATTCAGGTCGATACCACCTTCAACCGCCGTCTGCAGGCGCTCTACGAAGCAGCAAAGGGTAGGGGAGACCTGAAGGGGACCTACCGCGAGACGGACAAGGAGGAATACCTGGCCGAGGCCGTGCAGGACTGGTTCAACGTCAATGCCGAGATGCCTCGGCCCGACGGTAAGCACAACTGGGTGAACACGCGCGAGGAACTGAAACAGTTCGACCCCGACCTCTATCAACTGCTCTCCGAGTTTTTCCCCGAAACCAATTTACAAATCTCTAAGCACCCCTACATCAATGAATGCCATAAGCCTTGAGAGTTATAAGCGCCGCCGCGCTAAGCTGAAGGCGGACGTTGGCTCTGGTCTGTTGCTCTTTCTGGGCAACGCCGAAGTGGGCATGAACTATGCCGACAACACCTACCGCTTCCGTCAGGACTCGTCGTTCCTCTATTTCTTTGGGCTTGACTATGCCCAGTTGGCAGCAGTCATCGACATTGACGAGGACCGCGAAATCGTCTTCGGCAACGAACTGACCATCGACGACATCGTCTGGACTGGCACACAGCCCACACTGCACGAAAAGTGTGCGGCACTGGGCATCGCCGACAGCCGCCCCATGAAGGAACTGAAGGTCTATCTGGACCAAGCCCGACGCAAGGGGCAACACATCCACTTCCTGCCACCCTACCGGGGCGACCACCAGATTTGGCTTTGGGAACTGTTGGGGCTGAACCCCGGAGAACAGGCCATCCAGGTGTCGCAGCGTCTGGTGAAGGCCATTGTCAGCCAGCGCATCTACAAGGATGCCGAGGAGATTGCCATCATCGAGGAGGCGGTGGACATCAGTACACGCATGCACCTGGCCGCCTACCGCAAGGTGCGTCCCGGTGTGCACGAGGCCGAGGTGGCCGCCGCCGTAGAAGAGGTGGCCTGTAAGGGCGGCAACACGCTCGCCTTCCCCACCATTGCCACGGTGCAGGGACAAGTGCTCCACAACCACGGATTCATCCACACCCTGCGCGAGGGCGACATCTTCCTCCTTGACGCAGGAGCCGAAACCCGTATGCACTACGCGGGCGACCTCTCTTCGTCGATGCCCGTCGGGGAGCGCTTTACGGAGCAGCAGGAAACCATCTACAACATCCATCTGGAAAGTTTCCAGGCTGCCGTCGACACGCTCCGCCCGGGAGTGCCCTTCCGCGAGGCGCACCTGGCAGCCGCCACGAAGATTTGCGAGGGCATGAAGTCGCTGGGGCTGATGAAGGGCGACCCCGCCGAGGCGGCCCATATCGGAGCCTACGCCATGTTCTTCCCCTGCGGACTCGGTCACATGATGGGCCTCGATGTCCACAACATGGAGAATCTGGGCGAGGAATACGTGGGCTACAACGAGGGCGAGGTCAAGAGCAAGCAGTTCGGCTTCAAGTCGCTGCGTCTGGCACGTCCGCTGGAAGCCGGCTTCGTCTTCACCGTGGAACCCGGCATCTACTTCATCCCCGAACTCATGGACAAGTGGGAGGCCGAGGGGCAGTTCCGCGACTTCATCTGCTACGATAAACTGAAACTTTGGCGCAACTTCACGGGACTCCGTAACGAACTCGACTATGTCATCACAAATGATGGTGTCCGCCAGTTGGGCACCATTCGCAAGCCCATGACCCTCAAGGAAGTGTACGAGGCAAAAAACGGACTCACCCCCGGTCCCTCTCTGTAAGCGAGGGGAGCAGATTCCATTGAAGGTTGGTTGAATCTCGCCAACTTAGCAAAATTACCTAAATAAGGGGTCTTTGGAGGTTAAGTTAATCAAACGTCATAGGTTAACTTAACCTTCGCCCTTATATTAAGTTAACCTTTAGCCGAGGGTTACTATAAGGTCAGGAGAAAGACAATAATCTTCCGTGCCAAAGAATAGTATTGCGTGGGTTCCTGCGATACTATGGCGTGTGCTTATCGCCCTTTGTTTTTGTACTTTTTTCCTTATTTCTTTGTAGGTGTGCTCTTTTATTTGTACCTTTATGCCCGAAAAGAATACTATAGAGGTGCCAAGAAAAACGGCACATAAAATTAATCGATCAATCAACAATACCATAAATGAACTTCAGCATCAAACATCCCGAGTGCCTGGGCGGCTGCACAGAGCGCATCAAGCGACTGCGCCAGGAGAACATGGACACACCGACGACGCTCAGCATTGAGCGCGCCCTCATCGAGACCGACTTCTACAAGAAGAACTACGGCACGATGCCCATCGCCGTGCTGAGGGCACGGAACTTCTACGAAATCTGCAAGAGGAAGACCCTCTACATCGGTCGGGACGAACTCATCGTGGGCGAGCGCGGACCGGTGCCCAAGGCCGTGCCGACGTTTCCGGAACTGACCTGCCACTCGGTGGAGGACCTGCACACGCTGGACGAGCGCGAACTGCAGTCGTACCACATCTCGCAGCAGGACATCGACACTTACGAGCGTGAGGTGATTCCCTACTGGAGCGGCAAGACGCAGCGCGAGCGCATCTTCAACCACGTCTCGAAGGAGTGGGAGGAGGCGTACCACGCCGGTGTGTTCACCGAGTTCATGGAGCAGCGCGCCGCCGGACACACGGCCATGGACGGCAAGATGTACCGCGAGGGACTGCTCGACGTGAAGGCCCGGATACAGCGGAAAATCGACAGCCTGGACTACATCTACGACCCCGAAGCCACTGACAAACAACAGGAACTGGAGGCTATGCTGATTTCTTGCGACGCCGCCATTCTGTTTGCCGAGCGACACGCCCAGTTGGCCGAAGAAATGGCCGCTAAGGAAAGCAACCCGCAGCGCAAGAAGGAACTGCAGAAGATAGCCGACGTCTGCCATTGGGTGCCAGCCCATGCGCCGCGCGACTTGTGGGAGGCCATACAGATGTATTGGTTTGTGCATTTGGGCACAGTGACCGAACTGAATGGTTGGGATTCGATGAATCCTGGCCACATCGACCAACACTTGTTCCCCTTCTATCAGAAAGGCATCGAGCAAGGCACACTCACGCGCGACGAGGCTAAGGAACTCCTCTCTTGTCTGTGGATAAAGTTCAACAACCAACCTGCTCCCCCGAAGGTGGGCGTGACCGCCCTGGAGTCGGGCACCTACAATGACTTTACGAACATCAACATCGGCGGCGTGGACCGCGAGGGACGGAGCGCGGCCAACGAGGTGTCGTACATGATACTGGAGATTCAGGAGGAACTGCACGAACTGCAGCCCGGCCTCTCCATCCACATTGCCGAGAACACGCCCGACGACTTTCTCCTGGCCGGCATCCGCGTCATCCGTCAGGGCCACGGCTATCCCTCTGTGTTCAATCCCGACACCTACGTCAGGGAGATGACCCGTGCCGGCAAGTCGCTCGAGGACGCTCGCGAGGGCGGCTGCTCGGGGTGCATCGAGGTGGGAGCCTTCGGCAAGGAGGCTTACCTGCTGACGGGCTATCTGAACACACCCAAGATACTGGAAATCACCCTCCACAACGGCATCGACCCTGAGACTGGCAAACGCTTAGGCTTGGAAACAGGCGACCCGCGCACGTTCCAGACCTTCGAGGAACTCTACGAGGCATGGCATCGGCAGATGGAATACTTCGTTAACCTGAAACTCTCGGTGAACAACTACATCGAGCGCATGTTCTCGCTCTATGCCCCTGCCACCTTCCTCAGCCTCTACATCGACGACTGCATCGAGAAGGGCAAGGACTACTACAGCGGCGGTGCGCGTTACAACACGACCTACATCCAGTGTACGGGTCTGGGCACACTGACCGACTGCTTCACGACGCTGAAGAAGCATATCTTCGAGGATGGGCGATATACGATGGACCAACTGCTTGAAGCTTGTGACAATAACTGGCAGGGGGAGGAGGTGATGCGTCAGTACATCCGCACGCGCACGCCCTTCTTCGGCAATGACGACCCGTATGCCGACGAGATTGCCGTGCGCATCTACGATGACCTGGTGAAGGCCATCGAGGGCCGTCCCAACACGCGCGGCGGCGAGACGCACCTGAACATGCTCTCCACGACCTGCCACAACTATTTCGGCAGCGTCTGCGGAGCCTCCGTCAACGGGCGCTTTGCCCACTTCGCCATCAGCGACGGCACCAGTCCCTCGCACGGCAGCGACACCCACGGCCCCACGGCGGTCATAAAGTCGCTGGGAAAACTGGACCAGACGAAGTCGGGCGGCACGCTGCTGAACGTGCGCTTCGTACCCTCATTGCTCAAGACCGAGCGTGACATGCAGAAGTTGGGGCATCTCATACGCACATACTTCCGATTCGGAGGTCACCACATACAGTTCAACATCGTGGATACGAAGACCTTGCTCGATGCGCAGCAACATCCCGACCAGTATCGCGACCTGCTCGTCCGCGTGGCCGGTTATTCGGACTACTTCAACGACATGACAGAGCAGTTGCAGAACGAAATCATCGCTCGCACGGAGAACGAGGAAGTATGATACTGTTCGACATCAAGCGCTACGCCATCCACGACGGGCCAGGCATACGGACAACCCTCTTCCTGAAGGGTTGCCCGTTGCGTTGTGTGTGGTGCCACAATCCCGAGTCGTGGAATCCTCGTCCGCAACTGACTTTCAAGGAGAAAAAGTGCATCCACTGCGGCAGCTGCGTGGGGAAACCGGATGAGCTCAAGGCAGAGGTGTGCCCCACGATGGCGAGGGAGATGTGCGGCAAGGAATGGACATCGGAGGAGATAATGAGGGAGGTGGAAAAGGAGCGCGACGTGATGGAGTCGAGCGGTGGCGGCGTGACCCTCTGCGGCGGGGAACCCATGATGCAGGACATCGTCCCTCTGTTGCAGGAACTGGGGCACCGCGGTTTCCATCGCGCGGTGGATACGTCGTTCTATTGCCCGGAAGAAAAGGTTCGGGCGGTGGCTCAGGAGTGCGACCTGTTCCTCATTGACATCAAGCACATGAATTCGGATGAGCACCGCCGGCTGACGGGCGTTCCGAACGAGCGCATCCTGCAGAACATCCGTCTCGCGGCAGAACTTGGTGTGCCCTTCATCATCCGCATCCCTCTCATCGAGGGCGTGAATGCCGACGAGGAGAACATGCAGGCCACGGCCCGCTTCCTGCTCACGCTGCCCAAGCGTCCCACGGTGGAACTGTTGCCTTACCACGACGTGGGCAAGGACAAGCACCGCCGCCTCGGGTCGGTCTATAATCCGCAGGGCATCCCCATGGCTACGCCTACTGACGAGCAGATAGTTAGTTGCGCGGAAGTCTTCCGCAGTCAGGGCATCGAGGTACAATAGCAGGGCGTTTTTCTTGTACATTTGTTTGGCTTTTTGCCTGCTTAATCGTATCTTTGCAGACTGAAACGCTGCAATATGGAGGACAGACTGGGACGGATCGAGGCCGTCAAGATGATAATCTCTACCCAAGAACTCTCGACGCAGGACGAGCTGATGGCCGAGTTAAAGAAGGCGGGCTACGTGGTGGCCCAGCCTACGTTGAGTCGCGACCTGAAACTTCTGAAGGTGGTGAAGGTCATGAACGATGAAGGCCGCTATGTCTATCGTATGCCTGACACACAGTCCTTTGTCAGCGTGAGCGACACCCATCTGACCCTGGCAGCAATGAATCGCATGGGAGCCTTGCACGTGAAGTTCTCCGGCAGCGTGGCCGTGATGAAGACTCTCCCAGGACATGCCGCCCATGTGGCCTACGACATCGATGCCGCCCAGCTGGATTGTGTATTGGGCACGGTGGCCGGGTTCGATACGGTCCTGATTGTCTGTGACGAGACGGCAGACCGCGCCGATGTGCTTACGGCTTTGGCCCGGGTGGTCCCGATGGATAAAATCTTAAATACTTAGGACGCGCGAGGATGGATAGTTTCTTTTTGCTTATCGACACAGCGCAGCACTATCTCTGGACCTATGTGGTCCTGGCCCTGCTGGTGGGCTGTTCGTTCTATTTCACTTGGCGACTGGGGGGCGTCCAGTTTTGTCACGTTGGGGAAATGTTTCGCCAGTTGAAGGGCAGCGGTTCCACGGGGCAGACTGACCCTTCGCGTCGGAAACATTCCGTCAACTCGTTCCAAGCCTTCGCCATCAGTCTGGCCAGCCGTGTGGGTACGGGCAACCTGGCAGGTGTGGCCTCGGCCATTGCCGTGGGTGGCCCGGGAGCAGTGTTCTGGATGTGGGTGATGGCCTTGCTGGCCTCGGCTACGGCCTTCATGGAGGCCACGCTGGCGCAATTGTTCAAGCGCAGGGGCGAGGATTCCTTCTATGGCGGTCCGGCCTACTACATGCAGCACGGGCTGCACAGCCGCTGGATGGGCATCCTCTTTGGCGTGGGCATCATTGTCACCTTCGGCATGGCCAACCAGATGATACAGAGCCGCACCATCTGCGATGCCGTGAGCGTGGCGCTGGGGTGGAATGAGGTGTGGGTGGCCCTGGCGCTGATGGGGATGACCATGGCGGTCATCTTTGGTGGTGTGCATCGCATTTCGCGTTTCTCGGCGGTGGTGGTGCCTGTGATGGCCGTGGGCTATCTGGTGCTTTCCATTTACATCCTTGCGGCCAACATCCAGCAGGTGCCGGCCATGTTTGCACTGATAGTGAAGAGCGCCTTCGGGCTCCGGCAGGCCGGGGGAGCCGTGGTGGGTGTGGCCGTGATGCAGGGCGTGAAACGCGGCCTGTTTAGCAACGAAGCAGGGGAGGGGAGTGCGCCCCATGCGGCGGCTACGGCCACCATTTCGCACCCCGTGAAGCAGGGTCTCTTGCAGTCGTTGGGCGTGTTCGTCGATACACTGGTCATCTGTTCCTGCACGGCCTTTGTCATCCTGCTCTCGGGGCTCTACGACAACGGCGAGGACGGCAGCATCCTGACGGGCTCTGCCATGCACTTCCACCTCGGGGCCTTCGGGCGTTGGTATCTGACCCTCATTGTCTTCCTCTTTGCCTTCAGCACCATCATCGGCAATTACTTCTATGGGGAGTCGAACATCCGGTTCATCACGCGCCGCCGCTGGCCCATTCAGGCCTTCCGCGTGGTGTCGGCCCTGACGGTGTTCTTCGGCGGACTGGTCACGTTGAGCCAGGCGTGGTCGGCCATCGACCTCATGATGGCTGTCATTGTGATTATCAATCTCATTGCAGTGCTTCGCCTGGCCCGGTATGTCTATCGGCTGAAGGACGACTACTTCCGCCAGCGGCGCGAGGGACGCGACCCCACGTTCAGCCGGGAGCAACTGCCGGAGTTGGACTTGGAGGCATGGGAGTAATAAGGAAAACAACTATAACAATAAGGAACAACTTTAATAGATGATAAACTTTGCCGAGGTAAGAGAACACATGTTTGATGTGGTGGGTGCCATTCATGAGGTCCATAGGGAATTGGGCCCCGGCCTGAATGAGTATTGCTATCAGGAGGCAATGCAGATGGAACTGGAAGAAGAGGGCATACCCTTTAGCCGGGAACTTTCCTTTATATAATATAAAAGTTGTTCAATGTTGTTATAGTTGTTTTTAATATAATATAAGTTGTTTTTTATCAATCCGAATGATAGTTTGCATAGCAGAGAAGCCCTCGGTGGGCAGAGACATAGCCCACGTGCTGGGAGCCAACCAGCAGCGGGACGGATATATGGAGGGAAACGGCTATCAGGTGACGTGGACCTTCGGTCACCTGTGTGAGTTGAAAGAGCCCCACGAATACTCCCCGATGTGGAAGACGTGGAGCCTGGGACAACTGCCCATGATTCCGCAGCGCTTCGGCATCAAGCTGAAGACGGACAAGGGTGTGGAGAAACAGTTCGAGACCATAAAGCGCCTGATGCTCGGTGCCGAGCGCATCATCAACTGCGGCGATGCCGGGCAGGAGGGCGAACTCATACAGCGGTGGGTGATACAAATGACTGGAGCCAAGTGTCCCGTGCAGCGTCTGTGGATAAACAGCCTGACGGAGGAGGCCATACGCGAGGGCTTCCAGCAGCTGAAGGACCAGACGGACTATCAGAGCCTCTACGAGGCCGGACTCTCACGCGCCATCGGCGACTGGACACTGGGCATGAACGCCACGCGACTCTACACGCTGAAGTATCGCAACTCCATGGCCCGCGACAAGCAGGTGCTCAGCATCGGGCGCGTGCAGACTCCCACGCTGGCCCTTATCGTGCGCCGGCAGCAGGAGATTGAAAGTTTCGTGCCTGTGCCCTACTGGGTCTTGACCACCAAGTATCGCGACGTGGTGTTCTCCGCCGTCATGGAGGAAGGAGACAGGGGGTATAAGACGCGTGAGGAGGGCGAGGCCGCGCTGGCGAAGATTGGCGAACTGCCCTTCACCGTCACCAAGGTGGAGAAGAAGAAAGGCACCGAGGCACCGCCCCGACTCTTCGACCTGACCTCCCTGCAGGTGGAGTGCAACAAAAAGTACGGCTTCTCCGCCGACCTCACTCTGCAGCTCATCCAGAGTCTCTACGAAAAGAAATATACCACCTATCCGCGCGTCGATACCACCTTCCTGCCCGACGATGTCTATCCCAAGTGCCCCCAGATTATGAACGGCCTGCGCCAGTACTTTCCCCTCATGGAGCGCATCAAAGGCCAGAAACTGGCAAAAAGCAAGAAGGTATTCGACAACAAGAAGGTGACCGACCACCATGCCATCATCCCCACAGGGGTCTTTGCCCAGGCCATGACGGAGATGGAGGCCAAGGTCTATGACCTCGTCGTGCGCCGCTTCATCGGTGCGTTCTATCCTGATTGCCAGTTCGACACCACCACCGTCCTCGGCGAGGTGGCCGACGTCCAGTTCAAAGCCACGGGCAAACACATCACCGACCCTGCGTGGCACGTACTTTGGCAGGCCCCACCCTCCGCCCTTCCACAAGGGGAGGGAAACGCTGCGCCATCAAAGGAAGAAACCACTCTCTCTCTTGAGGGAGAACAGGGAGGAGGGCTGCTCCCTACGTTTACAAAGGGCGAAGCCGGGCCCCACGTGCCTGACCTGGCCGAGAAGCAGACCACGCCGCCAAAGCCCTACACCGAGGCCACCCTGCTGCGGGCCATGGAGACGGCGGGCAAGTTCGTCGACGACGAGGAACTGCGCGACGCGCTGAAGGAGAACGGCATCGGGCGTCCCTCGACCCGCGCCGCCATCATCGAGACCCTCTTTCGCCGCAACTACATCCGTAAGGAGCGCAAGAACCTCATTGCCACCCCCACTGGTGTGGAACTTATCGGCCTCATACGCAACGAACTCCTCAAGAGTGCCGAACTTACCGGGCAGTGGGAGCGCAAACTGCGCCTGATAGAAAGCCATGAGTACGAAGCCCGCCAGTTTATCGACGAACTGAAGCAGATGGTCACAGACCTTGTGCTCAGCGTGATGGCCGACAATCAAAGGATGGAAAACGGAGAAGCATCTTGACGCGTTCATTTTATGTTAAATTTAGGACTTTAATCAATATTGGGGAAATGAAAAACATGAAACAGTGTATGCTGCTTGCCGTAGCGTTGCTTGCCGCTTCGACCGTCTCGGCACAGAAAATGACAAAGAAGATGGCTCAGACCTATTACAGCAGCTATACCCTGCCACGGGTCAGCGTGCATGATCCCTCGATTGTGTGGGAGCCGTCGAGCCGCACGTGGTATCTCTTCGGAACCCACCGCGGACAGGTGCGCTCGAAGGACCTGCGCACGTGGGAATATCTTTCGGCTCCGTGGGGCGTGCTCAAGGCCGACGGTGGTGTCCGCCTGGCCAACGACAACAATGAACCTTTTGTCACCCATCGCGTCAAGCGGGTGAACGTGGGCGGACGCATGGTGTCGTTCGGAAACTTCGATGCCCTGGCCTGGACCCGCGCCTTCGATGCCTCCCAAAGTCTCGACGGACTGATGTGGGCTCCAGACGTCATCTACAACCGGGCTATGAAGAAATGGTGCATGTATCTGAGTCTGGCGGGCGGATGGGGGGCCAACAACTGTGTCATCGTCCTGCTCTGCGCCGACGACATCGAAGGTCCCTACGTCTACGAGGGGCCGGTAATCTACACAGGATTCTACTCCTACGACGAGCGCGTATCCTATAAGAAGACCGACCTGGAACTGGCCATTGGCACGCAGGCCGTACTGCCCGCCCGCTACGTCCACGAACCTGGTGCCACGTGGGTGAACGGTATTGATCCCACCGTCTTCTACGATGAAGAGGGCAACCTGCACATGTGCTACGGCTCGTTCTTCGGCGGCATCTGGATGCTTGAACTTGACGAACAGACGGGGCTGCGCGACTATAACGTGGACTACGGCAGCGACTTTGATAGGCGAGGCACGGCCGTGACCCTCGACCCCTACTTCGGTCGGAAGATTGCCGGCGGATGTGGCGCCACGGGCGAAGGCTCGTACATCGAGCACATCGGCGACTACTATTACCTGTTCGTCACACACGGCGCACTTGGCGAGGCTGACGGATACGAGATGCACGTGTTTCGCAGCAAGAATCCACAGGGACCCTACGTTGATGGCAACGGTACGCCTGCCGTGCTCGACTGGTGGGTAAACAATGTGGGCATCGGTGCCGACCACCGAGGCATGAAGATTCTCGGTGCTTACGGCCACTGGGGATTCGCAACCGAAATCGGCGAGGTGGCACAGGGACACAATTCCATCGTCGCTGCCCCCGACGGACGCAACTACCTCGTCTATCATACCCGCTTCCACGACCGCAGCGGTGTGCATCAGGTACGTGTCCACCAGGTGTTTGTCAATCAGGCTGGATGGCTCTGCGCCGCCCCGTTTGAATACACTGGCGAGAAGGTCACCGATGCCGACATCGCCGCCAACGAACTGTTCGCAAAGAATGACATCGCCGGCACCTATCAGGTGCTCATTCACAAATACGACATGGACTTCGTCAATATGGAACAAGTCGAACCCGTCAGCATCACCCTCTCCGCCAGCGGAAAGGTGAGCGGTGCGCTCAGCGGTACGTGGAAACTCAAAGCAGGCACGGCCTATGTCACTCTCGTCATCAACGGCGTGACCTACAGCGGTGTCGTAGTCGAGCAGCAGATGGAACCCACCACCATCAAGGCCCTCGCTATCACCGCCACCAGCACGCAGGGGGTGAGCCTGTGGGCCTATAAGATGCTGGATGACTACGCACTGGCCTACACGCTCAACAACAACACCATCCCCCTCAAGCAGGGCGACCGTATCACGCGAAACGTCCACCTGAACGGCTTCATGTTGCCCGACAACGTGAAACTGAAATGGACTTCCTCCGCCCCTGACATCTTTTCCGACGAGGGCAAGTACAACCCGGCCGGACTGACCGTCGACCGCGATATCGAAATGACCGTGCGCCTGTCGGCCGGCACATGGCACTGGGACGATACCCTCCACGTTGTCGCCGCAGCAGAGTCCATGCCCGAAGGCAATGTCTTCGGCGGCTTACTGGCCTACTACAACTGCGACAACACCACGCTGCGCAACGCCTACGACGGCACACAGGCCGGCAAACGCTCGAAACTTGGCAACGGCACGCTCCCCCAGCTCGAACGTGATGACCAACGCAGCGGCCGCGTAATCCACACCGCCTTTGGCGTCCGCGACCACAACAGTTTCGTCCGATTTCCCAATCCCCTAAAGGGACGTTCGCTTGACGAAGGATTCACCATTGCTTATTGGGCACGCTGTAACGACCTCAACCTCTACGACACCCACGCCTGCCTGCTCAACGAACCGACTGGCGAGACCTTTTTCACCACTGGCAACCTCTACGTCGGCTACAGGCAGGACGACGCCACTCGCTTCGACCTCAACCATCCCGACCAGGGTGCCACTGAATTCATGCCCGTTGGGGAGTGGGTGTTCGTCACTGTCACCGTATCGCGCACCAATGGTATCACCACCTACGTGAACGGAAAGCGCAAGAGCAACTCCCGCTTCAGCGGTACGCTCGACGGCTCCCCCATCCGCAAGATCGGTGACTTCGACTTCGAACGCATCGTGCATCATGCCGCCACCTGTCCCGACTTCTGCATCGGGCATGGCTCCTACTGGGGTTCGTCCAACGCCAGCTTCGACGACCTCTTTATCTACGACCGTCCGCTTACCATAGCCGACGTGCGTGCTCTCAACACGCTCTGCAACCGCGTGTTCGACTTCACCACACTGCCCACTGGCATTGCGAATGTACAAAGCTCAAAGAATAAGGTGCCAACTGCAGGTGGCGTCTACGATTTGCGGGGACGTCGTTTGGCAGACACGCCTGACCAGCTCGGCCACTATCGTGGCATTGTCCTTTGGCAGGGCCGCAAAATATTTATTACTGTCCGGTAAACATTAAGTCATCAGACAAAAATTAGGGCTGTCACCACTCAAAGGTGTCAGCCCTTTTGGTTATATTTGCAGTCGCCAAACATAAACAAACATAACCATGGGCAAAAGTACACATTTTTTCGG
>JAFTEX010000087.1 GCA_017453445.1 Bacteroidaceae bacterium
TATAGTACTTATAGTTTTAGTCCTCCATCAGTTTGCGGTAGCGGGCGCGCTTGGGTTCTTCGATGCCGAGGCGTTTGCACTTGTTGGCTTCGTACTCGGAGTAGCTGCCCTCGAAGAAAAACACCTGTCCGTCGCCCTCGTAAGCGAGGATGTGGGTGCAGATGCGGTCGAGGAACCAGCGGTCGTGACTGATGACGACGGCGCAACCGGCGAAGGATTCGAGACCTTCCTCCAGAGCACGCAGCGTGTTCACGTCGATGTCGTTGGTGGGCTCGTCGAGGAGCAGGACGTTGCCCTCCTGCTTCAGTGCCATGGCCAAGTGGAGGCGGTTGCGCTCACCGCCGGAGAGCACGCCGCACTTCTTCTCCTGGTCGGCACCGGAGAAGTTGAAGCGAGAGAGATAGGCACGGACGTTCACGTCGCGGCCACCCATGCGGATGAGTTCGTTGCCTTGGCTGATGACTTGATAGACACTTTGGTCGGCCTTGATGTCGTGGTGACTTTGGTCCACGTAGGCGAGTTTCACGGTTTCGCCCACCTCGAAGGTTCCTGAGTCGGGTTGCTCCAAGCCCATAATCATGCGGAAGAGGGTGGTCTTGCCTGCCCCGTTGGGACCGATGACACCCACGATGCCGTTGGGCGGCAGCATGAAGTTTAAGTCGCGAATCAATTCGCGACCACCATAGCCCTTCGACACACCGTGGGCCTCGATGACCTTGTTGCCGAGGCGCGGACCGTTGGGGATGAATATTTCGAGCTTTTCCTCGCGTTCCTTCTGTTCTTCGTTCAGCATCTTGTCGTAGGAGTTCAGTCGGGCTTTACCCTTGGCCTGGCGAGCTTTGGGAGCCATGCGCACCCATTCCAATTCGCGCTCCAGGGTCTTGCGGCGCTTCGAGGCCACCTTCTCCTCCTGTTCCATGCGCTTGGTCTTCTGTTCCAACCACGAGGAGTAGTTGCCCTTCCAGGGGATGCCCTCGCCACGGTCGAGTTCCAGAATCCATCCGGCCACGTCGTCGAGAAAGTAGCGGTCGTGCGTGACACAGATGACGGTACCCTCGTATTGTTGCAGATGCTGCTCCAGCCAGTCGATGCTCTCGGCATTGAGGTGGTTGGTCGGTTCGTCGAGGAGGAGTACATCGGGCTTCTGCAAGAGCAGGCGGCACAGGGCCACACGGCGACGCTCACCGCCGGAGAGCACGCCGCACAGCTGGTCGGCTGGCGGACAGCGCAGGGCATCCATGGCCCGCTCCAGTCGGCTGTCCAGGTTCCACGCATCGGTGGCGTCGATGATGTCCTGCAACTCGCCTTGGCGGGCAAAGAGTTGGTTCATCTTATCCTCGTCCTCGTAGTATTCGGGCAGTCCGAACTTCTGGTTAATCTCTTCGTATTCGGCCAGTGCGTCCACGATGGGCTGCACGCCCTCCTTCACCACGTCGATGACCGTCTTCGTGTCGTCGAGTTGAGGGTCCTGCGGCAGATAGCCCACCGAGTAGCCCGGCGAGAACACCACCTGACCCTGATATTGCTGGTCGAGTCCGGCGATGATTTTCATCAGCGTCGATTTACCCGATCCGTTGAGGCCGATGATGCCTATCTTGGCTCCGTAGAAGAAGGAGAGATAGATGTTCTTGAGTACTTGTTTCTGGTTCTGCTGGATGGTCTTGCTCACGCCCACCATCGAGAAGATAATCTTCTTGTCGTCCGTTTGTTGTGCCATAGTAAAGTGCGTTTTTATATTATTTGCAGACAAATATAAAGAAAAATTTTGGCTTGTACAAAGAATGATGTATCTTTGCGTTTATAAATTCAAAAACACGAGCCTATGGTATAAAAAGGACTAAAGACATTAGGATAAAGGAACGTTAATTTCTATCTTGTCTCTGAAAATCGCCAACTTGAAGAGACCACCAAGAGCAGAGGTTAATGTTCACGCTGATTCGGCGTGGACTTTTGCTCGTATATGGTGGCATGGTGTTTGGCGATACCTCAGAGACGTAGACGAAGTTATTAGTCCACGTTTCTTTTTCTGTCTCTTCTCGGAATCTATCGGACTAACCCAAACAAACATTATTAAACAATCAAAAAAATGAAGAAAATGAAAAAGATTTATGGTATCCTGATGCTGGCCATGCTGGCTGTATGTAGTGTCGCTTTTGTGTCCTGTGGTGACGACGATGATGATAATCCTCTGATTGGTACTTGGGAACGAGAGGAATCGGTCAATGTAGGAAATCCTTATGAAGATCATGGAACCGACAGATGGATTTTTAATTCAAGTGGCAGTGGAAGCCACTATCGGAAAGTTATGGGATGGAATGACTCGTTCTCATATACAATTATTGCAGTTCATAATAATTCAGGTGTGGTACGAATCTCATATAACTATGGAAGCTATGATATGACCTTTTCGGTCATGGGGAAAACTTTGGCATTTGATGGTAATACATATACAAAGAAATAGCCTTTGATTGCACTGGAAAGAAAGCGGTGGTTTTTATAAGGAGATGCCCCGCTTTCTTCCCAATATAATAAAGTAGCTACGGGGATAATAGAAAATTGTAAACATTTCAGATTTTTTGCCCTTTGGCGAGATATACCCCCTTATACGGAAGATTACTATGCTTAGGCGGATAAGGTTACTAAGGTTATCCCCCTAAGCATAGTAATCTTATGCCCCTAAGCATAGTAAGGTTATTTTGACAGGGAAGTGGGATGTAAGGATTTTTCTTATTCCTTCCTTACCACCTCAGGACGACGCCCGCGCTGTAGAGTACGGCGAAGAGCAGGATGGCGGCGGCGGTGCGGCCGAGGATGGCGTTGAGTGCGCGTCCCTCATGGATGGCGCACATGAGATGCCAGTTGATGAAGTGGAACGGCAGGTAGAACATGAGCAGACGCGACTGCGGCAGGCAAAGGACAAAAGCCACAAGCCCGAAAGCCAGGTAAAGCCATTCCGTGACCTTCGGGCCGATGAGGGTGACCAGCGTGCGCTTGCCGCTGTGGCGGTCGGTGTCGCGGTCGCGATAGTTGTTGACCAACAGGAGGCAGTCGGTGACCAGCCCCATGGCCAGGGCGGCGGAAAGTAATTGAAAATCGAAAATTGAAAATTGAGAATTAGTCTCTGGCGATGTAGTCTTGGTTTGCAGGTAGTAAGTGACGACGACGGGGACGAGACCGAAGAACAGGATGACGAGGACGTCGCCCAGGGCAATGCGTGAGAACAGGACGCTATAGAGGAAGCACCCCGCCACGCAGGCCGCGCCGATGGCCACCATCCACCACCCGCCCCAGAGGATGAGGGGCAGGCCGACAAGACAAGAGAGCAGGGTGACCCATGCGATGCCCCACTGCATGGCACGGGGCGTAATCCAGCCCTGGGCGCAGGCCCGTTCGGGGCCGAGGCGGTCTTCGCGGTCAGTGCCGTTGCGGAAGTCGAGATAGTCGTTGACCAGGTTGGCATCCACCTGCATCAGCAGGGCAAACAGCAGGCACAGGATGGCGGGCATCCAGACTAACTGCCCCATGTCGGCCCAGGCCCTTGACAGCGCAACAAGGACGGGAGCCGCAGCTCCCGTCAGTGTCTTTGGCCGTGTGGCCAGCAGCCATGCCTTGCAGGAATTCCTCCTGACCGTATGGCTATCAGTCATCGGCATCTTTTCCGGCCATTTTGCTCTTGCTGTCGTTGAGCAAGGAGAAGCATTGATAGGTCTTCTTGGCCGAGAGCACGGTCTTGAACTTTTCCTCATACTGGCGCTTCACGGCCAGTTCCTTTTCGTCGGCCTTCCATTTCAGGTTCAGCAGTTGTTGGGCCTGCTTCTCAGTGATGGTGCCGGCATCGATGCTAGGCTTCAGCTTGTCCTTCAGGTCGTCGTATTCCTTGTTGGCCACCTTCTTGTCGGCCAGATAGCTCACGAGCAGGGGCTTCAGTTTTTCCCTTACGTCGCTTTTCACGCCAATGTTCTTCAGTACGTAGTTGACCTTCATGTCAGACTTGCGCCCAGCCTGGGCTGTGGCGATGTTGCCAAAGGCTACCGATAAGGAAATCAGGCAGCAAAGAATCAGTCTACTCTTTTTCATGTTTTTCAGTGTTAGTTTTGTTTCGTGTGTTTTTGGACTTCCAATTGATAGGACAAAGGTAAGGATATATGGTTTAACGACCAAAGATTTGGCCGAAATCTTCTGTCTTCTCTCGTTTTTCTTTACTTTCTGACAGAAGAATGGTGAAAAAGCGTGAAATTTGTGTTATATTTGCGGCAGAAAAAGTCAGGACTCATGGAATACATTTTTTTATTGATAGGAATCGTGCTGGGTGTGTGTGGCACCTATCTCTTCGTCTCGAAGCTGAAGACGCGGCTTGCGCTGCTGGAACAGGAGAAGCACCATGCAGAGGAAGATGTCCGCTCTGGCGAACGTCAGATGGAAGAACTTAAGGAGATGCACCGCGCGCAACAGGAGGAGCAAAAGGCTCAGCACGCGGGACAGTTGGAAAGCCAGCGAACACAATACCAAGCTCAGTTGGAGACGCAGCGGACTCAGTATGTGGGCCAGTTGGAAAGTCAGCAGAAGCAATATGCCGAGCGACTGGAGAGTCAGCAGAAACAGTATGCCGAACAGCTGGAGGCTCAGCGGACGCAGTACATGGCCCAGTTGCAGCGGGCTGAAACCCAGTATCGGGAGGCCTTGGCGGTCATGCACCAGCAGCATGAGGAACAGATAAAGCAACAGATGACCCTCGTGCGCGAACAGATGAACACCGCTTCGGAAAAGATTCTGAAAGAACGAGCCGAACAACTTTCGCTTACGAACAAAGAGCAACTGGCAGGCATCCTAAACCCCTTGCAGGTTCACATTCAGCAGATGCGTGAGGCGGTGGAACGAAGCGACCGCGAACAGACGGCTACCATGCAGCGTCTGGATGCCTCCATCAAGACCAGTTTCCAACTGAGCCGCGAGGTGGGGGAGAGGGCCGACCGGCTGACGCAGGCTCTGATGGGGGAAAACAAGACTCAAGGCAACTTCGGCGAACTGAAGCTTAAGCAGCTTTTGGAGGACATGGGGCTGGAAGAGGGCGTGCAGTTTGAGCTGCAGGAAACGATGAAGGATGCCGAGGGGCGAGTCATCTTTGGCGACGAGGGGCATCGCCTGATTCCCGATGCCATCCTTCATTTTCCCGACCGGCGCGATGTCATCATTGACTCTAAAATGTCGTTCACGGCCTTTGAGGAATACCATAATGCTCAGACCGAAGAACAGCGGCAGGATGCCCTGCGCCGTCACATTGCCAGTGTGCGCAACCACGTGACAGAACTCTCGCGGAAGAACTATTTCAAGTATGGGAAGGAAGGCCGCGGACGGCTGGACTTCGTGCTGATGTACGTATTCTCCGAGTCCGCTCTGCAACTGGCCTTGAGCAACGACCCCACACTCTGGAAGGAGGCCTACGACAAGGGGGTTGTCATAGCTGGTTCGCAGAATCTCTACATGGTCCTGCGTGTCTTGGAAATGACTTGGAAACAAGTCCATCAGATGGAAAATCAGCAGAAAATCATGGAACTGGCCAATCAGATGGTGGACCGCGTGCAACTGTTCGCAGAGCGTATGGACGAGGTGAAACGCCAGTTTCAGAAAACGAGCGATGCCCTTCTCAACGTAGAGAAGAGCACCGCAGACAGTGGCATGAGCATCATCACGTCGGCTCGCAACTTGCTGAAGATGGGCGCCAGCGAAAACCCTAAACGGAAAAAGTCGCTGGCGGCTGTGTCAGATTCTACTGCACTTCTTCCCAGTGAAGCACCGAGCCATTCCGACGAGCCGGGTCCGGGCCAGTGAAGTCCATCGAGTAGGGACTGCCTGTCGTGGGCGACTTGCCCAGATAGCGGTGATTCTTCAATGATAGAAGCATAAAATCGTGGTTGAGGAGGTCCTGCCAGAGGAACACCTCTGCCTTTTTTTCGTCGCGCGTGAAGCGTACGTCACCTGGCAGCCCGTCGCCATATACCTTCAGGTAACGCCCATCGGCACACCTGAGCACAACTCGTCCGTTCCCCATGTCGATAATCTGGAACCGGGTGCGCTCTCCCTTGTCGCCAGGGTGGGTGTCGTAGAGTATGCCGTGCGGGTCGCAGTTGGCGGGTCGTCCGGTGGCCTTGTTGATGATGCGGAACCAGCGGTCGGAGGCTGATGGGTTGGCAAGCGTCTTGCCGTAAGGGATGTTGCCGGAACGGTCAGCGTCGGGTTCCTCAACGGTGAAGTTGTCGAACTCGGCATAGCCGCCATTCTTTCCCAGCGTGTTGAAGGCGAAGAGTGCGTGGCGCGAACCTTGGAACGAGATGAGTTGGTAGCTGAGCGGCATCATGCGCCCAAGTGTCTGGAAGTTCTTGCCGTCGGTTGAGTAGGCGTATTGTGCCTGGTCGTGGTCGTAGTCGCCGATGCTGCGCAGCCAGATTTTTTCAATGGAGCTGTTTTTTCCAGACTTTCCAGATATTCCGGAGTTGCCTGTCTGGGCTATTTCCACGTCTATTGTGTCGTTGGTCAGTTGCTCGAAGCATCGCAGGATGAGTCGTTCACCGTTATGGACCACGCCTATCCAGGAACAGGGTACGTTGATGTTGCCCAGGCCGGCCACGTCGCCAGCCTTCAGGTTCTTGACGTTCAGCTCCACCGTAGTGATGGCGCGAGGCCCGATGACGCGTTGTGTCAGCGTGTTGCGTGCCCACATGAGTTGTTCGGCAGGCTGGGTGCGCAGTTGCAGTTTACCTTTCTTCAGGCTCCACATCTTGTCGTCGGGGTTGTGGTTCCATTGCCAGATGCGTCCCAGCTGGTTTTGGTCAAAATTGTCGGAACGCAGGTATGGGGCATGAGGCTCGACGGGAGCATCGCCGGCGCCATAGAGACCTTCAGCTGTCCCGGGCTTGAACCAAGTGCGTGGTGCGCGCCCCAGGTTGCCCTCCAATCCAATCATGGGCCAGCCGTCCTTCCACGTGATGGGCATCAGGCACACCGTGCGGCCGATGGAATGGAAGTCCATCATCAGCAAGGCCCACCATGAGCCGTCTTTGTACTGTACGATGCCACCCTGATGGGCATTGGTGCAGGCCGTGGCGTCCTTGTCGAGGGGACCCAGGCCAAACTTTGTGCCGTCCTCTCCAATGCGATACTTGGTGCCACGTGGCACTTGCGTGAGCGAGGCAGCGTGGTAACCGTAGGTCTCGTCGGCCGTGATGACACGTGTCTCGTAGGGGCCCCAGATGCTCTTGGAGCGGGAGCACAGGGTGCGTCCGTTGGGTCGGTAGTCGGTGCTGATGAGGTAGTAGGTGCCGTCAATCTTGTACATGTGGTGCCCTTCGCCCACGCCGTTGCCTTCGGGGATGATGACGCGCTCGGTTTCCTCGATGGGGCCTGACATGTCGGGCCGGAGTTCCGTACACTTTACCGTACCGTAGCCGTGGATGGCATACACTTTGCCGTCGTCGTCGAAGAGCACGCCTAGGTCGTAGATGTTGCCCTTCATGTTATGGTGTTCCCAGGGACCGCGGATGTCCTTCGAGGTGTAGCACTGCAGGCCCTTTCCGTTGATGTTCGTGAACACGTAGAACTGGCCGTTGGCGTAGCGGATGCAGGGGGCCCACACGCCCTGGCCGTAAATCTCCTGATGGTTCTTCAGCGCAAAGTGGTCTTCCGTGAAGTCGAAGCGTGGAAAGCAGTAGGAGATATTTTCCCAATTGACGAGGTCCTTGGAGTGGAGGATGACCAGTCCGGGCACGGCGTGCATGGTGGTGCCGGCCAGGTAATAGTCATCTCCGACACGCAGGATGTCGGGGTCTGAAAACTCGTCGTAGAAGAGAGGATTTGTGAACGTGCCGTTGCCGTTGTCGGCCGTCCATGACTGTGCGTTGAGTGACAGGGCTATAAGTGCCACCGTACAGAGCAAAAAGATTCGTCTCATATCATTTAAGTTTTGATTTTGCCTGCGAAGATAGCCAAAAAACGTGATATGACAAAAAATAATTTGTATTTCGTAATTCGTAATTCGCAATTATTTTGTACCTTTGCAGCCGCTGTCACGAGTTGGCAGCATATTTCAAACCTATTAAATAAAATTTTAACTAATGGCAACAAAAATTAGATTGCAGCGCCACGGCCGTAAGGGTTATGCCTTCTACAGCATCGTGATCGCTGATGTAAGAGCACCACGTGATGGTAAGTTTACAGAGAAGATTGGTACGTACAATCCGAACACCAATCCTGCCACTGTAGATTTGAAATTCGACCGTGCCTTGTACTGGGTGGAAGTTGGCGCACAGCCTACTGACACAGTTCGTAACATCTTGTCCCGTGAAGGTGTCTATCTGATGAAGCACCTGAAGGGCGGTGTGAAGAAGGGAGCTTTTGACGAAGCTGCAGCACAGGCAAAGTTCGATGCCTGGAAGGCTGATCGCCAGAAGGGTCTTGCCGCCGTTGAGGCTAAGCTCGCAGCCGAAAAGAGAGCTGCAGAAAACGCTCGCTTGGAAGCCGAGAAGAAGGCTGACGCTAAGGTTCAGGAGAAGGTGGCTGAGAAGAAGGCTGCCGAGGCCGCAGCCGCCGCAGAGGCCGCAGCAGAAGCTGCATCAGAGAACACAGAGGCAACGGAGGAGGCTAACGCATAAACCGGCGCTAAAATCAAAAGTTAAAAATTTTATTCTAATAGATTTTTCCAAACAACAGCAGAAAGGGTTCCGCCGTGAGGTGGGACCCTTTCATATTAGTGGAATGTCGTGTGTCGTTAATGGGTGTGCTTCCGATGATACTTTATCCAGAACTGGGTGAGGAAAACATAGCATAGCACCGAAGACAGTATGATGTACATCCATACGGCAATGGTGCCGCCGAGTGCCGACGTGTAGCTGAAGCTGTCGGCCTTGTCGCCCAGGACGTTCATTTCCACCACGGCCAGCATGTTGTTGATGATGTGCAAAAGGCTCGTCATCACGATATTGCCCATCTTCACATAGATGACACCCAGGATGAGGCCCATGACGAAGGCAAAAGGAATCTGGGCCGGATTGAAATGCACGAGGCCGAAAAGAACGGCAGAAATCAAGATGGCTTGCCAGCGATGCACCCGATGGCGGAGCAGCGAACCGATGATGGCCTCACGGAAAACCAACTCCTCGACGATGGGGGCCACGAGTGCAATGGCTATGATGCCCCATGGGTTCCGGCCCAGTTCCAGGAACTCAATCTTCATGAGGTCGGTCAGGTGCAGTTGCTCGCTCAGCAGGTCCATGGCAATTATGCCCGTCAGGGCCGCACCCACACCCAGTGGGGCGTGTTTCCATTTTATGTTCTTCAGGCTGAACGTCTTCAGCCGTATCATCTTTAACAGGTAGAGGATGATACCCGTGGCAATTCCGCTCACAATGAGGGTGATGCCTAATAAACCGGCATGTTCGGTGAAGGCAACGTTGCGCGTGCCGCCGACGATGGCTAAGACTATGCCTGCAGCAAGTTGCATGAGGAAAAAGATAAGTAGAGCCCCGATAGGCTTTAAGAGTGTTCTCATAGTGTCTTATGATGCTTTTGGTAGTGTTTTTTTGGTTTTGCAGATGCAAAGATACAAAATTCTTGCCATACTTCCTTTGTCTTGACGCGAAAAAGTATTAACTTTGTACGACTTTACGGAATTCTGTAGATGAAAGATAGACAAATCGAGCATCGGGGCATTGTAAAAGAGGTTATGCCCCAGTGCGTAAAGGTCACGATTGTGCAGGAAGTGGCATGTGCAACCTGTGCAGCCGCTTCTTTGTGCCATAGTTCGGAAAAGAATCAGAGAACGATAGACATTCCCACTTCGGATGTCGGCCAATATGCCGTGGGGCAAGAGGTGGCGATTGTCGGTCGGTTAGGACTTGGCTTGCGTGCGACGGTCTGGGCCTACGCGATGCCCCTTGTGGTGCTGATGGCCGTCCTGTCGTTGGTCTATGTCTGGACGGGCAGTGAAGGGTGGGGGGCCTTGTCGGCCTTGCTGGCCCTTATACTATATTATATAGTGCTCTACGCCTTTCGTGGGCGTTTGCAGCGTAAGTTCACCTTCCAGATTAAGGAACTCTGAAGCCGGAACGGTGATTAGATAAGAAATGAACGATAAACTATAAAAATAAGTTAAAGTTATGAATTTAATTCTATTGGCAATTATTGCCTTGGGTGCAATCGGGCTCATTTCGGCCCTGTTGCTCTACTTCGCCTCGCGGAAGTTTGCCGTACACGAAGATGAGCGCATCGGACAGGTGAGCGCTGTGCTGCCGCAGGCCAACTGCGGTGGTTGCGGTTTCCCCGGTTGTGCGGGTTTTGCCGGCGCTTGTGTGAAGGCTGCCGACAAGGGTAGCCTCGAAGGCTTGCTTTGTCCCGTAGGTGGTCAGCCTGTCATGGAGCAGGTGGCCGACATCCTGGGCATGAAAGTGGAGGCTTCGGCTCCTAAGATTGCGGTCGTGCGTTGTAATGGTTCGTGTGAGAACCGTCCGCGCCTGGTTCAGTTTGATGGTGCACAAAGTTGTAAGGTGCAGCAGATGACGGGAATGGGCGAGACTGGTTGCCCGTATGGTTGCTTGGGTTGCGGAGATTGTGTGGAAGCATGTCAGTTCGACGCTATTCACATCAATCCTGAAACGATGCTTCCCGAGGTCGATGAAGAGAAGTGCACAGCTTGCGGCGCTTGTGCCAAAGCTTGCCCTCGCCAGATTATTGAGATTCGTCTCAAGGGACCGAAGGGGCGCCGCATGGTTGTCCTTTGCAACAACAAGGACAAGGGCGCAATTGCCAATAAGGTCTGCAAGGCTTCGTGCATCGGTTGTGGCAAGTGCGTGAAGACCTGCGACAAGTTTGAGGCCATCACCCTGAAGAACAACCTGGCCTACATCGATGCCGAGAAGTGCAAGATGTGTCGTAAGTGCGAGGAGGCCTGCCCGAAGGGTGCCATCCATGCCATCAATTTCCCCCCGCGTAAGCCGAAGGCCGAAGCCGCTCCCGCCCCTGCTCAGGCAGGAGAGAAAGTGCCCGTGGCTACGGCAACCCCTAATGTTCAGAACACTCAGAATACTCCGATAAACTCTAAAGAACAGTAAACCGATATGAAAACATTTAAGATAGGCGGAGTACATCCCGAAGAAAATAAACTGTCTGCCGGCAGTCCCATCCGTGAGGCTCAATTGCCCAAACAGGCTGTGTTCAGCATGTTCCAGCACATTGGTGCCCCGGCAAATCCCGTGGTCAAGAAGGGCGACGTTGTGAAGGTGGGAACCCTGCTCGGCGAGGCTGGCGGTTTTGTCAGCGCCCCCATCTATAGTAGCGTCAGCGGCAAGGTGTCGAAGGTGGACGTAGCCTTGGATGCCAGCGGTCTGCGCCGCATGGCCGTGACCGTGGATGTGGAGGGCGACGAGTGGGAAGAGACTATCGACCGCTCAAAGGACCTCGTGCGGCTCAGCGACCGTCCCGAACTGGATGCAAAGACCATTGTAGAGAAAATCAAGGCTGCCGGTGTCGTGGGCATGGGCGGTGCCACGTTCCCCACGCATGTGAAGCTTTGTCCCCCTCCCGGTAAGGTGGCTGAATGTGTCATCGTGAATGCCGTGGAGTGCGAACCCTACCTGACCGCCGACCACCGTCTGATGCTGGAACACTCCGAGGAAATCCTCGTAGGGCTCCAACTGGTCATGAAGGCCGTGGGTGTCACGAAGGGGTACATCGGCATTGAAAACAACAAACCCGATGCCATAGCCCTGATGACCGAGAAGGCCAAGCAGTATCCCGGTGTGGAGGTTGTGCCCTTGCAGATGAAGTATCCGCAGGGCGGTGAGAAGCAACTCATCGATGCCGTCATCGGCCGTCAGGTGCCTGCGCCCCCTGCATTGCCCATCGACACGGGGGCCATCGTGCAGAACGTAGGTACGTGCTTCGCCATTTACGAAGCTGTGATGAAGAACAAACCTCTCATCGACCGTATCATCACCGTTACGGGCAAGAGCGTGAAGCAGCCCTCTAACCTGTTGGCTCGTCTGGGTACGCCCTTCAGCCAGCTGATTGACGAGTGTGGCGGCCTGCCCGAGGACACGGGCAAGGTTATCGGCGGCGGTCCCATGATGGGCAAGGCACTGTTGAGTCTCGACGTGCCCATGACGAAGGGCTCCAGCGGTCTGCTCATCATGAACGACAAGGAAGCACGTCGCGCCGAGGCTGAACCCTGCATCCGTTGCGCCAAGTGTGTGGGTGCCTGCCCGATGGGGCTCGAACCCTACCTGCTTTCGCGCATGAGTGAGCAGTTCGACTGGGAGGGCTCGGAACAGAACGACGTGACCAGTTGCATCGAGTGCGGCTCGTGCCAGTTCACCTGTCCCAGCCATCGTCCTTTGCTCGACCACATCCGCGTGGGCAAGGCTACCGTGATGGGCATCATCCGCAGTCGCTCACAAAAATGAGACCCCACCCCCCTTGCCCCTCCCGAGGGAGGGGAGTGGATACATAAGGTAATAATAAATGTAAATAAACAAACAAAATCCTCCATCCTCAATACTATATACGCCCTCCCCTCGGGGAGGGATAGGGGTAGGGGTCGTAAGTCTGATTATGAACAAATTAATAATTTCCCTTTCACCACATGTTCACGGAGGCGACTCCGTACGACGGAACATGTACGGTGTGTGCATAGCACTGCTGCCCGCCATGCTTGCCAGTTTCTACTTCTTCGGCCTGGGAGCCGTCACGGTGATGCTGGCTTCGGTATGTGCTTGCGTATTCTTCGAGTGGGCAATCACGAAGTTCATCCTGAAACGTGACCGCCTGACCGTTCTCGACGGCTCTGCCATCCTGACGGGTATGCTGCTGGCGTTCAACCTGCCCAGCAATCTCCCCATTTGGATTATCGTCCTGGGTGCTCTGTTTGCCATTGGCGTGGGCAAGATGACGTTCGGCGGACTGGGGCAGAACATTTTCAACCCTGCCCTCGCCGGTCGTGTGTTCCTCTTGATTTCGTTCCCTGTGCAGATGACCACTTGGCCCGACAATGCTGTGGATGTCGACACGGACGCCCTCACGGGTGCCACCCCGCTGAGCCTCATGCAGAAGGCCATCACTGAGAAGAATCCCTCGTTGCTGAACGACCTTCCCTCGAGCCTCGATATGTTCCTGGGTCTGAGCGACGGTTCCATGGGTGAGGTCAGTGCTCTGCTGCTGCTCTTGGGCTGTGCCTTCATGCTCTGGCGCAAGATTATCACCTGGCACATTCCCGTCAGCATCATCCTCACGGTGCTTGCCTTCGCCGGTCTGCTCCACTTGGCCAATCCCATTTACGCTAACCCCATGCAGGTTATCTTCTCGGGTGGTCTGATGCTGGGTGCCTGCTACATGGCCACGGACTATGTCACCTCGCCCATGACACCCAAGGGACAGCTTATCTACGGCGTATGCATCGGTCTCTTGACCGTCATCATCCGTAACTGGGGTGCCTATCCAGAGGGTATGTCGTTTGCCATCATCATTATGAACGCATTCACGCCCTTGATTAATAACTATTGCAAACCCAAGCGCTTCGGCGAGGTGGTAAAGAAGGAGGCTGCGAAATGAAGAAGTTAGAATCTACATTGCCTAATATGGCTATTGTGTTGACCTCGATTGCCGTTATCGCAGGTTTGGCACTGGGATATGTAAATAGTGTGACGGCTGGCCCCATCGAAGACATCAAGGCTCAGCAACTGGCGGACGGCATCAAAGCCGTACTTGCTGCCGACGAACTGACTGTCGAAAGTCCCGACACATTGGAGAGTGGGGCAGTGGTCTATCGCACCGACAAGGGTGTTGCCGTGCAGGCCACCGACCCCAATGGTTTCGGCGGTAAACTAACCGTACTCGTAGGTTTCAACAGCGAAGGCCTGATTCAAGGCTATCGCGTGTTGGAGACCAGCGAAACCCCGGGACTGGGTGCCAAGGCAGGCGACTGGTTCCAGAAGGGGCAGAAGGGTGACATCATCGGCAAGCAGGCAGGGAACCTGACCGTCAAGAAAGACGGTGGCGAGGTAGATGCCATCACGGCCTCTACCATTACGAGCCGTGCCTTCTTGCGTTGTGTCAACAGTGCCTACGAAGCTCTGAGTGCGCAAGGAGATGCCGAGACCGGTGCTTCAGTTCAATGTAAAGAAGGAAAGGAGGAAAGCAATGAATAATTCGATTAAGCAAGAGCAGAACGAACTTGTTCGCTCTGCCGAGCGTGAGAATCATGGAGCCATGCTCAATAATATTAAGGTATTTCTGAACGGACTCATCAAGGAGAACCCCACCTTTGTGCTCCTCCTTGGTATGTGTCCTACGTTGGGAACCACCAGCAGTGCCTTCAACGGCATGTCGATGGGCTTGGCCACAATGGCCGTCCTGGTGTTCTCCAACTTCATCATCTCACTCATCAAGAACCTCATCCCCGACATGGTGCGCATCCCGTGCTACATTGTAGTGATTGCCTCTCTGGTGACCATCCTGCAGATGCTCATCAAGGCCTACGCCCCGGGTGTTGACGCTGCCCTTGGCCTGTTCATCCCGCTGATAGTGGTCAACTGCATCATCCTGGGACGTGCCGAGGCTTTTGCTGCCAAGAACGGAGCCATCCCCAGCATCTTCGATGGTTTGGGCATCGGTTTGGGCTTCACCTTTGCGCTGACCCTGCTGGGCGCTTGCCGCGAGCTGTTGGGCACGGGCAAGGTGTTCGGCCTCACCTGCTTCCCCGAGCAGTACGGTGCCCTGTTGTTCGTGTTGGCTCCCGGAGCCTTCATCGTACTGGGCTATCTGATTGCAATCTTCAACAAACTGAAAAAAGCATAAAGGACTATGGCATTCATATTGATATTCATTACTGCGATATTTGTCAATAATATCGTATTGAGTCAGTTCCTCGGCATCTGTCCCTTCCTGGGCGTGTCGAAGAAAGTGGAGACCGCTTTGGGCATGTCTGCAGCGGTTGCTTTCGTGCTCACCATTGCCACGTTGGTGACCTATCTTATCCAAATCTACGTGTTGAACGCCTTTGGGCTGGAGTACCTCCAGACCATCGCCTTCATCCTCGTCATTGCTGCCCTGGTGCAGATGGTGGAAATCGTATTGAAGAAGGTCAGCCCTGCGCTCTATCAGGCACTGGGTGTGTTCCTCCCCCTGATTACGACTAACTGCTGCATCCTTGGTGTGGCCATTCTCGTGGGCAACGGCACCTACGATGCCCAGGGCATGGAACCGGGCCTCGTAAGCGGCGTATGGTTTGCCTTGTGCACGGCTCTCGGTTTCGGCCTGGCCCTCATCGTCTTTGCCGGCATCCGCGAGCAGTTGGCCCGCATGGATGTCCCCAAGGGTATGCAGGGCATGGCCATCGCCCTCGTCGTGGCTGGTCTGCTCTCCATGGCCTTCATGGGCTTCAGCGGTGTGAACAACGGCTTGGCAAAACTGTTTTAAGGAGCAAGGGGCAAGGTGCAAGGAGCAAGAGGATACGCTTGTTGCTTGTAATTGAAGAAGGAAGATGCAAGGAGCAAGGTGCAAGAGCTTACGCTTGCTGCTTGTAATAAATGAAGTACAAAACATTTCTCTTGCTCCTTGCCCCTTGCCCTTGCTCCTTACCCCTTACCCCTTACCCCTTCAAGAATTATGGAAGATTTCTATTATCGGAACCTAATGGTATATGGACAGGCTAAGCAACTGGTCGCTGACGTCTATGCGCTTTCCCGTTCATTTCCAACTCAGGAGCAATATGGTTTGACAAATCAGATACAGCGGGCTGCAATCTCTGTCCCTTCGAATATTGCCGAGGGTATGGGGCGATTCTCACTGAGAGAGCGAATCCATTTCGTTGAGATAGCATACGGTTCGATGATGGAAACGATGTGTCAGTTAGAAATAGCCGAAATGCTGGGATATATCAGTTCTGAGGTCTTAGCAGAACAAGATGATAAAATCCGTCAGTTGGCACGTATGCTTTTAGGGCTGAAACATTCGATTGAAGAAAAACAAAATATTAATCAAGTAAGGCAACAGGAATACAAGTAGCAAAACTATCCTCATGCTCCTTGCTCCTTGCCCCTTGCTCCTTAAAAAAAGACTTATGAAAGAAACTATTTTAGTAACTGGCGGTTGCGGCTTCATCGGCTCGCATACCACCGTTGAGTTGCAGGAAGCAGGCTACGACGTAGTCATTGTCGACAACCTCTCCAACTCGCGCATCGAGGTGCTCGATGGCATTGAGAAGATTACGGGCATCCGTCCCAAGTTCGAACAGGTTGACCTCCGTGACCTCGATGCCACGGAAGCCGTCTTCAAGAAATATCCCGGCATCAAGGGCATCATCCACTTTGCAGCCTCCAAGGCCGTAGGCGAGAGCGTAGAGAAACCCCTTCTCTATTATCGCAACAATATCGTCAGCCTGGTGAACCTGCTGGAACTCATGCCCAAGTACGACGTGAAGGGCATCATCTTCTCCTCCTCGTGCACTGTCTATGGTCAGCCCACGAAGGAGAACCTCCCCGTCACCGAGCAGGCACCCATCCAGAAGGCACTCTCGCCCTATGGCAATACGAAGCAAATCAACGAGGAAATCATTCAGGACTACGTACACTCTGGTGCCCCCATCAAGAGCATCATCCTTCGCTACTTCAATCCCATCGGTGCCCACCCCTCGGCTGAGATTGGCGAGCTGCCCATCGGTGTGCCCATGAACCTCATTCCCTTCGTGACCCAGACCGCCATCGGCGTGCGCAAGCAACTGAAGATTTTCGGTAACGACTACAACACCCCCGACGGCACCTGCATCCGCGACTACATCTATGTCGTTGACCTGGCCAAGGCTCACGTGAAGGCCATGACGCGCGTGCTCGAGGGCGACGGCGATGCCATCGAGGTCTTCAACATCGGTACGGGCCGCGGTTTGAGCACCCTGGAGGTCGTCGAGGGCTTTGAGAAGGCCACCGGCGTCAAGGTGAACTGGGAATATGCTCCCCGTCGCGAGGGCGATATCGAGCAGGTTTGGGGCAACGTCGACAAGGCCAACAAGGTCTTGGGCTGGAAGGCCGACACCCCCACCGAACAGGTGCTCGCCTCTGCCTGGAAGTGGCAGGAGAAGTTGCGCCGCGACGGTGTCATGTGATGGAGCCGATGCGTCTGCATCGCCCCGTTTCGGAGTTCAAAGTATGTAGTTAACAGTAAAACTTAACACTATGGATCAAGAATATATTGGCTCATACGACAAGTTGGAGTCTCAGGGCTTCTCGGCGACGTTCTCGCATCTCATGCGCAACGTCTACCTGTGGATGGCACTGGGCCTCGTCATGACCGGACTGACCGCCATGACCGTGGCTCGCAACGATGCCCTCATCTATGCGATAATGACCAACCGCATACTCTTCTGGGGCCTGATGATTGCGGAACTGGCCTTGGTCGTGGGCCTGTCGGCGGCCATCAACAAGTTGTCCTTCCCCGTGGCAGGACTCATGTTCGCGCTCTATGCCGTGCTCAATGGGGTCACGATGTCCTTCATCTTCCTCGCCTACACGGCATCGAGCATCGCCCAGACTTTCTTTGTCACGGCAGGCACCTTTGCCGCCATGTCAGCGTTTGGCTTCCTCACTAAGCGTGACCTGTCCACCGTCGGCCGCGTCCTCTATATGGCACTCATCGGCCTGGTCATCGCCACCGTCGCCAACCTGTTCTTCCAGAACTCCATGGTGATGATGATAGCCAACTACGCCGGTGTCCTCATCTTCGTGGGGCTGACTGCCTACGACACGCAGAAGATTAAGAACATGCTCCTTGTTTCCGAGAGCCAGGCCGACGGCGACACGCTGGGCAAGATTGCCCTCATGGGCAGCCTCACGCTCTATCTCGACTTCATCAACCTCTTCCTCTATCTGCTTCGCTTCATGGGCGACCGGAAGTGAGCACCGAAGAACTGAAAGTAGGCTTCCTGACGACTAAGGGGCAGTCACCGCGCGGTGGCTGCCCCTTTTTAGTAAATGCCCGATTGGAGTTATATGACCCTTCACCCCAATCTCTACGACGTTCCTGTATAGACAATACTTAATTTCATTTACAAGACGCGCGTCTTTCATCGTTAAGACGCGCGTCTTGTAATAATAAGATGCGCGTCTTACACCATTAAGACGTGCGTCTTATCATAAAGATTATGTATTAATCATAAAGAACGATGGTATTGTTCCGATTATTTCCCCCCTTTGATGCCTTCAGCGTTCCGGTACGCAGGCGTCCCGCCTGCGGCGAGTTATCGAGTTCGCTCCCTTTGCTCTTCGAAGTAATCGGCTTTTTGAATGAATTAAGTGCCACCCTTCGTGAAGACAATCGACCGCTTGGCTCTTCGAAGTAATCGGCTTTGCCGCTTCGCTTGTCGAAGTAATCGGCTTGCCGCTTGGCTCGTCCAAGAACTCACGTTAAACAGCGAATTATGCAAATCTCTTGTTTGTCGAAGCCCAAATACATCCGTTTCATTCGTATTATTCGCCGTTAAAGTTATTCTAATGACTTACAAAGAACAATTTCTGCCCCAAGGGGCACTCCACCATCATTAGCTACACATTCCTACTTCTCTCCCAATGCCCCGAAATTCACGGACCTCCAAAAAAACTTTGCCCCAAAGGTTAGTAACTCAGAAATATTTCGTAACTTTGCTGCGTTATCTGCCCACGCCATGCCATCTTCGGGATGGAGGCAGGGTGGGACACTACATAATGAAAAAGCGTCACTAACGCTTTGCTCTTGGCTATTCGGAACTTCCACAATCCAAGAATATCGGTCAAGAACAAGGACATGAGTGAATGCTGCGGGTATGCTATTTCCATGAGATTGCATACGGCGTGGGCTTCATTCTGCTTGTTTACCGATATTGGCTGTGGAAGGCCACGAATAGAAGACGGGCAGGAGGTGGAAACCCACGTTTTTCGTTGTGTAGGCTAAGCAAAGAACTATCAAAGGCTCCATCGGGTTTCTGGGGTAAGGAGATTGTATTATGGAAGTTAAACAAGTAAGACAGGTTATTGACATTCTTGGTAATGAATTTGATTCACACAAATTCATCAGAGAATTTATCTTAAGATGTACGGGGGCATATGGGGAATTGCTTATCAAGCATGGTAATGTGACTACAGCACATGCCGAGATAGCCAACTACCTGCGCAGTCATGCTGACGAGTTGGAGATTGAGAAACTCCGTAATGACGAGATTAGCGCGGACATCTTCGGGAATGATGTCACTAATGCTTTCTGGAAAAAAAAGTAGCACCATGAAACACTTACTAAGAACATTACTTGTCGCCGTGCTGTGCATGGCGACAAGTGAGGCTTTTGCTTACTACGATTTCTATGAGGATGGTATTTATTATTTGTTTAAGGATGGCGGGGTCGTCGTATCATATGTGGGATTAGACCCTACTGAGTCTGACAGAAACAAGTATTCTGGTGAAATCGTTATCCCTGAGACCGTAATACATAATGGATTAACGTATAATGTTGTTGGAATTTTTTCTTGTGCGTTTTATGGTTGTACTGATTTAACTTCTATTACCATCCCCAACAGTGTGACCTCGATTGGCTGGGCTACGTTCTATGGCTGCACGGGCCTGACCTCCGTCACCATCCCCAACAGCGTGACCTCGATTGACTATCAGGCGTTCTCTGGCTGCACGGGCCTGACCTCCGTCACCATCCCTAACAGCGTCACATCGATTGGCGATTTTGCGTTCTCTGGCTGCACGGGCCTGACCTCCTTCACCATCACCAACAGCGTGACATCGATTGGCCAGGCTGCGTTCGATGGCTGCGAGGGCCTAACCTCCATTGAAATCCCCAACAGCGTCACCTCGATTGGCCAGTCTGCGTTCTCTGGCTGCACGGGCCTGACCTCCGTAGTCTTCAATGCAAAGAAATGCACCTCATGTGGTAGTTATGATTATCCGGCATTTCCTTCCACCATTACGACCTTGACCATCGGTAATGAGGTTGAGACGATACCTGAATATACGTTCCGTAAATGCACGGGCCTGACCTCCGTGCATATCAACGACCTTGCCGCATGGTGTGGTATTTCATTCGCATCTCCTAATGCTAATCCTCTTCGTTATGCCAAGCATTTATATTTAAATGGAGAAGAAATTGGAGAAGAAATCACAAAACTTGTTATTCCCGAAAGCGTGACCTCAATTTGCGGTGCTGCATTCTATGGCCGCACGGGGCTGACCTCCGTCAGTATCCCCAACAGCGTCACCTCTATTGGAGGTTATGCGTTCTATGGCTGCTCAGGCCTGACCTCCGTCAGTATCCCCAACAGCGTCACCTCTATTAACGATTATGCGTTCTCTGGCTGCACAGGGCTTAAGAAACTGAAAATCCTTGATGGAGAAAATTCCATATTCATTGGAAGATATAATTTCACAGAAAGTCCTTTGGAAACGCTTTATTTAGGAAGGAATATATCGGATGTCAGTTTCTATATATCATCGGAAGTCAGTTTCTATAATTCTGTGACGTGCCAATGTACATCGCTTGTTGATATTACATTTGGCAAGCAATATACGGAGATACCTGAGAGTGCATTCGAGGGTTGTAGCCAAATCTCTGAAATAAAGGGAGGAAATGGGGTAACCTCCATTGGCCAACGTGCCTTCTATGGTTGCGAGAGGTTGAAATCGTTCTATATCCCCGAAAGCGTGAAGAAGATAGAGAATTGTACCTTCTCTGGTTGCAAACGCTTGTCGGAAGTGCGCATTGGCAGTGGCGTGGAGGAGATAGGAGACAGTGTATTCTACAACTGCCCGCTAACCCACATTTACAACTATGCGGAATATCCGCAGAATTGTGGCAAGGGCACATTCTCCATCGTCAAGTACTATTGTAAGCTCTTTATCAAAGAGGATAGTCAAGACCTATATCGTGTGCATGCGGATTGGTCGGCCTTCAACATCCAGCCGTTAGACAGCGAGGCATTGCCAGTCGGGGACATAAAGGCATCCCAGGGCAATACCCGCCCCTATTATGACTTGAGTGGACGGAGAATCAATGGAAACAAAAAATTGCATAAGGGCATCAATATCGTGAACGGAAAGAAGATTCTCGTAAGGTAGTAGTTCTTTCTTTATATATCACATAGCATTGCTCCCCGAGGCCTTTAACTTGGCTTTGGGGAGCGATTGTTTTAGGGAAGTGGCGTAAGTGATTAAGCCTTGTTTTGTGCGTGCAGAAGCATAGTTAACCTTGCGCTGCACCAAAGCGTACCTTTGCCCAAAGGTTCACGTACTTACAGACATTACCCCAGCCCGAAGGTTCACATACTATTTGATAAGAAGGGAGTCTACATCAAGAACGGACGAAAAATGATTGTGCGATGAAACGGGAATACACAAGACCCGTGACGGAGGCCATGCGCCTCCGCTCGCTGGAGCATATAATGCAGAGCACCTACGTGCCCATCGGCGGCGGTGGCGGCTTCGATGTGAAACGCCATCAGGGCAATTGGGAAATAGAGTGGGAAGGGACGTACTGCGACGACGAGGATGAGGAAGAGGCCAACGGCATCTTCTGATCGATGAAGTGAAAGAGGGCAGAGAAATGCCCTGACTAAAGAGACACGAGGCTGTGTCGTTTCATTTTGACACAGCCTCGTATCTGTTTGGTCAGTACGCGAGAGGTTCACTCCCACTCGATGGTTGCGGGTGGTTTGGAGGAGATGTCGTAGCAAACGCGGTTCACTCCCTTTACCTTATTAATAATGTCGTTGGAGACCTGTGCCAAGAAGTCGTAGGGGAGGCGTGCCCAGTCGGCGGTCATGGCGTCGGTGCTGGTGACGGCCCGCAGGGCAACGGGGTTCTCGTAGGTACGTTCGTCGCCCATGACCCCGACGCTGCGCACTTCGGAGAGCAGGATGGCTCCGGCCTGCCATACGGTGTCGTAGAGGGACTGTTCGTGTCCGTCCTCGTCCTTGACCTTGTAGTTGCGCAGGGAGCGGATGTAGATGTCGTCGGCCTCTTGCAGGACGCGCACCCGTTCGGGGGTGATGGCTCCGAGGATGCGCACGGCCAGTCCGGGGCCGGGGAAGGGATGGCGCGTGATGAGGTGCTCGGGCATGCCCAGTCGCCGACCGACGCGGCGCACCTCGTCCTTGAAGAGCCAGCGCAGGGGTTCGCACAGGCTGAGGTTCATCTCCTTGGGCAGTCCGCCCACGTTGTGGTGGCTCTTGATGACCTTTCCCGTGATGTTCAGGCTCTCGATGCGGTCGGGATAGATGGTGCCCTGTGCCAGCCAACGGACGGCACCGCCACCTGTCGCTTCCGTGTGGGAGGCGTTTTCACGGATGATTCTTTGGGCTTCCTCGTTGAACACCTCCACAAAGTCGCGACCGATAATCTTGCGCTTCTGCTCGGGGTCGGTCACGCCGTCGAGGTCGCGGAAGAACTTCCCGGAAGCATCCACGCCGCGGACGTTCAGCCCCAGGCATTCGTAGTCGCGGAGCACGTCGTGGAACTCGTTCTTGCGCAGCATACCGTGGTCTACAAAGATGCAGGTCAGTTGGTGGCCAACGGCACGGTTGAGCAGGACGGCAGCCACGCTGCTGTCCACGCCGCCGGAAAGTCCCAGTATGACACGGTCCTGACCAATCTGTCGGCGAAGTTCCTCTACGGTTTCTTCGATGAAGTTGGCCGGACTCCAGTCCTGATGCCCACCGCAGATGTCCACCACAAAGTTGCGGAGCAGGAGAGTGCCCTGAAGCGAATGAGCCACCTCGGGGTGGAACTGCACGCCGAAGACGGGGGCGCGGTCCGACTGGAAGGCGGCAAAGCGCACGCTGTCGGTGCTGGCCACGACGTGGAAACCGTCGGGCAGAGCCGTGATGGTGTCGCCATGGCTCATCCACACCTGGCTGCTCGGCTCGAATCCACGGAACAGGGGGCTCTCGGTGTCGGTCCACTGGAGGTTGGCCCGGCCGTACTCGCGGCTGTCAGCCGGCTCTACGCGTCCGCCCCTCGTGTGGCTGATGTATTGGGCACCGTAGCAGATGCCCAGTACGGGCAGGCGGTCGATGAATCGGCTGAGGTCCACCTGGAAGGCCTTGGGGTCATAGACACTGAAAGGCGAGCCTGAGAGGATGACGCCGATAACGTCGTGGTCGTCCTCGGGATATTTGTTGTAGGGAAGAATCTCGCAAAAGGTGTTTAGCTCGCGCAGTCGGCGCGCTATCAGTTGGGTGGTTTGCGAACCGAAGTCGAGGATGATGATTTTTTCCTGCATGTAAGTGGGGAGGTTTTTAGATTTTCTTTTTTAGGGTCTTTAAGGTCTTTAAGGACTTTAGGGACTGGAGTCAGGATTTAGAGAGGCGTGCAGCGAGCAGTTGCCGGAAGCGGTCGATGTGCTCGGCAAACTGGTGGTCGGTAAGTTCGGGATTGAATTTCAGAAGGTATTCGCGGAATGCTTCGAGCGCGTGCATACGGCACATCGACTTCCCGGCCTGCAGTCCGCTCTGGAAAGGCGTGTGGGGTAGGAGAGACCTGTTGAAGTTTCCGTCGCTCATCTGCGTCTGCGCTTGCGTCCGAAAATAGTTCCTATGGCACGGATGACGGATAGCCCGATGCGCAACCCCTCGTAGGCTGCGACCCCTCGGCTGACCCAGCTGGTCACGGCATCGACACGGTTGGCAGGACGCTCGCCGGTGTGCATCATCTGCTGGAAGTTGTCGTTCATGCGGGCACGGCTCTCACGGAGTTCCTCGCTAACTTTTTCCGTCTCCAAGGGTTGGTCGTCGACCGTGAAGAGGTTGGTCATCATGTCGGTGATGGGCAGTATCACCCATTTCGTCCGCATGTGCCAGAAGAGAAGAAGGAGGAGAAGGACGAGAAGCGTGACGGCGGCAAAACCGAGGGCAACGTTGCCAAGTGCCTGACCGACGATGTAGGCCAGGAAGAAAGAAAAAAAGAGCAAGGCCAGACTGCCCAGTATCAGACAGACGACGGCAATGGCCAGACGGGACAGGAGCGTCCCGAGCTTGTCACGTGTCTCGATAAGTAGGGCCTTCTTCTGGAGTCCCACGTAGGAGCGGGTCTCCAGGAGAAGATCTTGCATTTGTCGTTTGGTCTCAGCGAATCCGAACATCGTTGCGCCTCTTGTGCCCGTTTATGCCTCTTCGGGTTGGAGTTCTTCAGCGATTTCGTCTACGAGGTCGGTCATTTCCTTCGAGGACAGACGGATGCCACGCTTGCGCAGTGCCTCGGCAATCTTTTCGCGGAGCTCACTGCCCTTTTCGGGCGCCAGCAGAAGACCTGCAGCTGCGCCAATGGCGGCGCCACCGATGAATGCTACCAGATAGTTCAATGCTTTCATAGTCGTACAGTGTTAGATTAGTGTATAAATAGTATCTCACGGGCAAAGATACAACATAATTTGTAATCGGCCCCCTGTATTTTACAATAAATTCCTTTGATTTAACTTTTTTTTTGAAACCAATCTTGGCTATGTCCGTAAGAATGGGTATATTTGTAGCGTGTAATTGTGTGAACTAACAAAACTAATATTTAATAAATAGGAAAAAACATGAAGAAATTGTTCTTTTGGGGTTCAGTCCTGTTTGTGGTACTGGCCATGACGAGTTGCAAGAGCAGTGAGAGTGCCTACAAGAAAGCTTACGAGAAGGCACAGGCTGCACAAATGAATGGGGAGAACGCCGGTATGGAGACGATTGTCACCACGACGCAACAGACGACTCCCGTCGCTGTCACTCCGGTCACTCCCACCACCACGGTGACCACCACTCCTGTGACTACGACTCCTGTGACTACGACTCCTGTGACCACTACCCCCGTGACCACGGTTACCACCACTCCCGTGAGAACCAATGACTACAGCAACGTGACCGTTCGTCAGGAAGCTGTGACGTTGGTGCAGGGTACCGGCCTGAAGGATTACAGTGTCGTGGTTGGCTCATTCGGCCTTCAGAGCAACGCCCAGAGCCTGCAGTCGACGCTTGCCGGCAGGGGCTATGCAGCTCAGGTGGTTTCGGCCAACGTCAACGGCAATGTCATGTATCGTGTGGTGGCTACCACCCACGACACGAAGGAACAGGCTGCTCAGAGCCGCGCGGCGCTGATGGGTGATTTCCCCGACGCTTGGTTGCTTTATAAGAAGTAAGGCTTGAGCAGGATTCTTGCCATAGACTATGGGGTCCGTCGCACAGGCATTGCTGTGACGGACCCCTTGCAGATAATAGCCAATGGGTTGACGACGGTTGATACGCGTCAGTTGCTGACCTTCCTGAAGGACTACGTCAACCGTGAGCCGGTGGAGCGGTTTGTCGTGGGCAAACCCATGCAGACCAACGGTCGCGAGAGTGAGAACCTGGCCCACGTGCGCAAGTTCGTGGAGCAGTTGCAACGGGCCTTGCCCCAGATTCCCATCGAGTGGTGGGACGAACGCTACACGAGTGTCCTTGCCCACCAGACCATGCTTGACAGCGGCATCGGCAAGATGGCCCGCCGCAACAAGGCGCTGGTCGACGAAATCTCCGCCTGCATCATCCTGCAAGGGTGGATGGAAAGGAGGAGATAGCGACCTTGAAGTCCCTAAAGTCCTTAAAGACCCTAAGGCCCTTGAACACTTCAAATCAAAAGAAAAAAATGATATTACCCATTTACACATACGGCCAGCCCGTGCTGCGCGAGGTGGCTGAAGAGATTGACGAGACGTACCCCGAACTGCCCCAACTCATACAGAACATGTGGGACACGCTGGCTAAGAGCGAAGGCATCGGTCTGGCTGCCCCGCAGGTGGGACTGAGCATACGCCTGATAGTCATCGACCTCGATGTCATCAGCGAGGACATGCCGCAGTACAAGGGGTTCCGCCGCGTGTTCATCAATCCCTACATCGAGGAGTACGACGATGCGGAAACGGATGTCTCTGAGGAGGGGTGCCTCTCCCTTCCCGGCATCCACGAGAAGGTGCGCCGCCCGACTCGCGTGCGCCTGACGTGGCAGGACGAGCAGTGGCAGGAGCACGACGAATGGATTGACGGCTATTTGGCCCGCGTCGTGCAGCACGAGGTGGACCACTTGGAGGGAGAGGTCTTCACCGACCACCTTAAAGGTCTGCGCCGTCAGCTCGTAAAGGGGCAGTTGAGCGACCTGCTGAAGGGACGCTTCTCCTGCTCCTATAAGGTGAAGTTGCGACATTAAAGGAGCAAGGTGCAGGGTGCAAGGAGCAAGGTGCAAGGAGCAAGGTGCAAGATGCAGGGTGCAAGGAGCAAGGTGCAAGGTGCAAGGAGCAAGGTGCAAGGAGCAAGGTGCAGGGTGCAAGGAGCAAGGAGCAAGGTGCAGGGTGCAAGGAGCAGGGTGCAAGGGACAAGGAGTAATGGACAATGGGTAATGAGATGAAAAGATGGGCTTATATCATTCTGCTCATTGTCAATAGCCAATGGTCAATTGTCAATTCCACCTATGGGCAGATAAACACTGATCGCGTGATGATGATGGGGCGCAATGCACTCTATTATGAGGACTATGTGCTCTCGATTCAGCGCTTCAACATGGTCATATCGGCCAAACCGTATCTTTCCGAACCCTACTTCTTTCGAGGCCTGGCAAAGTTCTACCTGGAGGACTACAAAGGTGCCGAGACGGACTGCACCAGTGCCATCGAGCGCAATCCCTACGTCGAGAACAGCTACGTCCTGCGTGGCCTTTGCCGCGTGAACATGAAGGAGTTCGCCCGGGCCGAGGAGGACTATGTGCAATCGACGCGCATCAACAACCGGAACCAAGGCTCGTGGCACAACATGGTGCTCTGCCAGATGGAGCAGAAAGCCTACGAACGGGCCGACTCGTCGCTGGACGTGATGATACGCCAATGGCCCAAGGTGGCGGAACACTACACGATGAAGGCTCAGGTGCGCTTTGCCCTGGAGGACACGCTGCGCGCCGAGGAGTGGATAGGCAAGGCACTGGAGGTGAATCCCTACGAGGGACCGGCGTGGAGCATGAAGGCCATGGTGGACTTGAACCGCGGCAAGTATGCCGAGGGCGAAAAGGACCTGGACAAGGCCATCATGCAGATGCCCCGGAACGCAAGTCTGTATGTGAATAGGGCCTTGGCCCGCTTCAACCAGCAGAACCTGCGGGGAGCCATGACCGACTACGATGCCGCCCTTGAGATAGAGCCGGGAAACTACCTTGGCCACTTCAACCGGGGAATCCTGCGGGCGCAGGTGGGCGACGACAACCGTGCCATTGAGGACTTCAACTTCGTCCTGGAGCAGGAGCCCGACAACATGATTGCCCTCTACAACCGCGCCCTCTTGCTTGACCAGACAGGCGACTACAAGGGAGCCATCCGCGACATTTCGGCCGTCATTCAGGAGTATCCCGAGTTCTGGACAGGCTATCAGACGCGCGCCAAGATTCGTCGCAAGATAGGCGACACGTATGGGGCCGAGCGCGACGAGTTCAAGGTCCTGAAGGCCGAGATGGAGAAGCGCACGGGCACCTACAAGAGCAAGGCTTCCAAGACCCGCAAGAAGAGCGAGCGCAACCCCGAAGACTACAACAAACTGGTGGAGGAGGACATCCGTCAGCCCGAACGCGAGGAGTATGCCAGCGAATATCGCGGTCGCGTACAGGACCGGCAGACCGACCTTGCCCCGATGCCACTCTACGTGATGACCTATTACAAGCGCAAGAACGGTCCCTCCTCGTTCATTCCCTTCCATCAGACGGTGGAAAACTTCAATCGCCAGGGGCAGCTCCCCTTGCCGCTCTACATCTCGAACGTGGAGACAAATGCCACCGAGGAGCGCATGACCCAGCACTTCCAGGACATCACGGCGGTCACCGAGGTCCTGGGCGACAGTCCCGAGACCACGGGCCTCTATCTGCGCCGTGCAATGGACTATTATCATGTGCGCGACTTCGAGGCTTGCCTGGCCGACCTCGACCGTGCCGTTGCGCTTCAGCCTCTCGTCTCAATCAGTTATTTCCTGCGCGCTCAGGTGCGCTGTGCCCAAATGGCCGCCTCGAACACCTCGCAGTCCCCTGACACAGGGGCCAAGATTGCCTACGGACAGGCATTGGACGACCTGCAGCAGGTGGTGCGCCTGGAACCCGATATGCTCTTTGCGCAATACAATATAGGTAACATCTACGTCCTTCTCCACGACCATGAACGGGCCGTCGAGGCCTACTCCCGTGCCCTGGAGATAGACCCGCGCTTCCCCGATGCCTACTACAATCGGGGCGTCGTGCGCCTCATGGAGGGACAGACCGAGCAGGGACTCGCCGACCTCTCGCAGGCTGGCGAGTACGGACTCTACGGCGCCTACAACCTCATCAAGCGCTATTCGAAGGGAAAATAAGGCTGAGACATGGAACTGCAGGAATTGTTACAACTCTATCGCAAGCACCCCGTCGTGAAGACGATGGGGCGGCTCCTGTGTGCCGAGAAGAAGCAGCGCATCCACATAGCCGGGGCTCAGGCCTCGCTGCTCCCCATGGTCTTTTCGTCGCTTCGCGAGGTGCAGCCCGAAGCCCTTTCGCGTCCCTTCCTCTTCGTCCTCGACGATGCCGAGGAGGCTGGCTACTTCTACCACGACCTTGTCCAAATACTCGGTGAGCAGCAGGTGCTCTATTTCCCAAGTTCCTTCCGGCGTGCTGTCCGATACGGCCAGCGCGATGCCGCCAACGAAATCCTGCGCACCGAAGCACTTGCAAGGCTCACCCCGGGCTCTTCTCCCTCGCCCTCTGCCCCTCGCTCCTTGCCCTTTGCCCCTTGCCCCTTCATCGTCACCTATCCCGATGCACTGGCCGAGCAGGTGGTCTCGAAGGAGCAACTCACGGAGCGCACCATGACGCTCAGCCGCGGACAGAAGGTGGACATCACCGAAGTTGAGTCCACGCTGATTGACTTCGGCTTCCGTCGCGTCGACTATGTCTACGAGCCGGGCCAGTTCTCCGTCCGTGGCAGCATCGTCGACGTGTTCAGCTTCTCCAACGAATTGCCCTACCGCATCGATTTCTTCGACGACGAGATAGATTCCATCCGGACCTTTGAGGTGCAGACCCAACTCTCCGTCGAGAAGCAGCCGGAAATACGCATCGTGCCCGAACTGGCCCGGCAAACCGACCGCGAGAGCATGTTGGCATTCCTGCCGGCCGACACGGTCGTCGTGCTGAAAAATGTCACCTATCTCTGCGAGACCGTCGGAGCCATTCGCGAGGCGGGTTTCTCCCAGCAGGCGCAAATCGAGAACGACGAGTGGCGCCACACCGCCCCGGAGGAGGTGCTCGTCGATGCCACAGCCTTCGGTCGCCAGCTCCTCGGCTTCCGTTTGGTGGAGTTCGGCCATCAGCCCACGTTCAAGCCCGATGCCCGGGTTGAGTTCGACGTGACGGCCCAGCCCATCTTCCACAAGAACTTCGACCTTGCCACCGCTGCCTTCCGCGACTATCTCTCGCAGCACTACACGCTCTACATCCTGGCCGACTCGCAGAAGCAGAACGAGCGACTGAAAGCCATCTTCGAGGACATGCCTGACGGACAGACGGAGTGGGGGAGGATAACGTTCGTCCCCGTCGAAAAGACCCTTCATGCCGGCTATGCCGACAACACCCTGCGGGTCTGCCTCTTCACCGACCACCAGATCTTCGACCGCTTCCACAAGTACAACCTCAAGTCCGACAAGGCCCGTCGGGGCAAGGTGGCCCTCACGCTGAAGGAACTGCAGCAGTTCGAGATTGGCGACTACGTCGTACACATCGACCACGGCGTGGGGCGTTTCGGCGGTCTCGTCCGCATCCCCGAGAACGGCGAGATGCAGGAAAAGATAAAGATCATCTATCAGAACGACGATGTCATCTACGTCTCGATTCACGCCCTCCACAAGGTCTCGAAGTATAAGGGCCGCGAGGGCGAGGCACCCCGGCTCAACCGCCTGGGCGGCGGTGCCTGGGAACGGCTGAAGGACCGCACGAAACAGAAAATCAAGGACATCGCCCGCGACCTCATCCGCCTCTATGCCCGGCGGCAGAAGGAACGCGGATTCCAGTTCTCGCCCGACAGTTTCCTGCAGCACGAACTGGAGGCCTCCTTCCTCTACGAGGACACCCCCGACCAGATGCGCGCCACGCAGCAGGTGAAGCAAGACATGGAGTGCGCCAAGCCCATGGACCGCCTGGTCTGCGGCGACGTCGGCTTCGGCAAGACCGAGGTCGCCATACGCGCCGCCTTCAAGGCCGCCTGCGACGGCAAGCAGGTCGCCGTCATGGTCCCCACCACCGTGCTGGCCTATCAGCACTACCGCACCTTCACCGAGCGCCTGCGCGACTTCCCCGTCCGCATCGAATATCTCAGCCGTGCCCGCACAGCCAAGCAGACCAACGCCATACTCGCCGACCTCAAGGCCGGCAAGGTCGACATCGTCATCGGCACCCATAAACTCATCGGGAAGTCGGTCCAGTTCCACGACCTCGGCCTCCTCGTCATCGACGAGGAACAGAAGTTCGGCGTAGCCACGAAGGAACGCCTGCGCCAGATGAAGTCCAACGTCGACACCCTGACCCTCACCGCCACCCCCATTCCCCGCACGCTCCAGTTCAGCCTCATGGGGGCCCGCGACCTCAGCGTCATCCAGACCCCGCCCCCCAACCGCTATCCCATCCAGACCGAACTCCACACCTTCTCACCCGAAGTCGTGGCCGATGCCGTCAACTTCGAGATGAGCCGCAACGGGCAGGTCTTCTTCGTCAACAACCGCATCAACCGCCTCTCGGAACTCGAAGAGATGCTCCACCGCGCCGTCCCCGACGCACGCATTGCCGTCGGCCACGGGCAGATGCCCACCGAGCAACTGGAAAAAATCATCCTCGACTTCGCCAACTACGACTACGACGTGCTCATCTCGACCACCATCATCGAGTCCGGCATCGACATCCCCAACGCCAACACCATCATCATCAACGGGGCCCAGAACTTCGGGCTCAGCGACCTCCACCAGATGCGTGGCCGCGTCGGACGCAGCAACAAGAAGGCCTTCTGCTACCTCCTCGCGCCTCCCCTCTCGTCGCTCACCCCCGAGGCCCGTCGCCGGCTCCAGGCCCTGGAGAACTTCAGCGACCTGGGTTCCGGCATCCACATCGCCATGCAGGACCTCGACATCCGCGGGGCCGGTAACCTGCTCGGAGCCGAGCAGAGCGGATTCATCGCCGACCTGGGCTACGAAACCTACCAAAAGATACTGGCCGAGGCCGTGGCCGAACTGAAGACCGACGAGTTTAGCGACCTCTACGCCGACGACATCGCCCGGGGCGAACCCCTCGACGGCAGCCAGTTCGTCAGCGAGTGCCAGCTCGACAGCGACATCCGCATGTTCTTCCCCGAGGACTACGTGCCTGGCAGCAGCGAGCGCATGCTGCTCTATCGCGAACTGGACGGACTGGAGACCGATGCCCAGGTCGAGGACTTCCGCCGGCGGATGCAGGACCGTTTCGGCCCCATCCCGCAGGAAGGCGAGGAACTCATCCGTGTCGTCAGCCTGCATCGTCTGGGCCGCCAGTTCGGAGCCGAGCGCATTGTGCTCAAGGGCGGTCGCATGCGTCTCTACTTCGTCCAGAATGCCCAAAGTCCCTTCTATCAGAGCCAAGCCTTCGGCCAGCTCATCAGCTATGCCACCGTTGCCGTCGCCCGCTGCCGCCTCATGGAGAAGGACGGTCGCCGCACCATGCTCTTCACCGAAGTCCCCAGCGTGCATCAGGCCGTCGAACTGCTCCGGCGCATTCAGACCGTGAAGGCGTAAAACGTGGGGCAACAAAGGTAACAAAAAGGTCGTAATCCAAGCGAGGATGCCGACCTTAATTTGTGTAGCGATTAAAAAGTTTTAGCGGACAGCAATAATTATATATACATACCCAACTGAGGGCTGAGTAAGCTCTTCAATAATTTACTGCACTCCCCGGCCTTTCCTGAGGAGAGTATCACTCTTGCGTGGCCGGGGCTTTGCCGAGGACGAGGTTCACCAGTTGGGTCACGTCGGCGATGGTCACTTGGCCGTCACCGTTGACGTCGGCTGCGGAGTTCTTATCAGCCTTGCCAAGCACCATGTTGACGAGCATGGTCACATCGGCAATGCTCAGTGTTCCGTCGCTGCTGACATCGCCAGGTACGGCGATGGGTTGTAGAGAATATGTGACGGTGACATTCTTGGCCGGCATGGTGAAGGTGTTGCCATCGATGGCCGTGTCGTTCACGCGGAAGCCTTCGAGAGCGAATCCCGATGGTAAGGTTCCAGTGTATTCAAGGGTGAGCGTCTGGCCCGCGCCGCTGTATATCTTACCGCCGTAGCCGATGGCCGTGCTGCCGTAGGCGGTGATGCCGCTCACGTCGTAGGTGGTCTTGGTGCCACCGAGGGAGATGCCTTCGCCCAGGGTGATGGTGCGGGCGCGTCGGGCACCGTCTTGGTCGCTGCTTGTGCTGCTGCCACCGCTGCCACCGATACCGCCGAGGCTGATGGCGGTGTAGTAGTTGTTGCTGATGGTGGCACTGATTGTGCTACCCGCAATGCTGCCGACATACCCTGTGCCGGTGACGCTGGTGCCAATATAGAGGCAGTCCTTGAGGGTATTATATTGCACGTCACCACTGATACCGCCGCAATCGTTACAAGTTAGGCCGTTATTTTCGATGGTTGCGGCACTGACGCAACCAGTCATCAGGGCTCCCGAGCCATGAAAATAACCCACGACGCCGCCAAAGTTTTCTGCGGGACTGTTTCCGACCCTGATGGTAACGCTGCTTTCTACGCGGCAGTTGCGCACGGTGCCCCAGCTGATTTCACCAGCGATGCCACCGACATAATTATATCCTGTGAAGGTACTGTTGGCAAGGACGACGTTCTGCGCGGTGCCCTCATAGATGTAGCCGAAGAGGCCGATATATTTGTCGGCACTGGTGTTGCCAGTGCGGGTGACGGTGATGCCGCTCACGGTGTGGCCCTGCCCGTCGTAGGTGCCGCGGAAGTAAGAGTGGTCGTTGTCGCCCTGGTAGCCGATGGGCGTGTAGCCGGCATCGCAGACGATATCCTGCGTCTGAAGGAAGGTGATGCCTTTGCACTCGTTACGGCTCACGTTAACGATGTTGGCCAGACGGTAGAGGTCGGTCTTGGTGGCTATCTCGTAGGTGCCTGTCGCCAGCTGGTTGAGGTCGCTGAGCGACCAGACGTAGGTCGCATCAAGTGTGATGCCGAAGGCCTTGCTGACGGTGCCGCTGAAGGTGTTGCCCGCCAGGTCCCTGACGGTGCCGCTCAGGGCGCTGACACTGAATGTGCCGGTAGCATCGCTGGCTATCGCTCCACTGAAGGTGAGCACGTTGCTGCCGCTGCCGGTAATGTAGCTGAGCGTGCCCCACGTGGTGGTGAGCGTCGGTGTACCCTCCACGGTGACAAGCTCGCTGAAGGGCACGCTCACGTAGATGATGTTGCCCTTCTGGTGACGCCCGCCGGAGACCTTGTAGTTGCCCAGTACCGTGGGTGCGGTGGCATCGACGAGAGCAAGACGTACCTTCAGGTCCTTGAAGTACCAGTCGTCGCCGCCCGAGCCAGCCGCGTCGAAACGGACATTGATGTTGTTCACCGTGGGAGCGAGAACCAGCGAGCCGGAGTTCTCGGCACGGAGTGAGGGCGTGGCGCTCTTGAACTCCTGCTCATAGAGGTGCGCGTTGTCGTAGTCGAACTCCTGCCAGTTCCAGCCGTTGCCGCTGTACTGCGCATTCCTGTCCGCATAGTCCCAGCGGTGAGGGAAGAACTGCGTATGCGGATCTGTCTCCACGCTGCCGCTGGGGTCGTAACTGAGGATGAAGCAGGCCTTGTAGAGCGAGGTTGAGGGGGTGTTGACGGCTCCGTTGGGGTCGTTGCCGTCGTAAGTGGTGCTGTTGTCGGCCAGTATCTGGATGTACTGGTAGCCGTCCTGACTTTCCTTCTGCGTGAAATAGACGGTGGCATACATTTTGGTACCGCTGCTGTTCAGGTAGGTGCGCAGGGTGCTGTTGTTGTTATAGAGTGCGCCGGTGCTCACGGTGTGGACGGCCTGGCTGTAGCCACCGTCACCAACCTTAACCCACGTACCGGCAGAGCCGCTGTGGGCCACGTCTAAATAGTGGGTGGTGCCAGAGAGGAGGCTGCCGTCGCCGTAATGGTCGAAATAGGTCAGGCCAGTGATGCTTTTGTTCAGATAAGTGTCCGTGAACTGGGTGCCGCCCGAGGCGGTGCGGTCGCGCTGGGCGATGATGGTGCCATCGACGTCGAGCAGTTCGAAGCGGTACTGGCGCGAGGTGTTGCTATAGACCTTGTAAACAGCATCGCTGGGTGTTGCTTCCGTCACGCTGACAGTTTTGCTTGTCTGCCCGGCGGTGAAGGTCAGGCTGCCGCTCACGGCGGTGAAGTGCTGCCCCTCGATTGCCGAGAGGCTCACGGTGCGGTAGTGGACCGTCTCGGCGGTGGTGCTCTCGCTGCGGGTGATGGTGAAGGTGGTGATGCCTGCGCTGGTGGTGCTCGTCAGGTTCCACGTGCTGGCTGCCCATGCCGAGGTGTGCCCCGCCGCTATCGTCAGCACAAGGGCGAGGACTGGGTGAAGAAAGTTCTTGGATAGTTTCATTGTCTGATACATTTTATTATATAAGGACGTGCAAAGGTAGGCATTCTGCACAAAAAAGGCTTTCCTCTCGCCGTAAATACGCCGAGAGGAAAGAAAGTTCCCTATGCTGCAACACGTGTTGCAGCAAAGTTTTAGCATAGGCTAACGATTGGGGCGGTAGGCGGAGGGCGACTGTTTGCCCTGCGAGGCGAAGGCCTTGGTCATGCTGGATGCCGAGGAGAAGCCACACTGCTCGGCAATGTCGGCCAGGCGGCGGTCGGGCTGCCGGCGGATGAGGCTGATGGCGTAGCGCACGCGGTGCTGGCAAATCATGTCGTAGAACGACTGGTAGCCGCTGCGCTGGATGACCTCGGTCAGGTAGTTGGCATTGATGCCGAGATGCTGCATCAGGGTGTAGGCCGTGATGTGCGGCTCGGTGAAGATGTGCTGCTCGGTGAGCAACGACTCCAAGTGTTGGCTCAGTTCTGCGTAGCGGTCGGGGGTGAGATGCCCGACGCTCCCCTCCTTCGCAGGCAGGGGCTGAGGGTGAGTCTGCTGTGGCTCTTTTTCCTCATAGGCCTTCCTCCTGGGGTTGAGGGTGTAGATGCAGAACCAGACATTGACCACGGTGAAGAATACGTCACGGAAGCCCTTCACCACGGGGTCGTCGAGGAAGAAGTTGAGAGCCATGAGCAGGCAGATAGCCGTCGGAATCCACTGCATCCGCTCGCCCGTTCGGGCCGGAAAGTCGTCGCTGTCGGCATAGGTGTCCTCGTTCACGCGGCGAATGGCTCTGCCTATGCGCAGGGCCATGCGGATATTGCGCCAGAAGAACCAGAGGAACAGCACACCCACCGCCACGAAAGTGACTGGCCGATGCCACTCCGGCAGGCGCAGCAGACCCAAGGCCTGAAGGAGAAGCAGTCCCACCCCCAGCCCTTCCCCAAGGAAGAGGAGTCTGGACACTCCGGCCTTCAGATGCGTCCCAATTCCCCTCCCCTGAGGAGGAGTTAGAGAAGAACCGAAGAAATATTCCTCGCACATGACCAGCAACAGCGGGGGATAGACGAGCAGGGCAAAGGCGTTGACATAGAGCAGTGCTTCGGGCTGACCGACGTGCAGCAGGTAGGGCAACTCAAAGGCCTGCAACAGATAGAGCCAACCCACGGACCGATAGGCCGGGAACAACTGATTGAAGTCCTCATGGTACGCCTTCGGCTTGTAGAACCACTTCAGTAGCCATCCATACAGATTTGTAAGGATGAATGCCAGGTTGGCGGAGAAGAGGACGAGATAAGATGTCATGGGTATATTGCACATACTCGTTGTTTATTATTGGCTATTATCTGATAACTTCAGGACTTTCTGATTCAATCTTTTTGACTATTTAGGGTTATACCCAGTGATACCTCGTTGCCCGTGCGTTTCCATGGGAAGCAATCAATGGTGTCTTACAGAGGCCTTCAATGAGGTTGCGCACTTGCTTTTGTGTCAGAATGCCGTCGAATGTTGCAACGAAGTCGCTCATTGCTGCTTCGCCGTTGCGTCGTATCACATAATAGACAATCTGGATATGGCTGATGTCGTATTGCAAGGCAATAGTCCTGACAAACAACTTTTATACTGTTTCACCGCGCAAAGATACAACTATTATTTGAATTGGGTAAGATTTTACAAAACATTTCTTCAAAAACGAGGCATATTTAGTGTAATTTGTTGTTAATTAAGGGGCTAATTTTATGTTTTAATTCGATTTTTCCAATCTGTGCGTACCTAACAACATTTACTCATTACCACAAATACATTTAGTATGATTGCCCGTTCTATTTCTCTCTTCGATGATATTGTATTATTAACCGCTGTTGAATCCCAAGGGCTTTCTGAACGTTACTATTCTGTGAGTTCAAACTTCGCAACTTTGTAACATCGCACAGGAGATATCGCAACGGGAACGTCTGCGAGAGTGAATTATATCATTTCGTATATAAACGGCCATTGCTGCATATATATAATAATGTATAAGTTCATTTGGCGTGGGCTGGCTGCGTTGCTTATCCTTGATATGGGGGCCTACATCAGCACGTTCGTATCGCTGACGCTGGCCATGGGGCTGGTCTTCCAGTTGCCCGTCGTGGCCTATTTCTTGGGCCGGATGGGATTCATTACGTCCGACATGCTGGCCCGCTACCGACGCCATGCGCTCATTGCCATCATGCTACTGTCGGCCATCATCACGCCGCCCGACGTGATGACACTGATACTGGTCGCGATACCCTTGTACGGATTGTATGAGGTGAGTATCAGAGTCGTGTGACACACTTTTCCGACGGGCGAAGCGGCGGAGCCGTTACTTCTTGAAGTAATATACGAAGGTGGCGAGTCCGTCGAGGGCTTTCTTCCCGGTCTCCTCAATCCAGATGGTGATGTGGACGGTGGTCTTGATGGCACCACGAAGGTTGGCAACCTCCTCCAGATGGGCGGTCATCGAGACGTGCTGGCCGCTGAGGACGGGCTGGGCAAACTTCAGACGGTCCATGCCGTAGTTCATTTGCCGCTCCAGGTTGCCGACCTCGATGATCTGCCCCCACAGCACGGGCAACAGGGAGAGCGTCAGATAGCCGTGGGCAATGGTCTGACCGAAGGGACTCTCCTGGCGGCAACGCTCCTCGTCGACGTGAATCCATTGGTGGTCGAGCGTGGCATCGGCAAACTGGTTGATACGTTCCTGGGTGACGTGGACGGACTGGCTCCGCCCGAGTTCCTGCCCTTCGTATTGGGCAAGCTCTTCGTATGATTTTACCTTAATCATGTCCTTTTTCGTTTGTTTGTGGTGCAAAGTTAAGGATTATTTCATAATAATGTTGTATCTTTGTATGTTTTTTAACTGAAAAGGGAAGTAAAGTTGATGAAACCGATATTCATTGCGGGGCCTTGCGTCATAGAGTCGGCCGATTGTCTGGAGGAGGTTGCCCGCGAACTGGTGCGCCTGCGTTCGGAACTGGGCATCGAGGTCTATTTCAAGGCATCCTTTGACAAGGCCAACCGCACGAGCCTCTCGTCCTATCGCGGTCCGGGCTTGGAGCGCGGTCTGCAGATGCTGGCCGACGTGAAGTCGAAGTTCGGACTGCCCCTGCTGACCGACATCCACGAGAGCGGTCAGGCAGAGCCGGCGGGCGAGGTGGTGGACGTCTTGCAGATTCCGGCCTTCCTCTGCCGTCAGACCGACTTGCTGGTGGCCGCAGCGCGGACGGGCCGCCCCGTGAACATCAAGAAGGCGCAGTTCCTGAGCGGAAAGGACATGCAGTACCCCGTAGAGAAATGCCGCGAGAGCGGAGCCACGGAGGTGTGGCTGACGGAGCGGGGCAACTCGTTCGGATACAACAACCTGGTCGTGGACTTCCGCAACATCCCCGACATGAAGCAATGGACGCCGCGCGTCATCATGGACTGCACCCACTCCGTGCAACGGCCCGGTGCCGCAGGCGGAAAGACGGGGGGCAACCGCGAGTTCGTGCCTGCCATGGCCTTGGCTGCCAAGGCCTTCGGTGCCACGGGTTACTTCTTTGAAATCCATCCAGACCCCGAACGGGCTCTGAGCGACGGGCCGAACATGCTCAGGCTTGGAGACTTTGAGGGGGTCGTGAAATCATTAATCTAATACTATGAGCAACAGAGAGATTGCAGAACAGTGCCTCCGCGACGAGGCACACGCCATACTGAGCCTGATTCCGCAGCTGGACGAAAACTTCGACCGTGTGGTGGAACTGATACTGGCCTGCCAGGGAAAGGTGATTGTGACGGGAGTGGGCAAGAGTGGACACATCGGTGCCAAGATTGCCTCCACACTGAGCAGTACGGGCACGCCCTCGTTCTATGTGAGTCCGCTGGACTTCTACCACGGCGACTTGGGTGTGATTTCCCACAACGACGTAGTTATTGCCATCAGCAATTCGGGTCAGACCGACGACCTGCTGCGCTTCATCCCCTTCCTGACGGATGAGCACATACCGCTGATAGCGATGACGAGCAACCCGGACAGCCTGCTGGCACGTAACAGCACCTGCCACCTGAGCATTGCCATCGACCGCGAAGCCTGCCCGCTGAACCTGGCTCCGACAAACAGCACCACGGCCACGCTGGCCATGGGCGACGCACTGGCCTGTGCGCTGATGGCACAGCGCCACTTCGGCGAGAGGGACTTTGCAAAGTATCATCCCGGAGGAACATTGGGGAAGCGGCTGCTGACCAAGGCACACGACATCATGCGCCGCACCGACCTTCCTGTCATCTGTCCCGACATGCCGATGGAGGAGGTGGTCGTCCACGTGAGTCAGGGCAGGCTGGGGCTATGCGTCATTGAGGAAGACGGCGTGGTGACGGGCATTATCACCGACGGCGACGTGCGCCGCGCGATGCAGCATCTCAGGAACCGCTTCTTCCAGACCCCCGTCTCGCAGGTCATGACGCCCAACCCGAAGACCGTCGACGAGGATGCGAAGATTACGGACATTATGAACCTCATGCATCAATATATGATTCACGCCGTGCTGGTCGTGGACGACAGCCGCCACCTGCTGGGCATCGTCGACAGCTTCAGCTGTGGGGGAGTGTAGCAAGTGGGGGCAAGGAGCAAGGTGCAAGGGGCAAGGAGCAAGGGGCAAGGTGCAAGGAGCAAGGTGCAAGGAGGAAGAAGGATGAGAGAAGGACAGGTTAGCGGTGGCGTTTGCTTTCTTTGTTGTGTGTGTGTCTTTCTTCTCCATTTCCATGTACCCACCCTCTATGCACAGACGGCGGGCGAAGAACTGAGGTCCGTACTGCTCGCTCAGGGGAATGCGGAATACGAGGGCAACGAAATCACCCTGCTCCCTTCGGCGCGGGAGAAGTTCGACGACATGTTCCGCACCATCCGCGAGGCACGGCACTTCGTCCATCTCGAATATTTCATTTTCCGTAACGACTCCGTGGGCACTGCTCTCATCCGTCTCTTGCACGAGAAAGCCCGTGAGGGGGTGGAGGTGAGACTGCTCATTGATGCCTATGGCAATTACAAGGCACCGCACCCCATGAAGCGGGCACAGCTCGACAGCATCCGCTCGTTGGGCATCAGCGTCAGCCTGTTCGACCCGATACGTTTTCCCTACATCCAGAACCTCCTTCATCGCGACCACCGGAAGATTGTGGTCGTGGACGGGCGTGTGGCCTACACCGGGGGCATGAACGTGGCCGACTATTATCTCCACGGAACGAAACGGACGGGCGAGTGGCGCGACATGCAGGTGCGGCTCGAAGGGCCTGTCGTCGATGAGTTTGAACGGATATTTGCATGTATCTGGGGGCGTGTTACGGGCGAGGCACTCGATTCCCTGCGCTACCATGCACCCCTTCAGACGGAAGGCCACGAGCGCATGATTGTGGTCAATCGGGAACCGGGCCGACTGAGTCGGCAGATGCGGCGCGCATTCGTGGCTTCGCTGGATGCGGCCCGCGAACGGGTGTGCATCGTCAATCCCTATCCCACGGGAACCCGTTCCGTGAGGCGAGCCATGCGGCGCGCACTGAAGCGCGGCGTGAGAATGGAGATAATGGTCTCGGCCAATGTCGACAACCGCTTGGTGCCCGAAGTGCTGGGCATACAGATGAAAAAACTGATGAAGCGCGGTGCAGAGGTTTACTACTACGAGGGGGGATTCCATCACAGCAAGGTGATGACCGTGGACGGGGAGTTCTGCACCGTGGGCACGACGAATATCGACGGGCGCAGCCTGCGTTACGATTACGAAGTGAACGTTTTCGTCTTCTCGCCGGAGACTACGGCCAAGTTCGACTCCATATTCCGTCGCGACGTCTCACGAAGCGAATTGCTCACCCCCGAAACATTCCGTCGGCGTTTCCCGCTTCGCCGCCGCATCGTGGGGCGCATCTTTCAGCCCCTGAAGGGACTGCTCTGACCCACCTTTCCTTCCTATCTTCGGCTATTACTTGTCTTCCAGTTTGGCACGGAGGAATCGGCCCGTGTAGCTCTCCTTGCATCGTGCCACTTCCTCGGGAGTGCCCTGAGCCACGAGATACCCGCCCCGGTCGCCGCCTTCGGGACCGAGGTCGATGATGTGGTCGGCCATCTTGATGACGTCCAGGTTGTGCTCGATGATGAGGATGGTGTGGCCATGCTGGATAAGGGCATCAAAGGCGGCGAGCAACTTCTTGATGTCGTGGAAGTGGAGGCCCGTGGTGGGTTCGTCGAAGATGAAGAGCGTCGGCTCGTGCTTCTCCTGACCGAGGTAGTAGGCGAGTTTCACGCGCTGGTTCTCACCGCCCGAGAGGGTGGAGGAGGACTGCCCGAGCTTGATGTAGCCGAGCCCCACGTCTTGGAGCGGCTTCAAGCGGTTCACGATGCGTCGCTGCTTGTGCTCCTCGAAGAACTCGATAGCTTGGTTCACCGTCATGTCGAGCACGTCACAGACATCCTTGTCGTGGAACTTCACTTCCAGTATTTCACTCTTGAAGCGCCGGCCATGGCACGACTCGCACTCCAGCACCAGGTCGGCCATGAACTGCATCTCGATGGTGACCGTACCTTCGCCCTTGCACTCCTCGCACCGTCCGCCTTCGGTGTTGAAACTGAAATGCCCCGCTGTGTAGCCCATCTGCTTAGCCAATGGCTGTTCGGCGAAGAGACGGCGAATCTCGTCCCACCCCTTGACGTAGGTGACGGGGTTGGAACGCGTGGACTTCCCGATGGGATTCTGGTCCACGAAGTCGATGTGCTGCACTTGCTTCATGCTGCCTTCCAGGGCGAGATACTCGCCCGGGCGGTCGGCGGGTTCGTCGAAATAGCGCTTCATGGCCAGATAGAGGATGTCCTTGACCAGGGTGGACTTGCCGCTTCCGCTGACTCCCGTCACGCACGTCATGACGTTGAGCGGGAACCTGACGTCGATGCCTTTCAGGTTGTTGGCACGTGCGCCACGTACTTCGATGAAGCTGTTCCAGGGCCGTCGGCTCGTGGGCACGGGCAATGAGTCTTGGCCGGTGAGGAAGCGGAGCGTGTGGCTTTGTGCCTCGAAATGAGCATTGCCGGGGTTGCCCTGCCACACCACCTTTCCGCCCAGCCGTCCGGCATCGGGACCGATGTCGATAAGCCAGTCGGCGGCGCGCATGATTTCTTCGTCGTGCTCGACCACGATGACCGTGTTGCCGAGGTCGCGCAATTGTTGGAGCACGCGGATGAGTTGCTGAGTGTCGCGGCTGTGTAGCCCGATACTGGGTTCGTCCAGAATGTAGAGCGACCCCACGAGGCTGCTGCCGAGCGAGGTGGCCAGATTGATGCGCTGGCTCTCCCCGCCGGAGAGCGAGTTGGAGAGGCGGTTGAGGGTCAGATAGCCCAGCCCTACGTCGAGCAGGAACTGCAAGCGGCTGTTGATTTCCACCATGATGCGTTTGGCTATCTTCTGTTCCTGCTCGGTCAGTTCCAGTTGCTGGAACCATCGTCTCAACTCCGTCACCGGGAGGTCCACCAGGTCGGTGATGCTTCGTCCGCCCACTTTCACGTAGTTCGCTTCGGGACGCAGTCGTGTGCCATGACATTTCGGGCACGGCGTCTTGCCACGGTAGCGTGCCAGCATCACGCGGTTCTGAATCTTGTATTGCCCCTCGCGCAGATAGTTGAAGAAGGCATCTATGCTGATGAGTCCCCATTCCTGCTCCTCGGGAGCGAGGCGTCGCTGTTCCGCTGTGAGGCTGGCCGGGAAGGTGCCGTGCCAAAGCCAGTCCTTCTCTTCTCTCGACAACTGGAAGTAGGGCTTGTGGACGGGGAATCCGCGCTCGGCATTGAAGCGCATGAACCACGTCTTCCATTCGCTCATCTTCTCGCCGCGCCAGCACATCACAGCCCCTTCGTAGACCGAAAGGGCCGAGTTCGGGATTACCAGTTGTTCGTCGATGCCGATGATGCGTCCGAATCCCTCACATTCCGGGCAGGCACCGGCCGGAGAGTTGAAAGCAAAGAGCTTGTCGGAGGGTTCTTCGAAGGTGATGCCGTCAGCCTCGAAGCGCATGCTGAAGTGGTGGACGATGCCAGCGGGATAAAAGCGGAGCATCATCTCGCCGCCTCCCTCGTAGAAAGCCGTTTCGGTGGAGTCCACCAGTCGGCTTATGACGTCTTTCTCGTCGCTTACCGTCATACGGTCGATGACGAGATTCAGTTCGCAATGATTCAATTCACGATTCTCCGTGAACTGTGAACTGACAAGGTCCTCAATCCTTACAACCTCGCTGTCCACTTCCACGCGGGCAAACCCCGCCTTCATCTCCATTTCCAGTTGCTCTTGCAGGGTGCGACCTTCCGCAACACGCAGCGGGCAGAGCACGGAAAAGCGCGTGCCGTGGCTGTAGGAGAGCATTGTCTGGACTACGTCCTCCGTCGTGTGCTTCCTGACCTCCACTCCGCTCACCGGCGAGAACGTCCGCCCGATGCGGGCGAAGAGCAGGCGCATGTAGTCGTAGATTTCCGTAGAGGTTCCCACGGTACTGCGCGGATTGCGGCTTGTCACCTTCTGTTCGATGGCAATCGAGGGGGGAATGCCCTTGATATAGTCGCACTCAGGCTTTTGCATGCGCCCCAAGAACTGGCGGGCATAGGCCGAAAGGCTCTCCACATACCGCCGTTGGCCCTCGGCATAGAGGGTGTCGAAGGCCAAGCTCGACTTGCCGCTTCCGCTGACTCCGGTGATTACGACAAACTTGTTGCGGGGGATTTCCAGGTCAATGTTCTTCAGATTGTTGGCTCTCGCCCCTTTGATTCTTATGCAGTCTTCCATGTTTTTTCCGTATTTTACCACAAAAATACGAAAGAATTGTCAATAATTTATTACCTTTGTGCAAATATTTGTAGATTCATGGTTATGAAGAGACTGTTATTAGCCTTGCTCTTGGCTTTCGGCTGCCAGATGGCGGTCGTCTCCCGGGCGTTTGCCCAACTGCAGCCCAAACGCGAGTTTCGCGGTGCGTGGATTCAGTGTGTCAACAATCAGTGGAACGGCATTGGCCGCGACCGTATGCAGCAGACGCTGACCAGCCAACTGGACGAACTGCAACGGACGGGCATCAACGTCATCCTCTTCCAGGTGCGTGCCGAGGGAGATGCCCTCTATCAGAGTCAGTTGGAACCCTGGAGCCGCTTCCTGACAGGGGTGCAGGGACGTGTGCCCGAACCCTTCTGGGACCCCCTTCAGTGGATGGTGACGGAGTGCCACAGGCGGGGCATGGAACTTCATGCCTGGATTAATCCCTTCCGCGCTAAAACGAAGGGCACACCTCAGCTGACCAGTGCCTACTATGTGCAACATCCCGACCGCTTTTTTGAGTACGACGGTCTCTGGCTCTTCGACCCGGGCATTCCCGCCAACCACGTCTACATCTGCCAGGTGGTGCAGGACATCGTTCGCCGCTATGACGTGGACGGACTGCACATTGACGACTACTTCTATCCCTATCCCGTTGCCGGAAAGGCGATTCCCGACGATGCCTCATACGCCCGGTACGGTGGCGGCATGGAACGCGGCGACTGGCGGCGCAAGAATGTGAACAACTTCATCAGCGCCCTTCACGACAGCATCCGTTCCGTGAAGCCCTGGGTGAAGTTCGGCGTGTCGCCCTTCGGCATCTATCGCAATCAGGGGAGCGACCCCAAAGGGAGCCGGACCAACGGAACGCAGAACTACGACGACCTCTATGCCGACATACTGGAGTGGGTGCGCCAGGGCTGGGTGGACTACAACATTCCGCAGATTTATTGGGAGATTGGCAATAAGCTTGCCGACTATGCCACGCTGGTGCGCTGGTGGAATGACAATGCCGGGGGGCGTCCGCTCGTCATCGGGCAGGACGTGGAGCGCACGGTGAAGTTTGCCGATACAACCAATCCACAGAACCATCAGGTCTATCAGAAGTACAACTTGCAGCGTGCCATGCCCAATGTAGTCGGCTCGTGCCAGTGGTATGCCAAGGCTTGTGTGGATAACCCCGGGAACTATACGACCGTCCTGCGGCAGGTCTATCACCGTTGTCCTGTCCTTCAGCCCGAAATGCCCTGGATTGACAAGAAGGCTCCCGGAAAGGTGAAGAAGGTGAAACCCGTGCAGACGCGCGACGGCTGGATGCTCTTCTGGACAGCCCCCAAGACCAAGACTTCGAAGACAGACCCCACTGGCGAGATGAACCGCGCCGTGCGTTATGTCGTCTATCGCTTCCCAAAGGGAGAACCCGTTGACACGAGCAATCCCGAGCGCATCCTGACCATCACGACCAACACCTACGTGCCTCTGCCCTTCATTGCCGGCAAGATTGAGTACACCTATGTAGTGACAGCGTTAGACCGCTTGCAGAACGAATCGAAGCCTGTGAAGAGAAAGGTGAAATTGTAATTTAATGTATTGTGAACGTTATGAAGAAAATAGTTTCTCTGTCAATCGTGGCCGTCGCTGCCCTGCTGACGGTGAGTTGCGGTGGCAAGAAAGAGAAAAAGGATGCTTGGGTAGCCCCGGAGCATGAGGCACGGATGTTGCGGATGCCGGACTATCAGCTCACCGATAGTGTGCGTGTGGGAGCACACGTATATGCTTACGACATCGTCCGGCTTGCCAGCGACTCGCTGCCCATGGTGAAGGACGACATGGACGACTTCTATGCCGACAACACCATCGCCCTCTCCATCCGCAAGGACGGGAACACCTACTTCCAACGCACCTTCACGAAGGCTACTTTTGCCTCCAGCATCAGCGAAACGGACTACGCCGCCAGCATCCTCGACGGCATCCGCTTCGTGAAGGCTGAGGCCGGGCAGGGGCTGACCTTCTCCTTTGCCGTCAGCTATCCAGAGAGCGACATGAGCATATTGTTCCTGCTCACGGTGGCCGACGACGGCACCTTCTCGTTCGTCAAGAACGAAAACCTTGAGGGAGACGAGTCCGACACCCTCTATCTCCACGACGAGGGCGTCTGAGAGAATTCATAAGGTAGAGTAGGGGGCATGTCAAATTGACTGGCATGCCCCCTCTTATCGTTACAAAGCAATTCGTGTAAATTGGCAATTTGTAGTAGAAAAAAATTTATTACTGTCCGCTAAACCATAATCCGCATAGCCCAACTTCTTGACCGTCAGAAGTTGGGCGTTTTCACATTCTTGTACAAGCCCCCTCAGTCTTTTCCCTCATCTTCTGGAGGTGCTTCAGATGCTTCCTCCAACATGA
>JAFTEX010000088.1 GCA_017453445.1 Bacteroidaceae bacterium
GTCTTTTCCCTCCCTTCACGGGAGGGGCAGGGGGAGGGTCTTCTTATTCTGCCTTCTCCTTATTCAGCACGGGATTGGCATACATCGTCAGCAGTCGCTCGCGCAGGAAGTCATCGTCGCGGTTGGGCAGGTCGATGAGTGCGATGCGCTCACGGATGTACTGCTCGAAGGCGAGCTTTTCCTTGTGGCTATAGTGGGCAGCGTGGGTCGGCTCGCCGGAGAGCAGGTCGGCGGCGACGTAGTTGCCCGGGAACAGTCGGTAGCTGCGGTGTATCTCGCGGTCGATGCGGCGGGCCAGCATGGTGTAGAAGTCCTTCTCCGTCGGCAGCTGCCCGTCCGCGCCGGGCTGCTGCATGGCCTCCTGCAGTTCGTCTATCCACTCGCTGACGGGTCGGCCCGTCTGGTAGTGGACGTGCCCCTTGCGGCCCATGATGCCCGTCTTCATGTTCACGAGGTCGTCCTGCTTCGACTTCTTCCATGCCGCATCGTCGCGCTTTTGCTGAAATTCCTTCGCCTTCAGGTAGTCGCACGGGTCGTACTCGTAGCTGATGGCCAGCGGCACGATGTGGAGGGACTTTATATTTTGGAGGTAAGAGGCAAGAGGTGAGAGGTAGGAGGATACGTTTGTTTCTTGAGAACTCTTTAGGGTGTCTAATTCATTTCTCTTACCTCCTACCTCATACCTCTTACCTCCCGACATTGCCAGCATCTTCAGCAGTGACTCCTGTGTGTGGTCGCTCGAGTCCTTGGCGCGGCCCTCGCGCTGGGCCATCCACACGTTCTCGTGCTTCTCCGTGATGGCGTGGCGGATGTAGCGGCTCATGAGCAGACTGCTTTCGTAGAGTTCCTTGCGGCTAATGTTGCGGCGCACGATGAAGGCCTTGTTCAGGCGCACCAGTGTGCGTATCCAGGGGTAGATGAGCAGGTTGTCGCCGATGGCTATCTCACATGTCGTGGGAAACCCTTCGTCGATGAGCATCACGTCCAGCAGGGCCGAGTCCAAGACAATGTCGCGATGGTTCGAGAGAAACAGGTAGCGTTCCTCCTTGGGCGGTGTCTTCCCGTCTGGGCATAGTGTATGGTAGTCGAACGTGTGGCCCGTCGTGCATCGGCGCAGTATGTAGTTCACCACGGGTTTCATGAAGCGCAGCTGGAACTGGAGCGTGGTCTTCACGCCCAGCGTGGCCAGTCGCAGCATGCCGCGACTCATGCCCAGCGGCACTATGGGCAGCATGCCCTTCAGCAGTCGGGAGAACTGGCGGTCCCGCAGCAGGCTCTCTATGGCCGGGCGTACCTCCTCGTCGTTGTAGGGGCGGATCTGGTCGAATTCATTCATGGGATTAGAGATTAGAGATTAGGGATTAGGGATTAGGGAATAGGGCTTGTTTGTGCTCATTATTAACAATGGGGTGAGTATTAAACTCTAATCCCCTAATCCCTAATCCCTAATCCGAAATTATCTTCAATAATCTCCGTCAGCACGTCCTTGATGTCCAGCCCGGCGGCGCGCACCTGTTGGGGGATGAAGCTGGTGGAGGTCATGCCCGGCGTGGTGTTTATCTCCAGGAGGTTGATGTGGTCGTGCTCTTGGCCGTCTTCGCCTTTCTTCTTGGTCACGATGTAGTCGATGCGGATGATGCCGTGGCAGCCCAGGATGTCGTAGAGCGTGGAGGTCAGTTGCTGCACGCGTTCGGTCAGTCGCTGCGAGATGCGGGCTGGGGTGATTTCGTCGCTCTCGTTGTTATACTTTGCTGCGTAGTCGAAGAATTCGTTCTTCGAGACCACTTCCGTGATGGGGAACACGTGTCCGCCTCCGTTACGGGTCTTGTAGCAGCCGCAAGTCAGTTCCGTACCTTGCATGAAGGCCTCCACCATGACGTCTTCGCCCTCCTTCAGCGCCATGTCGATGGCGGGCCGGAGTTGTTCGGGGGTCTTCACCTTCGTGGTGCCGAACGAACTGCCTCCGCGTGCCGGCTTCACGAAGCAGGGCAGGCCGATGCGCGAGATGATGTCCTCGTCGCTCACCTCCTGGTCGTGCCCAATCTTCACCTCCAGGCTGTCGGCCACCGATACGCCCAGGGAGCGCATGTAGTTGTTCAGCACAAACTTGTCGTAGGTCATGGCCTCCACCAAGACGTTGCAAGTGGAGTAGGGCATGCCGATGAGGTCGAAGTAGCCCTGCAGCACACCGTTCTCGCCCGGTGCACCGTGGATGGTGATGTAGGCATAGTCGGGCTTCACCTTCTCGCCGCCCGCCATGAACGAGAAATCGTTTCGGTCCACGAGGGCGCGACTGCCGTCGGGCAGGATGGCCTCCCAGTGGCGGGCGTGAATCTCTACTTTATATATAATGTAGCGTTCCTTGTCAAGGAACGACTCGATGCCCTGCGCACTGCGCATCGAGACATCGTGCTCTGCTGAGTCGCCACCGCATACGATGGCTATTGTCTTTTTCATATTTTTTGTTTTAATTATGGGTTTTATGGGTCTAATGGGGTTAATGGGCGGGGTGGGTCAGTGGGGGCGATTGGGGTCATTGGGCTTGTTGGGTTCATTTGGGGCTTGCCCATAAGCTCCATAAAACCCATTATACCCATTTCCCCCATTAGTCCCATAAAACCCATACCCTCCATTCCTCTTCTGCCATTCCTTCCTTGCGCGGTACATCTCTTCCTTGATGCCGCCCTTCTCCTTAAAGTCGCGCTTCTTCCACTCTATCAGTCCTCGGATGAGCACGTCGCACTGGTGGATGAGCGTGATGGCAATGTTGGCTATGGTCTCGTCGGAACGTTCTTTTATCTTCTCGCGGTAGATGGCTGAGTCGAGGTGCTTCTTGCAGAAATCGCGTGTCTGTCGGCAACGAGGGTCGTCGTAGGCCCATTGCTCAAGGCCACGCACGCGCAGATAGTCTTCGTAGTCCAGCAGCAATTCGTGGAGAGAGGCACGGTTCACGTTCGTCAGCTTCAGTTCCATTTCCTTCGAAGTGATGCCGTTGATGTTCCCCTCCGCCAGATTCTGCTTGCCCGAACGTGCGGCCTGTATCATCTGGTCGATGGTTCGGTCGCCCGTCTTCAAGAATTTGTGGGCAAAATAGTACGTCACGTCGTAGATGCACTCCGCCTTCTGGAATGCTTTCAACGTGCGGTAGTCGCTATCTTGCCTCAGAAAATCCTTGTCCTCTTCCATATTTGCCCGTAAAGTTACAAAAAGTCGCGTGAAGAGCCAAATGTATTGGGGCATTTCCGAGATGAAGTAATGTATTTTTGTACCCTTTAGGGGAACTTGTCGGTTCAATCTGGGCTTGTCTCTGTCCACTGCTTGTGCTGCAACTCGCTTAGGTCGGCCTTGAGTTGGCTCAGTTTTCGCAGCCGACTTGTCATCTGCCGGCTGGTGTAGAGAAAGAGCGGGACGAGCAGAACCGCGAGCAGGGCGAGAACGATGTACTTGATGACGGCGTTGTCGGTAAATTCGTCGGTGAGAACAAAAATGAAGCAGGAGGTGTAGAGGGTGTTGTTGAAGAAGATTTAATTGGGAAAAATTATGCCGAAAGATAGTATATAGATAGTGAGGCAAAGTGCAAAATACAATCAGTGAAGCTTAAAAGTTACAAATTCAGAATCTAAGAGGGTTATAGGCACATAGCATGGGGCGAAGGGAAATGCCAACCAAACATTTGCACTAAAAGAGAAAAGACGTTAGGAAATAACGGCTTTTGCCCTTTCAGTGCAATATGTTCTTTCTCACCATTTACCTAAGGTGATATCATAGGGCGTGAGATTATCGGCCCTTTAGGTTATTATGGCATGGGTGAAACTTACAAAATTAAAGATTTTCCCCTTAAGAATTTCATTTTGAGATAGATTCTTCCTTAATATTAAGTATGGGATTGCAGAAGTTTATATAGTGATTTGGCTACATTATATATTTCTTTGAATTGATTATATATATTCCAGTTTTTGGGGGAAGGAACACATCACCTACAGGTATCACTTTTTTGTCAATAGCTCCATTCGTACTGTAAATTTGGAGTATAATGGAGTGCCCTGTATTATTGCTTACATGAATGCCTCCTTCTTGCTTTTGGATTTTTATATGAGTATTTTCGTATAAATTCATTATAGGAGTACCCTCAGAAGTCATAAATGTTAATTCTTCCCCATATATGGTGCCTACATTGAGTTCGGCATAACTCCTGTAGATATACTTATTACCAGGTTGTAATGCTATTGGATTTGAATAGAAGTAATTCTCGTCTATCATTTCCCCGTCTATGCGTGAATAATCGGATTCAGATTCTTTTCGTACCTCGAAACCGATATTTTTGACTACCTCATTATCACCTAACACAATAGCCCCATTAAAGATGAAATGCTCGTTCTCATTCTTGTTTTCAAGTGTGAAAATTTCACTTTTGATTTCGGTCGTGGAGAATCTGACTTCTTCACCTTCTATAATGCCCAGTCCTTTTGCCTTTACAATAAATTTATAGCAATATTTGGAAGTTGGAAGTAAATTATTGAGTGTATAGGTCGTACTTTTAGTATATATGGTATCATATCGAGTATCTGTTAGCTTTTTTAAAACAAAGCCAATTGCTTCAATCTCATATCCAACGCAAAAATATGCTCCTTCAATTTTAGCACAGTTGGGCAAAATATTTGTTGCATTCTCAGTTTTCACGTTGATACCCTTACTAGTGTTGATAATGGGATACCCTTCGTTTATGTAAGGATATTGATCTTTGATGAATACATTGTCTCCATTATTTAATTTATTAACCATGTTGCTAGTCTTTAATTCATCATGAGTAACCTTAATTCCATTATTCGATTCGAAATTCATATTATAGCAGGCGGAGTGGATGTTATTTTCAGGTGATAAATCCCATGTGCTATAACAATTTTCACCGCATGCGCCAATAGCGCATATACATGCAAAATAGCCAGTATAACCGTATCCTCGAATGTTTGCAACATTATAGCAAGATGTTATAACATAACTCTTGCTGCTGAATCCTGCTATGCCTGCGGCATAAATATAGGAACCATCCTTAGGAGTATAGTAGCCAGTGGAAACAAAGCCTTGAATGTTACCTATGTTATAGCAATATATAATGGTTCCATTATTCCATCCAACCAATCCACCCACCTGTCCTGTTTTCCTGTAATATCCTGAATAGTTTGCATTTACTAATCCGGTATTGAAACTTTTAGAGAGAACTCCAGACTGAAATTTCCCGACTATGCCTCCAGTGAAAAATTCCCCATTCCCACTGTCGTTTGTAGGGACTGCTTTACACGTTATTCCTCCATGGTTGTGGCAGTTATTAATATCTGTATTTATACATTTTGCAATGATTCCTCCTATATATATGGATTCGTTAAGGGATGTTCCAGTAGTTTTAACCGAAGCGTTATTTTGAATATCTTTTACAATGGAGTTCTGTGCATAAGAGGCAACGGAAGCTGCAGCGTCAATCCCAACAATGCTGCCCTCTAAAGAAAGGTTGGTAATAGATGCATTCTCAATTGTGTCGAAAAGTCCTGCTCTAATGCCATTGCAAGATAATATTATCTTATGATTACCAAAGTCAATGTTCCCCTTGAAAAGGGCTATGGGAGTCCAATTGTGTCTTGATAAATCAATGTCAGTAGTGACTATAAAGAACTTTCCGTCGTAGTCAGATACACCATCAGCCAAATAGGCTAAATGCTCGGCTTTTTCAATGATGAACGGGTCCGATTTAATACCAATACCCTTGTTCCACTTTTCGATGTTTCCATTCCAAACACTTTGGGCGTTACACCATAAGGGGAACAGAACTAATCCTAAAAACCATTTTTTACTTCTCATGATTGTGCGTTTTAAATTTAATATATCTTATTTTGTAATAGGGCGGTTATTCAATTCTTTCAAAGTCAAGTTCATAGTCATCTCTCCTATTCAACTTCATTTGATAGATTTGGGCATGAGGATATTTTTGATGACCAATACGGATAATCTCTTTTTTATCCTGTTTATTGATGTGAAGTCCTAATCGAATGGCGGTTATAGCCTCAGCCTCGACTTTGATGAAATTCTTATTTGGGGCATCAAAGTCTATCAGTCTCCATTCTTTTTCGTATTCCCAAGCCTTCCCCTTTCTAGTCATCAGTTCCCATATGTACTCCGTTTCATTAGCATCAGCATCTGGCAGAGGAAGTTTCTTCTCAAAATATTGAACCTTACGAAATTGTATGTTTTTCCAATATCGGATTGAAGGCTTAAATGAAATCACGATTCCTTTGCTGTCTTTTGCATATAAAGGCCACATGATAGCGTTGGATGGAGATTCCGAAAAACAGCATGCTTTAGCATCCTGTATAGTGGGATAATATAGGCTTTTGAAAAGCGCATTTCGAGACTGTATATCTATTCCTATACGAGCCTCGTTGCCTTTTTCCCTTTGCTGCATACTTCTCCAAAGAAGCAAGGCTCCCCAGCCTAACATTCCCAAGTATGGTATGCTAAACATTGAATCATTTATAAAACCAACCATATTGGCGAGTCCTATGTCTTTAAGAAAAGAGTGACCTTCTTCTGTCTGATTAATCTCCATTAATTGAGATTCTATTGTAGTGTTTGCGTTAGGGAGATTTGCAAAATCTAAATAGGCAGGCGTGGCTTCATAAGAATCGTTATATGAATCCAATCTGGAGATATAGAAATGGGCATGCCTCAATATGTCTATTGCATACTCGTGACTTAGATACTTGTGCAATTCCTTAGGGACGATCTCTTTATCATTCATTGCTTTTTGTGTTTTGGTTCCCCCAGTCCCTCGGAGAACATTAATACGTAATGAAGCGTGGAACTGACTATGTCCCATCTTCAAGCTGAAGGCCCTAGGAAAGCCCGAGATAGAAAAGATGATATACGGATGCAGTTCCACGCTCATCGCGTGAAGCCGCCATGTCCATCTTTCTATCTCAGAGGGCTACAAAGGGAGCAGGCCTCCAGGGATTCTTTGCAATTGTTGAAAATTTCCTAGGTTTTCAGCTTGCAAGAAAGAGCATAACGCTTCTTTTATTTCAGTATGTCGGCACGGCCGCTACCGCGCGTGTGAGATTACTCCCACGCTGCAAATGTACAAAGAATAGTTGGAATAACAAAGAGAGACCCGTAAAAAATCCACTCCCACCGATTTCGAAGTTGTTTCTTCTCTTGTCGGCGTGGGAGCGGCGGAAAGGCAAAGGAACGGGAATAAACGAGTGCGTTTATTTCTTCCAGAAACGGGGGGTGATGTCCGTCTGGGTGTGACTGCCGTTAGCATGAGTGACTTTCCAAAGACGTTGGTTGGTGCCGGGGTTGTTCAGCGGGCCTCGCTCTTCGTCGTAACGTCCGAGTTTCACGTAGTCGAAGTTCTCCAGCGCAATCGTTTCGGGCAGCTTCTCGCGTCCGCTGTACCAGGCGGTGTTGACCGTGGAGTGCTCCTTGACCCATTGGGCAAGGCGGTTGACTTCCTCGGGGGATTGGTCGCCCCCCATGAAGCAGATGCAAGAAACACCGAAGTGCTTCCTTAATTGGGCGGAAAGCACTTCGGCGGTGAGTTCTTCGCCGACATCCTCCCACAGATAGCGGCTGTGACATCCCTTACACTGTATGGGGCAGCCGCTGATGCTTATGGCGAGGGTGATTTCGTCGGGTATTTCGGCGAAGACTTCTTTTACGTCTACGAACTTGAGCATTTTAGCCTAAGTTACAACTGTAGGTGCGCTTTGCGGCTTCAATCTGGCGGTCCTTGCCGAAGGCGGGGATGGGGCGCAGATAGCCGATGATGCGGGTGTACTGCGTGATGTTGGTCGAACCGCAGCAGGGGCATACGTCTACGGGCTTCTTGATGATGTGGCCGCAGTCCTCACACTTCGAGTTGGGGATGTTGTAGGTGAAGTAGCTGGTGCCGTTCTTGATGGCGAAGTCGATGAGTTTCAGATACTGCTCCTTCGAGAGGTGGTCCTGGAGGTTGCAGTGCAGGGCCGAGCCACCGTCGGTGTACTGGTAGGTCTGACGACCGTGGAGGATGAACTTGTCCAGCACCTGTGTCTCGTCGTGGGCATCGTAGAAGTATGAGTTGTAGAGGTTCTCGTCCTCGGGCACCCAGTAGCCGTCTTCCTTGTCCCAGCGGTAGTTCTTGCCGCCCAGACCCTCGGCAGGCACCACCTCGGAGTTGAAGAGGAAGGGCTTCTTGCGGTCGTTGATGCTGTGGCGCTTGTTCTCTTCCTTGATGGTGCCGAGAATGAGCTGGAGGAACTTGATGTACTCCGGATTGTTGTTGACCTTCAGGCCGAGGAAGCGTGCGGCTTCGTTCAGACCGTTGATGCCGATGGTGGAGTAGAGTTTCGAGATGTAGATGTAGCCACCGTTGGAGGCTGCGAACATCTTGCGGTCTTCCATTTCGTAGAGCATGGTCTTGTAAGCGATGTGGTACTTGTAGACGCGCTCCAGGATGTTCGTCAGGTAGAGGCGCAGGAAGGCGTAGAAGTCGTGGTCGCCCTCGGTGCCCTGTACGGTGTGCTTGGCATCCTGCACGATGCGGTTGATGTTCAGCGTGATGACGTTGCACGAGCCGGTCATGACACCCGTCAGGCCGCTGGTGGGGTTGAAGGTGTTCTCGGTCAGTTCGTTCTTCAGTCGGCAGCAGGAGGCCAGCGAGTCGGCACTGTCGCTGATGTAGGTGAAGAAGGAGTGGCCTTCGGCATACATCTCGGCGGTGAAGTCCTTGTAGTCCTTGTCGATGATGTCGCCCGTTTCGGGGTCGTACACCATGGCCATGGTCTCTACGGGGAAGGTGAGCACCTGCTTCAGGCGCAGCTGGTTGAACCACTTCATGAACATGCGCTGCAGTGTGTCGACGGCTTTCCACTCGGGTTTGGTGCCGTCGGGGTAGCAGAAATCGGCGAACAGCGACTGGAAGTAGGTATGGTCGTAGTAAGATACGTTCGTAAAGGGAGACTGGTAGGAGCGGTTGCCGGCGGGCTGGTTGATGCCCCAGATGAACTGCTTGAAGGCCTTCAGGATGTGGTCGCGCACGGTGCGCTGCTGCAGGCAGCACTCGGTGGTGGCCACCTCGTCGAGATGGTCGTACCACTGCGGGCCGAACTCCGAGATGATGTAGTAGTTCAGCACCACGAAGTACTCGCCAAAGGCTACAGCGCCCTTACACTGGGAAGACAGGAGGAAGGTCAGGTTCGTAATCTGGCCGGAGAACGACTGCAGGTCGTTGGGAGGACCGGGGGTCACGCCGTCGATGTTGCCCACGCCCTCGGTCATGAGGGGATAGAGCGATACGGCCATGCAGTACTGCTTCAGTACGGGGGTCGAGGCTTCGTCGTGTGTGTATATAATATGGTGGTTCAGATCCTGCTCGTATTGCTTGGCCACTTCGGGGAACATCTGGTTCAGCTTGTCCTTCATGCGCTGGCGCTGGATGACGCGGTTGGTGGTCTTATAGACCTCGCCTTCCAGGTTGGCCACGTTCTTCATGGTGACGTTGGCGTTGGCGTCGGTCTCCGAGGCCGTGGCGGCGTTGTCGGCCGTCTGGCTGTACTCGTTCATGTAGTCGATGCGCTCCTTGATGAAGCGTGCTTCGGCGTGCTGCTGGCGATAGAGAATGTAGGACTTGGCCTCCTGGTAGTAGCCGTTCTGCATCAGGGCCATCTCCACACGGTTCTGGATTTCCTCTACCGTGAACCCGTCGCGCACTGAAATGCTTTCACTGAGATCGGTGGCCACACTCCTTATCTTGTCTTCTTCCAGTTTGGACACCGACTGAAACGCTCCGATGATGGCGTTCTTGATTTTGGCTCTGTCAAATTCCTCCTTAGAGCCGTCTCTCTTGATTACGATCATATCTTTTTATCTCCTAATATTACTATTTGCAAAATGGAAATCGAAAACGACTACAAAGTTAGTATACTTAATTGAATTTGCCAAAATAAATCACCTAAATAATTTTGGTTTTTGAAAAGTTTTCCAAAACGAAGTGTTAAGTTATTGTATTCCAATCATTAAACATATTTCGTTGATACTAAAAGTTTTCCAAAAAGTCTTTTTGTTGATTGGATTGGCACACAAAAAAGTCCGTCCAGATGCCTCTGTGACGGACTTCTGCGGGCTTTTGTTGCACACGTGTGAAATGATTCTTATGTGAGCGTCGGAACGGGTGGGACGAGTCTATTTCTTGTAGTCCTTTTCAGGGGCGAAGGGTATCACCTTGGCAAACTCTTTTAGCAGCCATAGGTTCCATTCGTCTTGAGGGGTGGGGGAGGTCGCCTTTTCCACCACGGAGCGCATCAACTGGCGTTCCGAGGGGGAGTAGTAGTGGAGGATATAGGAGTCGAGAACCTCCTTGTGGAGCCAGTCGAAGGTGGGCGTGTCCGTGAAGCGTAGCAATTCGATGGGGTCGGTGGGCACTACGTCGTAGTAGTGGTCCTCGTCCGAGTCGTCCTGAGTGGCATAGACGTTGATGCCGCTTTCGCTGCGCCGGAAGGCGTAGAAGCGTTCGTCGGGGTACTCCCCTGTGCGGAAGCGCTCGGCTGTCATGTCGCGGTAGGGCATGAGGACCAAACGCTCTACTCCCCGGCCTTCGAAGCCCTTGATGCGCTCATAGTTGATTACGACCTTGCGCCCTTTCGAGTCGAGGTATTCTCGCTCTATCACATGCCGTAACAGCCATTCTGTGTCGTAGTTTGGCATGGCATTCTCATGGGCTGACATGGCCCATTGCGGCTGTCCGTCCGACGAACGACAGACGAGCATCAATTCGTCGGCCACCCAGCGTGCCTCCAGCCGTTTGCCCGTGGCTTTGTCCGTGTAGCAGTTGAACCCTGAGGGGTGAAGCACCAGTCTCTGTGCCTCCTTTTCGCCGTTGAGGGAACGGAGGTCGAAAGTGTGTGGCAGACGCTCCCCGGTCGTGGTGTCACAGGCCGGTTCGAACACGTTGCTCAGGTCGCTGAATGCCTTCTCGTCAAGTTCTATGGGCTGCCGGGCCAGCCATTCGAGCCCCCGTTCTCTGGCCACCTTTTCCAGATAGTCCATTGAGGCATAGAACTCATCCATGTCCGACGGGCGTGTGCCGTCGCTTTCTGTCCTCAGCGTGTCGTGGTCGAAAACGATTTCCAGGTTCCAGGGCACGTAGGCGTATGCATCGCCTTTGAGCCATGCCGAGTAGGAGGGGCAGAGCGTGTAGAGGCGTGAACGGCTGACGAGGACCTGTAAGGAGTCGAACACCTCCTCGCCTACGACCACGGGTTGGGGCACCTGAGTCCAGGGATGTGTCCCGAGGCTCTCCCCTCCGAAGCGTAGCAGTCCGCCTTGGGGGAGTGAGTCTGTGCGGCATAGTTCTATGAAGGATATGGGCTCCTGTTCTTCGGCTGAGCCGAGTTCGCGCGCGGAATGGTAATAGAATCGTTGTACACGCCCTTCGGGCATCTGGGAGAACTGAGGATTCCCTGTGCTCCCCTCACATCCGGCGAGAAGAACGGCGAGAACCAGTCCTCCCCACGCGTTGGCCAATCTTTTCATTTTCATGGTGTCACGTCTCGTTTGGTTTGTCCAGTATCGCCTGCAAAGGTATGCAAAAATCGTAATAAATGCAAACTTGGACTCATGAATGAGGACTGGGCTTGAAAAATGTGACGTATGATTTCCTCGCACAAATAATTTTATGTAAATTTGCCGTTGGAAATGCTATGAGGGAAAAGACGGAACTATCGTTTATAAATAATAGAAAGGACAGGTATTATGGCTTACACAGAGACTACGACTACAGGGTATGGCACTCGCGTTAAAAATTCGTTTGGCGGTATCGTGACAGGCTTCGTCATGTTTTGCTTGGCTACGGCATTGTTATGGTGGAACGAGGGGCGAGCCGTGAAGACCGATAAAATGCTCAACGAGGCCGAGAAGGTTTGCGTGGTGATGGAGAATCCGCAGAAAAAGGATGCCGCGCTGGATGGCGAACTTGTATGCGCCACGGCCGTGGCTACGACGGAGGATTCGCTCGTCGACAATCAATACGGCATTGGTGCCAAGGCTATATCGTTGCAACGGAGGGTGGAATACTATCAGTGGACAGAGGAGTCGGAAAGCAAGTCGGAAGACAAACTCGGCGGAAAGGAGGTGACCACCACCACGTACACCTACAAGCGGGATTGGGTCAGGGAGCCCGTGGCCTCTGATGAGTTCAAGGACCCGGCCTACAGGGGGAGGAATTTTGTGTTGACGACCGTGGAGGAGAGCGACCAGTGGGCCGGGAATGTGACATTCGGAGCCTATACGTTGAACGAGTCGCTGATTCATCGCATCTCATCTGTGGAGGATATGGTGCTGGACATAGACTCTGCCCGCATTGCGGCTTGGAACAAAGAGGTCGCTCTGGTGGCGGCACGTCAGTCAGGGGAGGAGCCCGACTCCCAGGACCGGATTCATGTCAGTGGCAACCAGGTATATTATGGACTGACCCCTTCGAGTCCGGCAGTGGGCGATGTGCGTGTGACGTTCGAGAAGGTGGTGCCTGCCAAAGTGACTCTTATCTCTCAAGTCGACGGCGAGACCTTCAAGCCCTTTAAGTCCAAGAACGGGAAACGTTTCCAGACTCTTGTGATGGGCAAAAAGGATGCGGCAGAAATCTTTGAAGCAGAGCACGAAACCAACAATATGTGGCTCTGGGTCCTGCGCATCTTGGGAGTCCTGTTCGTCATAGGCGGTCTGAAGAGTATCTTCGGAATCTTTGAGACACTGCTCAAGGTGGTGCCTTTCCTCTCCAGTATTCTCGGTTGGGGTGTCGGCCTGGTATGCACGGTCGTGGGCATCGTGTGGTCGATTATCATCATCGCACTGGCGTGGCTGTTCTACCGCCCCTTGCTGGGCATTGGCCTCTTGGCCGTTGCCGCCTTCCTAATCTGGCTGTTTGCCTTCAAAGGGAAGAGTAAGCTGAAGGAACTGGCTGCTGCAAACCAGCGAGCCGAAGCCGAGGTGTAAAAGGAAATATCCCTATCTGGTGAAGCTTACTTCCTTATGCTTATTCCATGCGCATGGTTTAATTAAACGGTGCGCATGGAATGATTAAACCATGCGCATGGAATAAGCATAAGCACGTAAGGATAGGGAGGAAGCGACGTATTCTTATAAGGCTCAGGATTGGGGCTTGCTGCCGTGTGAAGGCGTTACCAGAATGCTGACCTCGTAGAGCAGGTATACGGGGACAGAGACGAACATGAGCGTGAAAGCGTCGCTGGTGGGGGTGATGATGGCCGCCACGACGACGATGGCGAGCAGGGCCGGACGGCGCAGGCGGCGCATCGTGTCGGCTGAGAGCAGGCCGAAACGCCCCAGCAGCCAACTTACCACAGGCAATTCGAACACGACGCCGAGCAGGAGGGAGAGCATCAGCAGGGTGTCGATGTAACTTTCAAGGGAAATCAGGTTGTCGACCTCGGTGCTTACTTGGTAATTTCCTAAGAAGTCGACCGTGAAAGGAAAGATGACAAAATAGGAGAACAAGACACCGAGTGCGAACATCGCGTAGCCACTGAATACCAGGCGGATGGCCAGCTGGCGTTCCTGCCGGTAGAGCCCGGGTGCCACGAAGTGGAAAAGTTGGTAGAGAATGTAGGGCATGGCGGCGAGCAGGCCGACATAGAAGGAGACCATCATGTGGGTGACGAACTGCCCGGTGACGGCGGTGTTGATGAGTTGCAGACGGTCGCCCTTGGGGAGGAGCACGATGCGAAACACCTCGTCCTTGAACACGAAGGCTCCCACCATGAACACGAGCGTGACTACCAAACAGCGGATAATCACGCCTCGCAATTCATCGAGGTGCTCCCAGAAGGTCATGGGCTCGCCTTAACCCTCCTTTGAAGGGAGGGGATTTCTCGCTTCTTGCGTTTTCGCAGCTGCTGCATCGGACGTAGTCTTCTCTGCTGCTCCCGAGGTGGGGGCGGTCTCGTTCATTCCGTCCTTGAAGGCCTTGACGCCCTGCCCCAGTCCGCGCATCATTTCGGGCACTTTCTTGCCACCGTAGAAAAGCAGGACGATGAGCAGTACGACGAGAATCTCTTGGTATCCGATGCCGCCGAGAAAAAGTAAGTTCATCATAATAGTTACGAATTACGAAGTGGTAGAGGTTATAGTTTGTTTTGCTTCAGTTTCTCCACGAAGGAGTCGATGCGCTGGAGTTCGCGCGGGATGTTGATGCGTTGTGGGCAATGTTCCACACAGCGGCCGCACCCGATGCAATGACTGGCCTGACGCAGACGGGGCACCGAACGGTCGTATCCGATGAGGAACGCACGGCGTGCCTTCCAGTAATTCTCCGATTGCATGTCCTCGGGTACGTTGCCCAAGTTGACGCACTTATTGTAGTGGAGCAGGATGGCGGGGATGTCGAGTCCGTAGGGGCAGGGCATGCAGTACTTGCAGTCGTTGCAGGGGATGGTGGGGTAGGAGACATAGAGGTTTGTCACTTCGGTCTCCAGCCAGGCCTGCTCCTCGTCGGTCAGCGGTTCAAGGGGGCTGAAGGTGCGCAGGTTGTCCTGCAGGTGTTCCATGTAGGTCATGCCCGAGAGGACGGTCAGCACACCGGGTTTCGTGCCGGCGTAGCGGAAGGCCCACGATGCCACGCTGTCCTCGGGCCGCTTCTGCTTCAGGGTCGCCACGATGTGGTTCGGCATCTTCACCAACCGTCCACCCAGGAGGGGCTCCATGATGACGGCTGGTATACCGCGCTTCTCCAGTTCAGCATAGAGGTATTCGGCATCCGTGTTGCGGCTGTTGGTCTCGTTGGCCAGGTGCCAGTCGACGTAGTTGAGCTGAATCTGTACGAAGTCCCAGTGGTACTCGTCCTGCTTGGACAAGAGATAGTCGAAGACCTCGATGTCGCCGTGATACGAGAAGCCGAGATTGCGTATGCGCCCCTTCTTGCGTTGCTGCAAGAGATAGTCGAGCAGTCCGTTGTCCATGTACCGGCCGTTCAGAGCCTCCATGCCGCCCATGCCGACTCCGTGGAGCAGAAGGTAGTCGATGTAGTCGGTCTGCAGGTATTTCAGGGAGTTCTCAAACATCTTCACGCCCTCCTTGTAGGGCCACTGCTCGGGTGAGAAGTTGGAGAGCTTCGTGGCGATGTAGTATTTGTTACGCGGATAGCCGCTGGCCTTCAGGGCTGTGCCCGTACTGGCCTCGCTCTCGCCGCGACAATAGGCTGGACTGGTATCAAAATAGTTCACTCCGTGGTCGAGGGCGAACTTCACTTGTCGGTTCACCTCCTCCTGGTCGATTTCTTCAGGTGCCGGTGCATTGTCGGCCGAGGGCTTTTGAGGTTTGTTGGGAAGGCGCATCATGCCATAACCCAGCAGTGAGACGCGGTCGCCTGTCGTGGGATTGTCACGATAGGTCATTTTGTCGGTCGGAATGTCGCCTGTGTGGTGTCCGAGCGGGTCGATGTTACCGTCTTTCTTCTTCAGTCCACAACCCGCCAACGCTGCCGTGGCGGTTCCTGCACCCAGTATCTTGATAAAGTCTCTTCTTTCCATAAATGTTTGTTTAATAGTTCCTATATTATTATAGTTACTATACTTCGCGGTGCACTTCGTGCCCTTCGACGTAGATGGCACTGAGGGGACGTGCGGGACACAGGTTCTCGCAGGCACCGCAACCGATGCAGATTTCTTCGTTCACCACGGGAATCTCGGTCCACTCCTCAGTGTTCTCGTCCAGCGGCACCATCTCGATGGCTCCTACAGGGCAATGGCGAGCACAGTTGCCACAGGAAACCCCGTCGGTGACGGGCAGGCAGTTTTCCTTAATCCATACGGCATGGCCAATCTGGTGAGCCGTCTTCTCCTCCACCGTGATGGGACGAATGGCCCCCGTCGGGCATACTTGGGAGCAACGCGTGCATTCGGGCCGGCAATAGCCTCGCTCGTATTCCATGGTGGGCTGCATCAGAGTCTCCAACGATTCGCTGGGGCGCAGCACCTGATTGGGACACTCCGCGATGCAGAGCTGGCAGGCTGTGCAATGCTGTGCAAAATCCTTGGCGGAAAGGGAACCCGGTGGCGTGAGCGGTGTCTTACGCTCGGGGAGTGTCTTGTTCTCAATGGCTGCCAAGCCACCATCGACGGTCTTGGCGGCGGCTTTTATCGTGGCGGCACTGGTCACGAGGGCGAGCCCCTTTACAAAGTTGCGGCGGTCAGAGTCTTTAAGGTCCTTAGAGTCTTCAAGGGCTTTGGGGGCTTTCAGACGGTTGCCGAAGAGCATGGCTTTTTGCGGACAGAGATCCATGCAGTCGCCGCACATGACACAGCGCGTCATGTCGATGTGATGGTTCTTGACATCGATGCAACTGGCCTTGCAGTTGTGCTGGCAGAGTTTGCAGCCGTTGCACTTCTCACGGTCGAACACGGGGCCATGGAGCGAGAAGTGGCTGATGTAGCCCAGCACTGTGCCGACGGGGCAGATGGTGTTGCAGTAGGTGCGGCCGCCGCGCCAAGCCAGAATGCCGATGACGAGCAATGTGCCTGCAGCGATGAGCAAAGAGGTCAGGGAACGCATCCAGACATCGACGGAGTAGAAAGCATAGCTGTCGTAGTGCTCGGCGATGGTTGCCAGTCCGTTGTTTGCCCACAGGTAGATGGGTTGCATTAGATTGGCAGCAATGCGTCCGTATGCACTGTAGGGGGCAATGAGGATGGCGAGGCTGTTCAAGCCTGCTACCATCAGGATGAGGAACAACAACAGCACCAGCGCACGCAGCACTCGCTTCGTGGGGGAATAGTCGTACTTGTTGGCCAACTTGGCTCTCTTGTTTTTTCGGAATAGGCGGCGCTTGCTCAACCAGGCGATGACGTCCTGCAGGACACCCAGTGGGCAGATGACGGAGCAATAGATACGTCCTAACAAAAGCGTGAGCAACAATAGTGCCACCACCACGACCACATTCAGGGCCAATACGGCGGGCAGGAACTGCATTTTTGCCATCCAACCGAGATAGTGGTGTGCGGTACCCGTGAAGTCGAGGAACAGCAATGTCACTCCAATCCAAAAGAGGATGGCAAGCAGGGTTCGAATCTTTCTCAACATGTTTTGTGAGTTTTTTTTGAGTCTTTAGGGTCTTTAAGGTCTCTAAGGTCTTTAGGGACTTTATTTGACGAGCACTTTCTTGCCGTTTATGATGTAGAGCCCACGACTGGGGCTGGTAACGCGACGGCCGGCAAGGTCGAAAATGCCTTTCTCATTCTTGGGCCTTATTCCTTCATTGTCAACCTCTTCAATGCCCGTGCCGCCCTCGCCCTTCGTGAAGTCGGTTACGCGGTTGAGCATGGAGTTCAAGGCTCGTACATCGGCGGCTGACAGTTCACGATTGTAAATCATCACATCGTCGATGTAGCAGTCGGCAGACCCCCAGAACGAACCGAGGCCAAGGTAAAAGTAGCGCATGGCAGTCACTTTCGCAATGACTTCGCTCACGGCCAGTTCCCTTGCTTTCGTCGTGCCGGTGCTCGAAGCAACGCTGTGGGCCGTCTTGTTGCTTCCGTTGACGTAGATGCGCACGCCGTTCTCATTACCGAAAGTGACGGTCACCACGGCCCACTGCCCCACGGGAATGTCCGTGTAGGCGGTCTCGCCCGGATAGTTGACGTCAAAGTAACCTCCCGTGTTGTCGTTGTAACCCAAATAGGCATTACCCGTCAGGAACAGGCGTGCCCCATTGGCGGCGGCCGACGTCCCGTTGAAGAATCCCCAGATGGCATCCCACATGTTCGCGTCGGTGCGCTTCACCCACAGGCTGACGGTGAATCCTTCGAGGTCTGTCTTGTTGTATAGCGGGTTCGGCATTCGCGTGGAGGAATTGCTGCTCTTGGCCCCAAACGATTGGTGGAGGACCTGGCCGAAACGGTCGTAGTCGGTGATGAGTGCGGGCTTTGTGCCCGTAGAGCCAAACGTAGTGCGTTCCTCCGTGTTGTAGGCATTGTAGCAGGGGGCATTGTCCATGTCATAGTATGCCGCCAATCCGCCCAGATAGTTGCCGTTGGGGATGATTTCCTTCTGAGCCTTGATGTTGTACTCTTGTTCCCAGAAATAATTGCCACAGGCCAGACGTGCCGTCAGTGTCAAGGAGGTGACGTCTTCTTGTGGGGCGTACTTGCCAGTTTCGCTGATGACGTCTGGTTCGGATGAAGTCCACGTCAACGTCGTGTTGTCGGTGGTTGGGAACATCAGGTTGATGTTGTTCGAGTAGGTGTTGCCCGTCTTGACGGGGATGGTGTTCGACAGATAGTTGTATGCGACGGCGTACTCGGGTTTCAGCTTATAGCCCCATACGGGCACACCGTTGTTGGCCACGGCGGTGAAAGCCAGGGCCTCCAGTGAGGTGGTCTTATAGTTCTGCTTGGTGGCACCATTGACGTGCTGCGGAACAAAGACACCGTAATAGATGGCCGTTCCCAGTTTCAGCGTCAGATAGGACGTTCCGGCCTTCACGCTCCATGTGCCGGTGTAGGCCCCCGTCACCTTGCCTTCGGGGGTGAGGGTCAGCTCCGTGGGGATGGTCTCTTGGAAGTTCTCATGGTCCATCTTGTAGGGATGCAGCATGAAGTGGTAGGTGCCGGCTATTTCTTCAGTCGAAATACTTGTCGAGGCGATGTCGTCATCGGTGGTCGTTTCGCCCCGATAGCAGAAAGGAGCGGCCACGAGCCATCCCTTGTCGTTGAGGAAGAGTTGGTGGACACGCACTTGATGGCCTGCTGTGCCGTCGTTGAACTTCGTGTGGTAAACGACAAAGTTGCGTCCTTGTGCATCCTGGCAAGCCGAGTTGTGACCTTGGGCGCATTCGCCCACGTCCTGATTTCCCCAGTGATTGTAGGCTCCCATCAGTTTCATGCCGCGGTTGGTGGTGGCACCGGGTCCCACGTTATGCGCCCAACCCGTATAGGTGGCAACTGTTCCAGTGGCATCGACGTAGGGGCCGTCGGGCTTGGTCGAGCGGAAGATGCGCATGTCGTAGCCTCCGTCGGGCGCAAAGCCTCCGTAGCTCATGAACAGGTAGTAGTACTGACCGATGTGCTGGATGTAGGGGCCTTCGCCGCTGACGTAGTAGCCGCCGGCGATGCGCTTCCCGAAGTAGGGGTCGGAGGTGAAGTTGGCACCCTTCGAGTCAAAGTCTGATGTGTAGGTGTAGGTGTAGTCGCGCAGGCCTGTTTCCTTGTCCAGTTTCAGCATGAAGATGCCGCCGCTCCATGAACCGTAGACCAACCATAGTTCGCCCTCCTCGTCGAAGAAGGCGCAGGGGTCGATGCAATTAGGCCAAAAGGTGCCCCACTCATTTTTTTTGTTGTAGCGGTTGGGCAAGGTGGATTGTGTCCCGATGGCCAATTCCATGTCAGTGTTTTTATAGGACGGAGCCCCTGAATTGCCGTTGAAACCGCCCATGACAACGGGAGCCTGATAAGTGAAGGGGCCAGTAGGCGACGGGGCGGTGAGCAGAATGACGACTGAGGCCCATGCGTCGCCGTTGAGGCTGAGGTACATGCACCACTTCTTCATCGTTTCGTTGTATACGATATCGGGTGCCCACATGTCACCGTTGACCCAAGTCTCCTTGTTCTCGGCATACCACGAGCACCAGGCTTCGGCGTCCACCTGCGGGAAGTCGACCATCTGTCCTTTGTAGTTCTTGACTTTGCTGACGGCCTGTTGGTTGAAGGCCGTGGCGAATCCGCATCGTGTGCCGTCGGGCTTCGCAAAAGTCTGGTTGTTGGCTCCAAGTCCCGTGAAGTTTATGAGGTCTTTGCTGCTGGCCACGCCAAGATGCGACCCCCAGATATAGAACATGCCATTGCGGTAGACCACCGAGGGGTCATGTATGCTCACGCACGAACCGCCCTCGGTTGTGTAGAGTCCCTTCATGTCTGTGACTGAAAGCTGAGTCTGTGCCGATGCTGTGCAGAGACCCAGCATCCCCAGTATCCATGCAAATATACTATGCTTCTTCATGGTTAGTTAGTTTTTTTGATTCTTTATCTAAAGAACTCGTCCACATTCAGCTTGCGAGGCAGCAATCTGGCTTTCTCCACTCGCACGTAGTACTCCTTGTTCAGAACTTCCTCGGAACCGTCTTCCATGTTCCACGTCACCATTCGTTTCCTGTCCTGCGTGAATGCGATGTAGGCTCTTCCCCGAATGGGGTCGGACGAACCATTCTGGTTGTACGTTACCCTCGACTGCGAATTGCTGGTCCATTTCGATGCGTAGACCGCAGTACGCGGAGTGGTCAGATCTTCGTCGAATTCATAGCCATAGTTGGGGTTGTCAAGACGGGGGCGAAGCAATTCGTCCATGTAATTTGCGTCCTGCCGGAATTTGGCAGTGATTTCGGACTTGGCCATGGCCCTACTCACCAGTTTCCTTCCGTCGAAGGTGAAAGCCCAAACGATGGAACTGTTTGTCAGTTCCGTGCCTTGTTTGATGTAGTAGTGTACCTCTGTGTCGTAGAACTGAGCTCTTGCGCCCGCCGTCAGGCACAGAGCCAAGAGTACAAAAAGAATCCTTTTCATATTTTATGTTTACAGCTGTCTTATGTCTTACCATGCAAAGGTACGAATTAAAAGTGAAACACAAAAAAGTTACTATACAAAATGTGCCCAAAAGGGCAAATTTCGATACGCCGTGTTTCGTATTTCGCAAATAATCACTAACTTTGCACACGAAATGGTATAGTATAGACGCGATTTTATGCTTTTGTCAGCCATATTGCCCCATAGGGGCGGTGCCCTTGTCAGTGATGCCACGTGGATTTTTTTCCTCGTTTTGGTCATCATTCTTTTTGCGCCCTTGTTGTTGCGCCGTTTGCGTGTGCCCCATGTCATTGGGCTGATGCTGGCCGGCGTGCTTATAGGTCCCTATGGCTTCAACATTATTGAACGTGACCGTTCGTTTGAAATATTCGGTCAGGTGGGTATTTACTACATCATGTTCCTTGCGGCACTGGAGCTTGACATGGGCAGTGTCTCCCATTATGGGAAGCGGGGCTTGCAGTTTGGGCTCCTCACATTTTCGATTCCCTTTGTCGGAGGCGTTGCGGCGACCCGTTTTATCCTCCATTTCAGTGGGGGGACTTCCCTCCTCTTAGGATGCATCTTTGCTTCGCACACCCTTGTGGCCTATCCCATTGTGGGACGCTACGGACTTGGGCGTCACCGTAACGTGGTAATCTCTGTCGTAGCCACCGCCATTGCCACCTTTCTGGCCCTGCTTATGGTGGCTGTCACTGTGGGGCGGTTGCGTCCCGACACGGACTGGACCTTCTGGCTTGGGTTCGTGGTCAAGTGCATCCTTTATGGCACCTTCATCCTCATGGTCTATCCCCGTGTGGGGCGTTGGTTCCTGCGTCGCTACGACGACAGCGTGGCTCAGTACATCTTCGTCCTTGCTTTGGTCTTTTTCAGTGCCGCGTTGGCTAAATTGGTCGGGCTCGAAGGTATCTTGGGTGCTTTCCTTGCCGGTTTGGTGGTGAATCGCCTGATACCGCGAACCTCGCCTTTGATGAACCGAATTGAGTTTGTCGGCAATGCGCTCTTCATTCCCTATTTCCTCATCGGCGTGGGCATGATTATTGATATTCAAATTCTCATGCGTGACATCCACACGATGTGGATTGTTTTTGTCATGGTCGTGACGGCAACCCTGACGAAGTGGGTTGCAGCCGTGGCTATGCGTTTGGTGTCGAAGGGCGAACGCGATGGACAGATTCTGATGTTCGGACTGACCAATGCCCATGCAGCCGGTGCGCTGGCCATTGTCATGATTGGTACGGATCCCGCAGTGGGGCTTATGGACAGTTCCGTGCTTAATGGTACCGTCATGCTCATCTTCTTCTCCTGCATCATTTCTTCCTTGGCAACAAACTGGGGCGCTCGGCGGACGGCTTTACATGAAGCGCACCTGGAGGAAAACCGTGGCTCGTATCACGGCAAGTGTCTTGTCACCTATTCCCAAGAAGCCAATGTCGATTCCATGACCCAGTTTGCCATGCTCATCCGTAATCCCTACATCCCCAACAGCCTCATTGGACTCACCGTCTCCTTTGAGGAGGATAGTGGCAAGCAGACCCTTCAGGCGCGGCAAATGTTGGAGAAAGCGCAGGCTGTGGCTGCGGCCGCTGACATCCACTTGACCACGATGAACCGTGTCAGCACGAACATTGCCAGTGGCATTCTCCACACGATGGTAGAGCAGGAGTGTGGCGAGGTCATTGTCTGCCTCACCGACCGCACTACGGACATGCCCAAGTCATCGTTGGGAACGGTCATCGACAACATTCTCGAAGGCAGCCATCGCGAGGTCATGGCGCTGCGGAGCATCGTTCCCCCAGGCACGTTGCGCCGTGTCATCGTTGCCGTGCCGCAGAAGGCAGAGTACGAGGTGGGATTCTATAAGTGGCTGGAACACGTCTGCCGTATCGGAGAGCAACTGGACTGCCACATGGAGTTTCATGCCCATCCGCGCACGTCGCCCTACATCCAGAAGTACCTGCGACAGAAGCATCCCAGCCTCCGTTCTGACTTTCATGAAATGGAGCGCTGGACTCAGCTTGTTTCCCTCTCGCCTCACATTGGCGAGGACCACTTGCTCATCATCATCACGGCACGTCCCGGGTCAATCTCCTATCAGGCACGGCTCGACAATCTGCCGTTGCTCATTCATCGCTATTTCAGCCAGACAAGTGTCATGCTCCTCTTCCCCGACCAGTGGGGCGATCCGAACGAGACGCTTTCCATTTTTGCTTCGAACGGGCGTGCCGTCACGCGTCAGGGCAATTTCTTTCGTCGGCTGTTTACTAAGAAGTGATTTAAAGTTCGCTTAGGACTCAATCTGCCCGTCGCGCATGTGGATGGTGCGGTCGGTGAGTTGGGCCAGCGTCTCGTCGTGGGTGACGATGACGAAGGTCTGCCCCGTGCGCTCACGCAGGTCGAAGAAGAGTTGGTGTAGTTCTTGCTTGTTCTGTGTGTCCAGACTGCCAGAGGGCTCGTCGGCCATGACCACGGCGGGGTGGTTGACCAGGGCACGGGCCACGGCCACGCGCTGTTTCTCGCCGCCGGAGAGTTCGTTGGGTTTGTGTAGGGCACGGTCGCAGAGTCCCATGAACGAGAGTAATTCCTCTGCCCGCTTCCGCGCTTCCTTCTTCCCCTTGCCGCCGATGAAGGCTGGAATCATGATGTTCTCCAGTGCCGTGAATTCGGGCAGGAGCTGGTGGAACTGAAAAACGAAGCCGATGCGCTGGTTGCGAAACTGGCTGAGGCGGCTCTGCGACAGGGTGGACACGTCCACACCGTCAATTTCCACACGCCCTTGATCGGGACGGTCCAGCGTGCCCATGATTTGCAGCAGGGTGGTCTTGCCGGCACCGCTGGGCCCGACGATGCTCACGATTTCCCCTTGGTTGATGTCCAAGTCGATGCCTTTCAGCACTTGCAGGGGGCCGAAGCTCTTCGTGATGTTGCGCAGTTTTATCATATTGTGGTCAGATTAGCGAGATTCCTTCCTCCTTTATTTCTATCAGGTGCCGTTTGTATAAGTCTCCTATGGCCTTCTTGAACACTTTCTTGCTGACGCCGAACATGGCATAGATTTCCTCTGCCGGACTGTGGTCACTGAGGCTGGTGCGCCCGCCGTTGGTCTGCAAGTGGCGGAGCAAGACCTCGGCGAAGTCTGTGGCAGCCTCGTGGCCGGGGCGTTGCAGGATGAGGTCAATCTTCCCGTCTTCGCGCACTCGCTGGACAAATGCCTTCAGTCGGTCGCCCGTGTGCAGGGGGCGGAACACCTGCTGGTCGTAGATGAGTCCGCCGAACTGGTTGTCCACGATGGCCTTGAATCCGAGGTCCGTCTTCTGCCAGATGAGCACGTCGACGGGGTCACCCGTTTGGTAGGGGGGCATGTCATGGTTCAGATAGCGTTCCACCTTGGCCGAGGCCATGATGCGGTGGCTTTCTGGGTCGAGGTGGACGTGGACGATATGGCGGCTGCCCTTTTGCATCTTCATCTTCTGTTCGCGGAAGGGTACGAAAAGGTCCTTCATCAGTCCCCACGCGAGAAACGCGCCGAACTGGTTGACCCAGGCCACCTCCAGATAGGCGAAGTCGCCCACCTGAGCCAGAGGGCGTTCCGTGGTGGCCACAAGCCGTTCCTCCTGGTCGAGGTAGATGAAAACTTCCAGTTCGTCGCCCACCCGAGTGCCTTCGGGCACATAGCGCGTGGGCAGCAATATCCGCCCGTGTATCGGGCCTCCGTCGAGATAGAGGCCGAAGTCCACCGCTTTCTCCACGGTCAGCCGGTTCATCTTTCCAAGTTCCATACTCTCTCTCTATTTCTAAATTACTGCGGACGCGACACGTCACGTCCCCACCTATATTCTCAAATAATCCAACGACTAAACGCCTCAACCATTAAAAAAAGGCATCGCGAGCGTCTGTGCCCTTGATGCCTTTCGTTTCATTGCTAATAGCACTCGTTTACTCTGAAACGGTAGCCGAACGCTTTTCAGCGATGCGGGCCTTCTTACCCGTGAGGTTGCGCAGGTAGTAGAGCTTAGCGCGACGTACCTTACCCACCTTGTTCACGGTGATGCTGTCGATGTTGGGACTTTCAATGGGGAAGATACGCTCTACACCCACGGTGCCCGACATTTTGCGGACGGTGAAGCGACGCTTGTCTCCGTGGCCGCAAATCTTGATGCAAACGCCACGATAGAGCTGGATACGCTCCTTGTTGCCCTCGATGATTTTGTAAGCCACGGTAATGGTGTCACCGGCCTTGAACTGGGGGTGCTGCTTACCCGTAGCAAATGCTTCCTCAGCAATTTTGATTAAATCTGCCATTTTTGTTTGGTTTTTGATTAAATTGTTGTACATCTCAACCCGAGGCATAACAGGGAACTCTGCATCCTGCCAGCGACCTTGGGCGGAAAGCGGCGACAAAGGTACGAATAAGTGAGCGAAAATGCAAATATGATTGCAATTTTCCGAACGAAAGTACCTAAAAGCGTATACTTAAAGGTACGAATAAGTGAGCGAAAATGCAAATATTTTTGCAATTTTCTGAGCAGAAGTTCCTAAAATCGCAGGTGAAGGTCATCTCTCCTATTATCGATGTTTCGGCAGGGGCACGTTTGTCTTTTACAATGTGGGCTGTGCTAATCTTTGGCGGCCACCAGTCGGCGCCACTTCTCCAGCAGGGCGGTCATGTCGGAGGGGAGTTCGCTGGTGAAGTCCATTTCCTCGCCTGTGCGGGGATGGCGGAAACCGAGGGTGCGGGCGTGGAGGGCCTGACGCGGACAAATATCGAAGCAGTTATGGATAAAGGCGCGGTAGGAGGCGGTGCGGTCGCCGCGCAGAATTTCCTGACCGCCGTAGCGTTCGTCGTTGAAGAGCGTGTGTCCGAGGCTCTTCATGTGGACGCGGATTTGGTGGGTACGCCCCGTTTCCAGTCGGCACTCGATGAGGGTAACATGCCCCAGGCGTTCCAGCACACGGTAGTGAGTGATGGCGGGTTTGCCCGTCGGATTGTCGTCGGGCAGGATGGCCATCTGCAGACGGTCTTTGGGATTTCGCCCGATGTTGCCGCGTATGGTGCCTTCGTCCTCGGCAAAGGGCCCCCAGACGAGGGCGTTGTAGAGGCGACGGGTCGAGTGGACGAAGAACTGGTGGCAGAGACTGGTCTTGGCTTCGGGCGTCTTGGCGATGACAAGCAGTCCCGATGTGTCCTTGTCAATCCGGTGGACAAGGCCCACGTCGGGGTCGTTGGGGTCGAAACGTTTGTCATCGCGCAGGTGCCAGGCCAGGGCGTTGACGAGTGTGCCCGAGAAATTGCCGCACCCGGGATGTACGACCAATCCGGCGGGCTTGTTCACCACCAAGAGGTCGTCGTCCTCGTAGACAATGTTGAGGGGGATGTCCTCGGGGATGATTTCCCAGTCGCGCTTCGGCCTGTCGAGCATCAAGGTGACTACGTCGTTGGCCTTTACTTTATAGTTGCTTTTTACCGCCTTTCCGTTGACTTGTATAAATCCGGCCTCGGCAGCCTTCTGTATGCGGTTGCGGCTGGTGTCGCCCAAGTGGTCCATCAGGAACTTGTCGACGCGCATGGGACTCTGCCCCTTATCCGCTATGACGCGGCGGTGCTCATAAAGTCCCCCCTCTGAGTCCCCCTCCGGTTCTCCCATAGAGGGGAGGGTTTCCTCGGAGAGCAAATCGTCGTCTAAGAGACTTTCAAAAAGTTCCTCGTCATTCTTCATCCTTCACCTGTCCCCCTTCTCCTTCCTCGTCGCTTGCTTCTTCGTCGTCGTAGTCGAATATCTCTTCCTCGTCCTGTCCACTACCCACGATGAGCGTGATGGGGGCGTCTGTTGGTATGCGTTCGCCCGTCATGACCGTCCTTCCCTGGCATTTCACGCCATATACCCAGTCTTTGTCGCCGTTACGATATTCTATGGGGCCGATGCGGAACCCCAGTTGCCGCAGGCGGTCCTGTGCCTCGCGCAAAGAACTGTTGTCGGCAATGTCGGGCAGGGCGATGGAGGGTGACTGCTTAGAGTTGATGGTCAGGTAGATTTCGCGCCCCGATTTTACTTTGGCCCCGGCCTTGGGATGTTGTACCATGATGGTGCCCGACGGTTTAGAGCGGTCGTAGGTAGAGTCTACGACAACGGCCTCCAGCTCCAGCATTTCCAATGTGTATTCGGCATCACCGACGAGTTGGCCCACCACATTCGGCACTTCTATTTCCTCACCGTGGTGAGTGTAGTGCCCCAGCCACATCCATGTACAGACTATCAGCAGTACGATGACCGCAAACATGGCCAGCAGATTACCCCAGACGACGGGACTCAACAATTTCTTTTTCCAATCCATATAGTATCGGTAGCACGATTCGGGTTGTAAAATTACGTATTTTTTCTTGAAGGTGGAAATATAAAGGCAAAAAAAGCAGGAATCCCGTCGGATTCCTGCTTTTTTGCTTTACATCAGCTGGGAGAATTACTTGCCGTGACGTTCGTCGGCTACGGTCAGCTTCTTGCGGCCCTTGGCGCGGCGGGCTGCCAATACACGGCGACCGTTTGCGGTAGCCATTCTCTGACGGAAACCATGCTTGTTGTTCCGTCTGCGGTTGTGGGGTTGAAATGTTCTTTTCATCGTTTTATGTCGTTTTTGTGATTTTCGGCTTGCAAAATTACGGACTTTTTTTGATACGTGCAAATTTTTTACTACTTTTGCACCCGAAAATCAGTAATAATCCTATAAAACGCATCTCTTATGATTAATTCACAAGACATTAAGAAGGGAACTTGCATCCGCATGGACGGAAAGCTCTACTTCTGCATCGATTTCCTGCATCGCAAGCCAGGAAAGGGTAACACCATCATGAACGTCACTCTGAAGGACGTGGTCAGCGGCAACGTGCTGGAACGTCGTTTCAATATTGGCGAGAAATTGGAAGATGTGCGCGTCGAGCGTCGTCCCTACCAGTACCTTTACCAAGAGGGTGCTGACTATGTGTTTATGAACAACGAGACTTTTGAACAAATCAATATTCCCGAAGATCAGATTACGGGTGTGAAGTTCATGAAGGAAGGTCAGAACGTGGAGGTTGTGGCTGATGCCAGCACCGAGACAGTGCTCTATGCCGAGCTTCCTGCCAAGGTTCACCTCCAGATTACCTGGACGGAGCCTGGCCTGAAGGGAGACACCGCCACCAATACCCTGAAGCCTGCCAAGGTGGAGACGGGTGCCGAAATTCGTGTGCCCCTGTTCATCAACGAGGGCGAGACCGTTGAGGTCGATACGCGTGACGGCAGCTATCTGGGCCGTGTGAAGGTCTAAGGACTTATATTATTTAGGTACATGCGCACCTTCGCGTGCGAGTATTTTAATTATAGAGTATGTGTCGCTTTGCTTAGTGGCACATACTCTTTTTTTGTTAGAACGGATAGCCGACGGCGAGGTGGAAGCCCAGGGAATCCCAGAACTTGGTCATGTTGTAGTAACCCGAGCGCCCAGTGTCGTAGGGGGCATGGATGCCGATGCCGACATCGAAGCGAATGACGAGGAACTGGAGGTCGTAGCGCAGTCCGAACCCAGTGCCGAGGGCAATCTCGCGACCAATGCGACTCAGGTCAATGTTTCCCCCGGGACGATTCTCGTCAGGCTTCAGGAGCCAGACGTTACCTGCATCCACGAATATGGCACCGTAGAGATTGCTGACAAGCGGGAAACGGTATTCCAGATTAGCCTCCAGACGGAGGTCGCCCATCTGGTCGATGTAACTATAGCCAGAGTTGCGGGGATGATAGCTGCCAGGTCCGATGCTGCGCACGCCGAATGCACGGATGCTGTTGGCACCGCCCACGGTGAATAGGTCTCCGTATGGAGCGATTGTGGAGTTGCCGTAGGAGTGAACCACACCGGCGAAGATGTGCGCCACGATGTGGGTCTTCGTGTGGAAGAGGCGGAAGCTCTCGGTGAACTCACCAGTCACCTTGATGTATTGGGCAAAGGGAACGCCGAAGAGTCCCTTGTCAAGTTGGTTGAAGGGTTTCCCCGCCATGCGGTAGCCCAGGCTGGTCAGGTTGCCCGCTTCCTTGACGGTGAAGGTGAAGTGACGGTCGTATCGTACCTTGCGTTTGTTGGTGAACGATACCGTGTATTGGGCCGAAGGCACGAACTGGTCGCGTAGCGAGGCATAAAGAGCCTGGTTATATTGGATGATGGAGTCGAACTTGGCAGTCGTGTGGAGTTGCTTCTCATATTCGAGGCGCAGGGGCGTTATTTCGTGCCGGATGCGTGGGTTCCGCTGATAGGTGTGTGATACACGGGCACCAAAAGAGACTCGGCTGAAATATCCCGAACGGTTGAGGAAGTCAGCGTTGAGTTTATAGGCAGTCGTGGCTTTGGCGCGGCGGTTGAATCGCTGTCCGAGTCCCAGCAACAGCAGTCGGGGATAGGTAAGGTTGAGCGAGGCACCATACTCGAAAGAGTTGAGTAGGCTGCTCTTTCCCTTCATCTGGGCTCCCGTCATCCATTCGTAGGAACCGTAGGCTTCGAAGCCCAGCGTCTCGGCTCCGCGGAACACATTCTGCTTTGACATGGAGAAACTGACACCGGGGCCGACGAGACCGTTACTTTTCGTGGCGATGTTTCCCTTGAACTCTGCATCGTAGGGGCGGTCGAGGCGGAGGGTGATTTCCACGTCGAGAGTGTCTTGGGGGTGAGAAGTGAGGGAGGAGGGGTGAGACGAGGCTGCATTGTTCTCAAGAGCGGTATTCAAGGAGTCTGATTCTTCTCCCTTCTCACTTTTCCCTTCTTTCTTCTCGCTATACTTGACATTTACCTGCGAGAAGATGCCCATTGCCGCCAGATTGTTCTGCATGGCATCCTGCACGTCCTGGCTGTAGAGGTCGCCCTGTCGGTAGGAAATAAATCGCCGGATGGCTCTCATTTTCAGAGGGGGGCGTCCTTTCTGACCGCTATAGGCCATGGTGACAGTGCTGCGTCGGCGGGGCTGCTGGCTGTCGACTTTCCCCTGCCGGGCCAGTGCTTCGGCCCGGGCTTCACGCCGTTTGCGTTCACGCTCGATGGCCTTGCGCATGCTTCGGCTCATTTTCAGCGGGCGTTTCAGAGTGTCGACGAGCTCGCGGTCGCCATATTGGTAGACGTTGATACGGGTATTTCCCATATAGTACTGTTGCCGTGCCTGTTCGGGCATGTTGGCAGAGGGAGTGACTTGTAGTTGTACGTGGAGGGGGCGTGCCACAGTGTCGGCACGATAGTGGATGTAGTCGGGACGGAAATAGTAATACCCGTTGTTCCGGAAAATCTTGCTCAGTCGATTACGTTCTTCGTCGAGGTTCGGCACGCTGAAGGGGTCTCCCTTGTGGAGCAGGGTACGGCGCATGTTGGCGCGAATCATGGAGTCGGCCTGCTCGGGGAAGGCCAGATAGGCGATGCTGTCGACGTGGAAGAGGGGGCCGGGATGTACCTGATAAGAAATCTTGGCCTTCTTCGGATTGCGTTGCGGTATGGTGTCGAAACTTGTCTGACTGCGGAAGTATCCGTAGTTCCGCAGGGTATTGCGTGCCACCTGGGCGCGGACACGTGGGTTGACCGTCGTGACGTAGACGGGTGAGGCGGCAAAGGTGTTGAACATCCACTTGCCGAAGCGTCGCTTGCTGTAGACGTATTTGTTGTACGTCCAGAGGCCGATGGCCAGGGGCTGACGATGGTAGGAGGACCCCATGAGCGAGTTGTTGGGAGAGTAGGCCAGTACGGCCTCCACCTCGTCCTTGGCCGTGGCATAGGCCTCCAGGTCGCGTTTCTCGTTGTGGGTGGGGGGGAGGCTTTCTTGGGGGGCGTTCGTGGTCTTTCCCTCTTGTTCTTTGCCTCCCGTCAGATAAGCCTCCACCGTGTTGTAGGCGTTGCCCAGTGCGGTGATGACTCCCGTGGAGTCGTTCGTCGCGGTCTGTTTCTTGGGTGGACGGTCATAGGCAATCTCTTTGATACCCACGTAGAGTTTCTCGCCCTCGGCCAGGTTTTTGGTCTCGGAACAACTGCAAAGGAGTGTGAGGAAGAGAATAAGACTCATCCCCAACCCCTCTCTGTGAGCGAGGGGTGTGGTCTCATTTGTTTGCCTTATGCCGTTATTTCTATTCATATCCTTCTCTGTATCTACTCTCCTTGATTTCGGGAGGGGGTGGGCTTGCTTTTCCTGAACAGGAACAACTCGCCCAGCCGGGTGCTCTTCTTGCGGAATACGATGCCGGCTCCCATCTCTGTGATGTTGCCTTCGAGCAGCGATTCGGAATTGCGGTCGTAGTAGACGCGGACGTATCGTGAGGCACTCTTGTCGAGGCGGTATTCGATGGAAACGTTGTTGATGATGCTTTCTCCTGTGTTTTGTGCTTCTTTGCCCGAGCTGACCTTTCCGCCGATGATGAGGCTGATGCGGTTGCCCCAGAAACGCTTTGCAAAGCTGAAGCTGTAGTCGGTCTGGGTGCTGCCGGAGGCGGTGCTCGTATTGTCGATTCCGAAGTTTATGTCGATGGTGGAAAGGGCTTTGTTCGATATGTTGGAAATCTGCGTCTGCAAGAATGAGTTCAGGGCGTTGGTGGCACTAAATCCGCTGGTGCCGTTTCCGCTCTCCGTCAGGTACATGCCTGTGGCGAGCATGGTGACGGCCACTTTCCCGCGTTCCTCCAGGCTCATGGTGGCGAGCTGGTTAGAGATGGCCAGGTCGGAGGGGGCTTCGATGGTGAATTCCAGTCCCATGTCGTTGAGGGTCTGTGAGACAGAGAGGCCGACGTCGAAGTTGACGCTGCGTGGAACGTTGTTCTCGTAGACGGTGGTTTTCACTCGTTCGCTGGCACTGATGTTGAGGCGTGGGTTCGTCAGGTCGCCCGTAAATTCTACGTAGCTTCCGTTCTGTATGGCGAGATTCTTCAGGGCGACAACCATGAGCGAATAGTTCATCACTCCATTGATGATGGTGTAGCGCCCTTGCAGTCGGGTGCCCTCCTGTGTGGTATAGGTCATGATGAGCTCACCGCCGCCTTCGAGGTCGACGTAGTTGGTGCCGTCGGCGCTCAGCAGGCAGTGGATTTGTGCCGCCTGCTCAATGCCGACGCTCATTTGTACGTCGATGTTCTGGGGCGAAACCTTCGTTTCGGTGTCCACTTCCAGCGAGTCGGAGAAGTCGACGAAGGTGACGAGTTCTGCCAGTTGGTCTTCGACGGTCAACGGCGAGTCGGTGAGGACATAGGTGACGTCGGTGTTGCCCAGCACGTCGAGCTTGCCTCGCAGCAGAATGTCGTTGAGCGTGCCCGTCAGCCGTGCGCCGAGGTTGACATAGACCTTCCCGTAGGCAATGGCACGTTGACTCTTGGGGGCATTGATGAGCTCAAAGTCACGCGCGGAGAGACTGAGGTTCAGGGCGATGCGGCTGAGGTCGCGGAAGTTGATGGTTCCGTCCAGCACAAGCGGGTTGCGCCCGATGCTGTAGGCCTCGATGCGATTGAAGTCGAGATTGCTCTGCTTGATGCCGATGGTGTCGTCGGGGAAGCGCAGGTGGAGGCTGTACATGTCGCTGTTGAGGTACATGGAGTCGGTCATGAGCTGTCCGTCGAGCACGGGGTTGGATACGCTGCCCTTGACATCCATGTCGCCCGTGGCATAGCCGGCGAGGGCGATGGTCTGGTCGGGGATGAACCCGTTGGCCAGCGAGAGCGGCAGCCGTTGCAGATGTGCCTGTGCGTCGATGGTGCCTTCGCCTTCCGGTGCGTTGTGAGCGTCGGGCTTGGGGGCCGGGTGATAGGTGCCGGCCAGCGTCATCACTTCATTGCCTTCGTGGCTGACGATGCCGTCGACGTAGTGGCTGCCGTCGCTGTTCGGGAGATAGACGGCGTTCAGTCCGACGTGGCCCAGCCGTGCCCCTTCGTAGGAGAGTCCTTGCACGTTGGCATCCACGAGTACGCTCGTCGACTGCTCGTCCTGTACCAGGTGGAAGTCGCCGCCCAAAAGTCCGCCCACCGAGGGCATGTAGGGAAGGACGGCCGAGAGTTCGCCCAGGTTGAAGTCGTGGACGGAGAGCGTGATGTCCTGCAGGGCCTCTTCGTTAGGCGTGGAGTAGAGTTGGAATCCCGTGCCGTCGTCGGCCAGCAGGTTGACGTTGGCCTCCACGTGGCGGTCGTCGTGCAGGAGTATGAAGTTGTCGTGGTTGAGCGTGAACGAACGGTAGGCGAGAATGGGGTTGAGCGGATGGAACCGCAGGCGATACCCATCGTCCTCCAGGAACAGTTGTGCCCCGAGGTCCACCCCTTTGCGTCCTTTGGCATCGAAGAACTGCACGGCGGCATTGGCTCCCGTCGGCGTGAGTTCGGCGTTCACAAAAGACTCGAAGACCACCTGCTTGTTCTTTTGGCCGTTTCTGACTCTGGCCCCCATCCGTACCACGTCGGTCGTGTCCTGGTCAATGTGCACTTGCAGGGTGTCGAGCAGGACGGCCCCCGTGTTCAAGGCATAGACGTAGCCCTTGCCGTTGAGTCCCGCGATGGAGTCGCAGTCGACGTCCAGTTGCAGGCGGTTGAAGGTGTAGCCCATACTCTCGATGATTTTGGCCGCCGTGTTCTGGTTCCCGCTCTTCAGGTGCATGGTCAGGTTGGGCAGGAGTGTCTTGAGCGTGTCCTGGTCGATTTGGTGGATGGCCAGCTGGCGCTTCAGTTCGGAGTAGAAGCGGCTGGCCTTGTCGCCCACACGGTCTATACCGTCGCGTGAGGCCGTTTGCAGGCCGAAGTCGCCCGAGACGATGTCGGCGAAGATTGTGTCTGGTGACATGAGCAGAGTCAGGTCGATGTCCGAGGGATAGAAGCGGCCCTTCGTCCCGTTGAGTTCTACGGCCTGGATGTGGCCACGCAGTTCGTGCGTGTCGCTGAGATTTGTGTTGCCGTCCACCTGTAGCAGCATGGACAGAGCGAGCGGGCGGCTGGTGAGTCCGAGGGTATAGAGGTCGATGCGGCTCAGGCCAAGGCTGAAGTCGGCCGTCAGGTGCGGCACCAGGGAGACCTTCGGACGGGATGTCCGGCCTCGGGCGTCGTGGCCCGTTGCGGTCTGTTGCCTTTGCTCGAAGACGAGGTCGGCACAGGCATCGACCCGTAGCACGTCGTTGTTGCTGTAGAGGGTGACGTGGCCCTTGGCGTCCTGTACCTCGGCCGTCAGGCGGATGTCGGAGAGTTCGCAGAGGAGGGGGCCGAGCGAGTCGGCGGGCAGGGCAGGGCGGCGGTAGGCCAGGTGGTCGACAACGACGTGGGCCCTGGCCCGTGCTTTGGGTGAGAAGAGGTCCAGCCCCCTTCCGTTCACGTCGGCCTGTGCCGTCAGCCCGAAAAGCGAGTCTTTCGGCAGGAAGTCGTGGAGGTCGAGGTTGCGGACGCGGAGGTGGGCGTCGTAGGTTTCGCTCTTCAGGTCGTAGGTCCCCCGCAGGGTGGCCGTTCCGCGGTTCTGTGCCATGCGCAGGTCGGCCGTCAGCCGTGAGCCGTCGAGCCGGGTGCCGCCCGTCAGTTTCATGCGGGGCAGTCGTATGTCGTTGCCCAGTCCGGCCATCCGTTTCACCAGGCTGAGGTCGAAGGTCTGCACGTCCCAGTCGAGGTCCACTCCAAGGCGTTCCGTGTCCAGTACGTTCGTCACATAGCCGGTGGCCTTGGCCTCCACCATCGGGGACAGCAGCAGGTGGCACTGGCCGACTTGTATGCTGTCCACGTTGCCCGTCGCCTGCAGGGAGAGTTCGATGGGGTCTTCGGGAATCATTGTGTGGAGTTCCTTGTCCATGTATTGCCCGCCGATGGTCAGCACGTCGGGGCGCCCTATGGTGGCGTTGAGCGCAATGTCCATGTGGCCCCGTTCCTTGGGCGTGAGGGCGGTCCAGTCAAGGCGTGCTTTCGCTTCTGCCTGGCTGTGGGGGGTGACGAGGCTGAGGTCGGGCACTTCCAGATGATTGGCATCCAGCGCCACGTGCCCCGTGAGCGACGAAATCTCCAGTCCGCTCTGGTCGCGTGCGCTGCATTGCTTGACGTGGAGGCTCAGTTCGGTGCCCTCCTGGCGGAAGTAGAGATTCTCCACCTCCAACCGCACGGGCCGCACGGCGATGTGGTTATAGTCGAGGCCCTCTGCGTGGGGCGCATAGGGCATGTCGTAGTGCAGCGAGTCGGCCTCCAGCCGGAGGTGGGCCACCTTATAGACCCCTTCGGCCAGGTTCACGTCGCCGCCCTTCACCGCCAGGTCGCGTACGCCTCCTCGGACGCACAGGCTGTCGCCCACGGTGTGGAAGGCAATGCGGGTCCGGTGGGCCTCGATGTCGCCCAGGCTGAGTCGCCAAGGGATGGGGGCCGACTCGGTGGTGTCCGTGACGGTCGTGTCGCGCAGGGCAATGTCCACGTCGCAGCCGTCCAGCCGGGCGGCGGTGAGTTCCGCAGTCTGCTTCTTCAGGGATACGTCGTCGGCCTTGAGGTGGAAACGTCCGATTTGCCCCTTGACGGTGACCGTGGCGATGAGGTCGCGCGTGTCAATCACTCCGTCTTGCAGGTCCAAAGCCTCCACGCCGATTTGCCCCTGCAGGATGCCGGAGAAGTCGAGGTCCACCACCAGGTGCTCCACTGCCAGCACGGTGTCCGGGGGCGTTGTGGCGGCAAACTGCTGCAGGTCGAGGTCCAGGGGGGGCTTGATTCTTATGCGTGCAAGGCGGATGTCCATGCCCGTCTGCTCTGAGGCGTAGGCACAGACTTTCCCGACGGCCCACTGCTGCACGGGAGGCAGGTAGAACAGGCCCATCAGCAACAGCACCAGCACAACGGGAGTCAGCATGACTCCTGCTATCCAGCAGCCGATTTTCTTCTTGCGTTGCATAAAAACGCTACAAAGATAATGAATTTCTGCTAATCCTCGCCTCTTTCCGGCCACAAAATATAGAAACAGGCACTCGTGCGCAGGCGAGGGGCTGGCAGTGCGCCTTTGACCCAAAGGGGATGATTGTACTAAATTTTCAAAATAGTTGCACGGCCTTCTGAAATAAGCATACTAATCTTATGACCGTAACCTTACTAAGGTTACGTGAGTTCGGGATAAGTCAATTCTAAAAGAGTTCGAGTTGTCTGGACTTTTCGATGTGTACAGGCAGTGCCTCAGGCTTGTTCTCATAGAAGCAATAGGCCGCAAGTGCCGCGCACAGGTTCATGATGAAGTTGTGGA
>JAFTEX010000089.1 GCA_017453445.1 Bacteroidaceae bacterium
GGCGGAGAGGACGACATCAGCACGGCCCGGTTCCGCCGCTTCGACATGGGCTGGCATCTGGGAGGCGGACTGACTTTCCGTGGAGGTCTGTCCGTGGGCTACGACTTCGAGGCGGGATTCCTGAACTCTGTACGCGACGACACCGCGACACCCCTGAAAACTCGCGCCCACATGGTGAACGTGGGGTTCCAGTTCTGACTCTTTCAGACAAGCGGCACGTCCGGCAGCGCGATTGCCATTTTGTAAGAAAGTTCCCTCCCGATTTGGACAACGAAACGAAATGTCTTAACTTTGCAGCAATCACTGTAATATAAAAAAGAGAAAGAACATGAAAAGGAATACTGGGATATTGGCAGTTCTGCTGTGTCTGTCCACTACGGTGGCTGTGGCACAGACGGAATGGAAATACACGGACGAGTGGACGGCGGACGGGCGACCAGAGTGCCTGATTGGCGACGCGGCCTCGGGCAGTGGTGCGCCGCACCGAGGGATGCACCGCATCGGGTCGCAGGCCACGGCTCCCATGAAGGCACGGGGCGTGCAGCACGTGCCCGTGGTGCTGGTGGAGTTCCAGGATGTCATTTTCTCTGCCGCCGACTCGGTGGTGCGGGACGAAAAGGGTAACCTGATCTCACGCACGAAGGGAACGGACGAGGGAGTGAACGAAGCCTACCGCCTCTTCTGCAACGGCACGATGGACGGACAGCTGTACCGAGGGCACAGGAGTTACGGCAGCGTGCGCGACTACTTCGTCCAGATGAGCGATTCGGTGTTCCTGCCCGAGTTCACGGTCATCGGTCCCGTAAAACTGGACAAGCCCCATGGCTACTACGGAGAGAACACGTATAACTCAGAGGGGGAAGTAACGAACCATTACAAGAATATCAGCCAGTTCTGCAAGGAGAGCATCGCCAAGGCCATGGAGGTGTACACCGACTGGGACCTCTTCGACAACGACGGCAACGGCACGGTGGACATGGTCTATTTCGTCTTCGCCGGAGTGGGCGAAAGCAACACCCACGGGGCCTATCCCGAATACATCTGGCCCCACGAGTGGACAAAGAGTTACACAATCAACGGCAAGGTGTTTGCCACGTACGGCATCACCTGTGAGTGCCGTCCGTGGGCTTGGAGCGACGGCAAGGTGGTGGACACGAACACCGACGGCATCGGCGTCTTCTGCCACGAACTGAGCCATGCGCTGGGGCTGCCCGACTTCTATGACACAGTAGGATCGTCTTTCGGCATGGATATATGGAGCGTCATGGACTATGGCAACTATGCCAACAATGGCTATTGCCCCGTCAACTATACGGCCTACGAGCGCGAATTCATGGGCTGGCAGCCGCTGACGGAGCTGACGGAGCCCTGCGTGCTCACCATCCCCTGCTTCGCCGACGGCGGCGGGGGCTACAAGATTGTGAACGAGGCCAACCCCAATGAGTACTACATCATCGAAAACCGCCAAATGAAGGGCTGGGACTCGGGAGTGGGCCAGCATGGGCACGGGCTGCAGGTGACGCACGTGGACTATAATGCCTCAAGGTGGAGCCAGAATACCGTGAACACGAATCCGGCGCATCAGTACATGACCATCATTGCGGCCAACAACCGGTACATCGGTACGAATACGGCAGGGGCAGAGGCGGAAAAGAACAAGACCACGCCACAGGCTGAATGGATAGAGACCATGGAGGGCAATCTGTTCCCCGGCAACACGCTGAACTATAACCTGACGGACGAGACCACGCCGGCGGCGGAGGTCTATGCAGGCGGACTGATGCACAAGCCGCTGCGCAACATCACGGAGAACGAGGACGGGACGGTGACGGTCTGCTTCCGCACCAACGGCCAACTTGCCACCCCACAGGCCGGGGAGGCCGAGGACGTGAAAGACCGCGGCTTCGATGCCGTCTGGGAGCCGGTGGAGCACGCCACAAGCTACGTGTGCGAACTCTACAGGGACGACCAACTCCTGAGTTGCGACACGGTGCAGACGACCCTGCTGCACTACGCCGACTTGCTGCCCAGCACACGGATGAAGTATCGCGTCAAGGCCATGGCCGACTCGCCGGAGGACTGGCTGGAAAGCCCCTGGAGCGACTTCTCGTCGCTGGAGACGCTGGCCGACCTCATCGGCGGCGTGAAGGCAACGGAGAGCGTGACGGAAATCTACGATCTCAGCGGGCGCAAAGTCAGTTCACAGTTACAGAAGGGCATCTACATCCAGAACGGACGGAAGAGGGTGAAGTAGGGGAGGAAACTATAAAAGGGATTGCCAATCCGACAGGACAGTGTCCTCTGTGGTTTAATTCATATTTCACCACAGAGGATTTTTATTTCACCACAGAGAATACTTTGTTTTAATCGGAAAGAAATATAGATGGAAACGAATTACCCTAATTTACCCTAATTTTTCCCACGAATCATTCTAATAGGATAGCAATAGGCCACATTTGTGGCTGCAAATTAAATCTTTGTGTTAAAATAAAAATTCTCCGTGTCGAGAAATCATAGGGGTGTCAATATTTTTTATTTTTCGGTATTTCGCCTCTAAAATAAGATTACTATGCTTAGGCGGATAACCTTAGTAACCTTATCCCCGTAAGCATAGTAATCTTACCCCTGTAAGCATAGTAACCTTATTTTTCACGGAAAGGCGATGTAAGGATTTTTCCTTATGTCTCCGAATCCTGGGAGAATGGATTTGTGTCACGTTCCGACAAATAAATCGGGGAAAGGATTGCGCAATCCATAAAAAATGGCTAATTTTGCACGCTATTTTGGCTTAACGGACAATAAAAGAGACAATAACCCCAATCTATCATGTACGAGCAGCTGATACCGGAGGACTTCCTATTCTATATGCTCTATGGCGGAGTGGCAGCCATGGCCCTTGCGGCAGGTGTCTACCTGCTGTTTCGCCAGGGCAATGCCTTCGCGCCCGACGTCACGCCGCCCTTGCGCCTGCGTTACTGGACGGCTGCCCTCTTTATCTTCATTGCTTTGAGCCACATGTGGTATCTGCCAGTCGCCTTTTTCACTTCCAGCAAGGACATTGAGCGGATTTATCTTGTAGGCGAACTGCTCGACTGCATGACGATAGTCCCGTTGACCGTCGTCGTGCAGTTTGCCATGCTGCAAGACCGCCGGCGCCCGCTTTGGCCCATAGGCGTGGCGATGATGCCCCTTGCGGCAGGAATCGCGCTGTGCCTCGTCGGCCACGGCCGAACGCTCATCCCGGCAATCTATGCCTATGCCGTGCTGATGGGCATCAGCCTGGTGGTGTACATGGTGGGGACGGTCAGGCAGTACGGGCACTGGCTGCGCGACAACTATGCCGACCTGGAGCACAAGGAGGTGGGACAGAGCCTTGTGGTGCTGGCCGCCATTCTGCTCGTCCTCGGCGTCTATGTGTTCGGCTACGAACTGCCGGGCTACGAATACGTCATCAACCTCAACAGCATTGTGCTCGTCTGCTATCTGCTCTGGCGGGTGGAGACGCTGGACGACCTGGGCACCCTTGGGGTGCAGAGCCTCGCAGCCGAGGAGGCTGCCCCCGCCGGGGCGGAGGACGCACCGTCCGCAAAAGCCCTCTCGCCGGCTCCCGCCGCCGACAGCATCGGCCCCTTGCTGCAAGCGCACTGCATCGACGCGCAACTCTACCTGCAGCACGACCTGACCCTGCTCCAACTGGCCAGGTCCATCGGCGTCAACCGCTTCTATCTCAGCCAGTATTTCTCCGGTCAGGGCATCACCTATAACGCCTATATCAATGATTTGCGCATCCGCCACTTCGTCAGCCTCTATCGCGAGGTCGTCGCGGCCCAGCGCCCCTTCACCGTCCAGCAGTTGGCCCGCGAAAGCGGCTACCGCAGTTACAGCACCTTCAGCCTCGCCTTCAAGCAGCGCATGGGGCAGACGGTGACGGCGTGGATGCGCGAGGCAACCCCATAACCCCATTCAAAAAAGAAGTCTATGTCACAACTCGAACCCCTCATCGCCGACCTCGCCCTCATCCTCATCTGTGCAGGTATCATGACGCTCCTCTTCAAGAGCCTCAAACAGCCCATCGTGCTGGGCTACATCGTGGCCGGATTCCTCGCCTCGCCCAACATGCCCTACATGCCCAGCGTACACGACATGCACGGCATCCACCTCTGGAGCGAGATTGGCGTCATCTTCCTCCTGTTCGCCCTCGGCCTGGAGTTCTCGTTCAAGAAAATCCTGAAGATGGGGGCCGCGCCGATCATTGCTGCCCTGGCCATCATCCTGGGCATGATGTACGTTGGAGCCTGCACGGGCGAGCTCTTCGGCTGGAAGCAGATGGACTGCATCTACCTGGGCGGCATGCTCGCCATGTCCTCGACCACCATCATCTTCAAGGCCTTCGACGACATGGGGCTGCGGCAAGAACGCTTTGCCGGCCTTGTGCTCAGCGTGCTCATCATCGAGGACATCCTGGCCATCGTGCTCATGGTGATGCTCTCCACGCTGGCCGTGAGCAAGGAGTTCGAGGGGTCGCAGATGCTCGACTCCATCCTCCAACTGGGTCTCTACCTCGTGCTCTGGTTCACCGTGGGGCTCTACTTCATCCCGATGGCCCTGCGCAAGCTGAAGCCCCTGATGAACGACGAGACGCTGCTCATCACCGCCCTCGCCCTCTGCTTCGGCATGGTCGTGGCCGCCTCGTCGGCCGGTTTCTCTGCCGCCTTCGGCGCCTTCGTCATGGGCAGCATCCTGGCCGAGACCGTGGAGGCGGAAAAGATAGAACACCTGGTGGCCCCCGTCAAGAACCTCTTCGGGGCCATCTTCTTCGTCTCCGTCGGCATGATGGTCGACGTGGCCCTCATCATCGAGTACATCGTGCCCATCCTCAGCATCATCGCCGCCGTCATACTCGGCCAGACCCTCCTGAGCACCTGCGGCTTCCTGCTCTCCGGCCAGTCGCTCAAGACCTCCATGCAGTGCTCCTTCTCGCTGACCCAGATTGGCGAGTTTGCCTTCATCCTGGCCACGCTCGGCACGTCGCTCGGCGTCACCAGCGACTTTCTCTATCCCATCGTCGTGGCCGTGTCCGTCTTCACGACGTTCACCACGCCCTACATGATACGCCTGGCCGGCCCTGCCTACGCCGTGGTGGCGCGCGTGCTGCCCGCCCGTTGGGTGGCCAAACTGGAACGCGACACCGACGAGGAGGACGACAGTGCGGTGCCCGACGAACTGAAGCAGATGTGGAAGAGCAACTTCAGGCGCTTCGTCTTCGTCCTGCTCATCAACAGCGTGCTCTGCATCGCCCTCATGGCCCTCATGCTCTACTATGGCCAGCCGCTCATCGCCGGCATTGTGCCTCCCGGGTGGGTGCACCCCGTCACGGCCCTCGTGGCCCTCGTCCTGTGCTCTCCCTTCCTGTGGATGCTGATGCGCTACGGGAGTGACAATCCCGAGGTCGACCGGCTCTGGGAAAGCGGTGCACGCTGGCGTGTCAGGCTGACGGCTTGCGGGCTGTTTCGCCTCTTCCTCACGGCGGTCTTTGTCAGCTACTTTGTCGACTATGCCATTCCCTGGAACGCCTGGCTCGCCATGTTCGCGCTGGTGGCCATCCTGTTCATCATCTACTTCTCGTCCGCTCTGGAGAAGCACAGCAGCAAGATGGTGCAGAACTTCACCGACAACCTCAGTGCGCGCGAAAAAATGGGATAATCGTCGCCCGGGGTTTCAAAATCTGCAAAAATCGTTTCAAAATCTGCAAAAATGTGCGGATTCATCGTTTCCAGGGTAGGAACTTTGGAGAAAAATTCCTAATTTTGCGCTCGGGTTCTAAAAACAACAATGAGGCGATAATAAAGCAACATAGGACAACATAGAACAACAATAAACAACAATAAACAATATTAAAACATTTCTGCATGAAACACTTTACTGACATTCTGCGAGGAAGGCCCGGGGCCATGCTGCTGGCGGTGCTCTTCGCTTGGCTGCTGCCACAGCAGGCAGCGGCCACCTATGTGGACGAGGCGGAAAACTACGTGGTAGAATTGGGCGGTTCGAGCGTCATCTACTTCACGGCCCCCGTCTACGACCAGTCGGGTCTCGACACGTGGATCTACGACGGCAACCTCCTGGTCTCTGTGGACGGCGGTGCCGCGATGACCATCTTCCACTGGGAGGCGGCCGAGACAGGAATCTCCGACGGCAGCACGACGCTGAACTGCAAGTTCAGCACCACGGCCGACGGGTTCTTCGACATCACGCTCGGCAACACACGAGACAACTTCCGTCTGAACAAGAGCAACGGCTCTACGCAAAAACTGCAGCGCAACAGCGACGGCCGCACCTTCGAGTTCAGTGCCGAGTGGTCGGTGCCCTACAACATGCTGGGCAAGAAACTCAAGTTCACCTGGAATGTCAACCGCGACGGAACCTCGTCGCGGTCTAAGGAGGCGGTGGCAGGCCTCCAGGAGAAGGAGATAGCCATGCCTGCGGCCAGCGCCAAGTTGGAGCCCTTCGTCTCCCTGCCCATGCTGAGCAGCAAGAACCCGGGCAAACTGGAAGTGCCCTGGTTCCTGGCTTCCGACAGCATTGTCAGTGCCCGCTATGAGTACACGGACGGCAACGGTGTTCACCATGAGGTGCCGATAGAGAACGTGAAGTCCAGCACCATCCTGCTGGATGCCAACGTGCCTTACCGCAACTTCCGCGTCGTATGCAGTTACAAGGAGGCGAACGACAAGGGGTCCTACCTCATTGACAACCAAGGTTCGACGGTGCAGAACATTCCCCTGATTCACACCCCCATCGGGCTGAGTGCCCGCCAACTGGAGGGGCAGAAACTGAAGGTGGAGGTAAAGTGGGACTTAGCCTACCCAGACGATGAGGACCTGACACCCATGGACTTCTTCGAGATTCAGCGCTCGCTCACCGGCTTGGAGCAGGACTTTGTCACCGTCCATCAGGATCCTTACATCTCTGTCAACAAGAAGTCGTCCTACATCTTCGTCGACAGCACCCTGACGGACGACCTCACGGAGCGTATGCTGACGAACGGCGGTTCGCTCGACAACCTCACCTACCGTGTGCGCCGTACCGTCACTCAGGACTGGAATTGGGCCAAGAACAGTGGTGCATCGAGCGTCAGGTGCGTGGTGGACAACCTGCACCTGCTGAACATCGCCAGCTACTCGGCCAAGTGGGAAGACGAGCGGGCCTACACCGTCCGCGTGTCGTGGAACTACGCCGACGAGCCGGGTGCCGTGTGGGACGACCGCGCCCAGATGGTGCTGCGCGTCGTGTCGCGCAACAGTGCCGGCCAGGTGGTCGACAGCCTGACCTACAGGCTCGAAGACAATGAGCGCCGGCTGCGCTACAAGGTGGTGGAACTCTCGCGCTCGTGCGTACATTATGATATAGATATGTATGTGGAACGGGGCGAGTCGCCTCTCAACTATGGCGACCAGGTGGCATCCATCTTCTTCCCCATCCGCAACGCTCAGGACTGGCACACGTTTGCCGTGATGGTTAATGAAGCCAGAAACACCAAGGACATCAATGCCCGGCTCTATGCCGACATCACGACCAGCGAGCATGTAGGAGTTGACCCCGGTGCTTATTACCGTGGTGTCTTCGATGGTAACGGCCACACGCTGACCTTCAACAAGTCTGGTTGGACTGAAGAACTAATCGCCCCCTTCCGCTATGTGGGCAACGCCACCATCAGGAACCTGCATACGGCGGGCACCATCAGTTCCAGCAAGCGCTACCTGTCGGGCCTCGTCGGCTGGACTGTGGAGGGCACGAAGGTCAGCATCGAGAACTGCCGCTCGTCGGTGGAGCTCCAGTGTTCGGCCAATGGCGAGGGCAACATGGCCGGCTTCATCGCACGCCAGAGCGGCGCAGACGTCGTCATCCGCAACTGTAAGTTCGACGGCTCGTTTGAGGGTGCCAACACCACGAACAACCGAGGCTTCGTGGCCCGGGTTGCCCGTGGCAGCAGTTTGGTCATCGAGAACAGCGTCTTCGCTCCCAGCGCCATCAACACCAAGTTCGATGGCTGCGAAACATGGGTCAAACTGGACACGGAGGATGTCACTTATTCGGCTGTCAACAATTATGCCACCAGGGTATATTCAGGAACGCAGACCATCCTCATCCGTAATGCCGCCGACTGGGAAAAGTTTACCACTATGGTGTATCAAGGTTGGAACAAGGATTATGTGGATGCCATCCTTGTCAACGACATCACAATCGACAACACGAACAAGGTTGCAGGAGAAATGTCAAATAGGGCTTTCTATGGCACTTTTGACGGTAATGGGCATACGATAACCGTCAACCACATGCTAACAGGGAATAATGCTGCTCCTTTCCTCTATGTAGGCATCGCCACCTTCAAGAACCTTCGTGTGGCAGGCGCCATCACCAGTTATAAAGAAGCAGGTGGCTTTGTGGGAAGAGTCATCAGCGGCGGTTCAGCAGTTTTCGAGAACTGTCGTTCGTCCGTGACCCTCACAGCCAGAGTGAGTGGTGATGCCTCCAACGGCGGCTTCGTACGTTTTTCGGAAGGAAGTTCCACCTTCCGCAACTGTATGTTCGATGGCAGTTTCGAGGGAGCCGATTGTCATTCGAACGGTGGTTTCGTAGGTTGGGCTACCGGCCCCGTAAACTTTGAGAATTGCCTCTTCATGCCCGCCTCCATAGGCACCAATCCCCAAGACAGCGATCCATGGGCTCGCGGCGGAAGTTACACGACTAAGAACTGCTATGCCACCAACGAGTTCTGCCACGTCATCAACAATGCCGCCGACTGGGAAACATTCCGGAAGGCACTGGGCAACCGTGGCTCTAAGAGCGTGAACGCCATACTGAACGCCGATATCACAGTAAGCACTTCTGCAAATGACTTCAAGGGTGTGTTCGATGGTAACGGCCACACACTGACCCTCAACGGTACCGACGGCACGTTCATTTCTGCCAGTGACTACACCATCAAGAATCTGCACGTCACGGGCAGCATGGGCGGCGATATGCACGTAGCCGGACTTGTGGGTAGCAGTTTCAACGGCAATATCCAGAGTTGCCGGGTAAATGTCAATATCCATTGTAACGCAACACATGCCGGCGGCTTCATCGGCCACGGCCACGATACTCCGCACACCATCAACAACTGCCTGTTCGACGGTTCCGTCAGTGCCAAGAACGATGGACAAAACGAAGGTACATCCTATGTCGGAGCATTCCTCGGCTGGGTAGGCGATGCAGATCACCACGTAACCAACTGCTTGGAAGACGGAAATTATTACTACGTGGACCACGCAGGATTCTGCTATACAAACTATTCAGTATGGGGTAATAAAGGTAACAGCAATAATAACTATTCCTATAAAGGAACATCATGGGACGAGGTCCATCACTATGGCATTTCTCATGACAATGTAGCCAGTTGGATTGGCAAACTGGGCGATGGCTGGTATCAGTCTGGCGATAAGGCCCTGCCCAAGATGACCACGCGCACGCTGTGGAACAACGTCGGCTCACTGTCGGCCAGCGACCTGGCCTCGAAACTGGGCGGAAGCAACTGGAAGGTTGTCGACGGCAAGATTGAACCTGTGTTGTTTAATTCCGAGGTCGCAACCTCGGAGGAGGACATCGCACCCAAGATGGGCGACTGCTGGAAGATGGAGGGCGACGTCCTCGTGCCCGTCACGACGACCATGCCCGAACTCGCGTCCAGTGTCATCGCCATCAGCACGGCCGCCGACTGGCAACGCTTCCGCGACCTCGTGCAGGCTGCCAAGGGCCAGAGTGACGTGAACGCCGTGCTCATGGACGACATCGAGACCGACCTGAGTATTGGCTGGAGCAGCGACTTCGCTTACCGGGGCACGTTCAACGGCAACGGCCACACGATTGACTTCAACATCGACCAGAGCGGCGACTTCATTGCGCTCTTCCGCTATGCCAAGGACTACACCCTCAAGAACCTCCGCGTGACGGGAAGCGTCAAGGGCGGCATCCACTCGGCAGGCCTGGTGGGCCACAGCGAGGCCACGAGCGGCAAGCGCAACACCCTCGCGAACTGCCACGTGTCGGTCAGTGTGGAAAGTACCAGCGACCATGCCGGCGGCTTCATCGGCCACGGATTCAAAACGGCTCACACCCTCACCAACTGCCTGTTCGACGGTTCCGTCACCTGCCAGAATGGCACCTCCTATGTGGGCACACTCATAGGCTGGGGCGATGACAATTCCGGAAACGTCCTGTCCAACTGCTTAGAGAACGGCGGCAACTACAGTGCGGACCACGTGGGGATGAACTATTCCTATGGCAAGGATAATCCCATCGCATACGGCAACAGCGAGAAGAGCACGAACAACTGGACCTATCATGACTGGGCCGAAGCCAATCATGTGGGCTCGATGGCAGCGGAAGAACTGGCCATACAGTTGGGCAGCGACAGCTGGCAGGTGAAGGACGGCAAGGCGGTGCCCCAACCGAACGCCATCCCCGTCACCAAGTGCGACGTTCCCGACTTCTACCATAAGAACACGGGTACGATAGACCCGGAACTGCTGACACAGACGCGCCAGAGCAGCGTGCTGCTGACCTGGAACACCGACGGGGCTCCCATCGACTACTTCCGGGTGATGCGCCGCGTGAAGGGCGAGGGCAACGACAAGTGGCAGGAGGTGGCCACCAACCTGGACCAGTTGAGTTACGAGGACACCAGCGTGTCGCCGCTGCTCACCTACGAATACAAGGTGCTCGGCGTGAACGACTGCGAAGGCATCGACTCCACCGAGACCCAGGTGAAGGTGGGCGAGTGTAAGCACACGGGCCGCTTAGACGGCTACGTGCGCTTCAACGACGGCACCAGCGCAGCCGGCATCGAGGTGGACATCTTCCACGACGGCACGAAGGTGACGAGCGTACGGACCGACGACAGCGGACACTACGTGGCCGACGAACTGTCGTACTACGGCGGCACGAGCGTCGAATATGAAGTGAGTGCCGTGGGCCGTAACGGCGAAGACTTCTCGCCGGAGCGCACCAGCGTGACCTTCGATGCCCACAGCAACGACGAGACGCTGCGCGAAATCGCCATCCTGAACGGCAAGCGATTCTCGGGCTACGTCATGTACAACGGCACGAGCATTCCCGTGAAGGGGGCTAACTTCAAGGTGAACGGCCGGAAGGTCTACAACACGAAGGGCAAACTCTTAGAGACGGACTACGACGGCTCGTTCTCGTTCCGCGTGCTGCCCGGCAACGACACCATTCAGGTGGTGATGGACGGCCACAACTTCACCCAGGGCGGCTACTTCAAGAGCGCCGCCGGCCACAACTTCACCGACGACGTGTCCAACATCTACTTCTACGACGACACGAAGGTGAAACTGACCGGACGCGTCGTGGGCGGCGACGAGCAGGGCCAGAAGCCCCTGCTGAATAACCTGTCGACGAACAATCTGGGCGACTCGCTGACTATCGTGCTCACCCTGGAGGGCGACAACACGTCGTGGCTCGTCTATGACAACCTCAACCCCAACCGCACCGAGCGCGAGGAGGTGATTCGCCACCCGCGCGGAGGCGACAAGCACTTCACCACGGTGAAGACCCAGCGCAAGCGCATGACGGTATGGCCCGACGCCAAGACCGGCGAGTACATGCTGCAGCTGCCGCCCGTGCGCTGGAAAGTGCAGCAGGTCTACTGCAAGGGCTATCCCACGCTGTTCCAGGAGGGACAGGTGAGCGAGGTCATCGACCTGACCGACAGCCTCACGACGCAGGTGACCTCCTATACGGGTTCCTACAAGGACGTGGACGCCGTCACGGTGGTTGACCCCAAGGTCGAGTGCCACGCCATCTACAACCGTATCTACCACAGCCCGGTGGAGGTGACCTACCGGCAGTTGGGCTACGACACGTTCAACTACTTCGGCGACAAGAACTACATGGCCACCGAACTGAGCGGCGAAATGGCCGAGGTGCCGCTGGCCTATCTGGATCCGGTGGACTCGGTGACGACCCGCTATTCCTTTGGCTACCCCGTGTTCAGCCTGGAGCGCAAGTACACTATCGAGTTGCAGGTGGGCGAAAACTATCTTTACAACAACGACCCAGCCGGAAAGGCCGACATCGTCCGGGTGGGCGGCGGCATAGCCATGATGCAGAACGACATGAAGCCTGGTTCCTACGACGAGCCGGTGCTGATAGACAGCCTCGGACGGGCCCGCTTCACCCTGCAGGCCGGCCAGACCACCAACCTGGAGAACTCGCTGAGGACGGTGACCTTCACCGTGATGCGCGACGGCACCTACCTTGAGGCTAAACCCCTGCAGGGCTACGTGCTCAACATGTATCCCGTGGGCAATAGCAAGGACATCATGACTGAAGGTAATCCCGTGCTGATCGACATCCTGCGCGACCCGCCAGGTGCCTACAGCTCGAACACGTTGGCCAAGGGTGCCACGCTGAACTATACATACATGATGAATCTGACACTGACGGCAGGTCTTTCCATGTGGTACAAGTCGGGTAAGGAACTGCAGACTATAACTGCTTCCGTGGAAGCGCCGCAAGGCTTGGGAACTACTATGGGCGTAATCAGTGCCGGCAAGACAGAAGAGGGTGACATTAACGAGTTGATGTACAGTGCGCAAGGCAGCAAGGCCTTCTCCTACACGATGGCCATCAGTAACAACATCAGCACCAGCGGCGACCCGTCGATGGTGGGTGCCGATGCCGACCTCTACATCGGTGCGGTGCAGAACGTCGTGGTGACGCCCATGTCCACCGTCCGCGCCGTGACCAAGAAGATGTTTGACCAGATAGCAGCCCGCCAGGGCGGGGTGAACACGGTGTCGGAGGTCGCTAAGTACAACGACTACGGCACGGTGGTGAAGATTGCCGAAGGCTTGAATGCCAAGGGCGACACCGTCTACCTGATACGCGACGTGGCACTGGGCTATGGCCCGAAGATGCAGTCGCAGTTCATCTACTCGCAGAAACAGATTCTGACGCAGATTATCCCCAACAAGGCGAAGGAGATTGTTGACATGATGTTCTGTGGCACCAAGAAGGAAGCCCAGGATATAGCCGACAAGACCGGACGTGCCGTTTACTGGTCGCTGCGCGAACCCACCGACTCGATGTTTGCCGTGGTGAACAAGCAACTGACGGACCGTGCCTACAACTACAATATCGACAAGGCCGAAAAGGGCATCAACTACATGGTGGTGATACCCACAGGCTGCCGGCCGGAGGACTTCAAGGACGAGGTGACAGAGAAGTATCAGATACTGAAGTCCTGGACGGAGATGATAGCCCAGAACGAGATGGAGAAACTGCGTGCTACTGACCTGTTGACCAACTACGACATAGCCGGTGCACAGGGCGTGAACTACAGCGAGACCTTCGACAGTAACTTCTCGAACTCATGGACGCACCACTTCCCCATCGCCACCGAGGTTGACTACTTCGGTCCCGGCATCAGTTATGCCACTTCAGCTTTCTCCATCCTTGGTACCATTGTAGGCGGTTACCTTGCTTCTATGGCAGAAATGAAATATTGGACACAGCCGAGTTATGGTTATAATGTGGATGGACAGGGATCGGTTACATCTATTTCTTTTACTGGCGATCTGCTCCAGTGGAGGATTCTCCCCGTGGCCCTATATTCGACCGTCGGTGCCAACTCTGAGGCCAAGGCGTTCAACCGTACGGAGAGTTTCACCATTGCCACCGACCCGATGAGCCGCCTGAACGTGGATGTCTATCGCGTGAAGCCCCTGTTTGCCAATTCCGGGACGGAATCCCACAACATGATGAATCCCCGATATACCATTACCGACTCCGTGGGTGTTACCAACATCTTCACGAACTACCAATTCGACAAGATGTATGATTTGGTGGAAGACTTCGTGGGTAAGACGGTTAAGGAAGAAGGTATTGTGGGTCCGCGTGGCTTCGTCTTCCGCACCCGTGGCGGTGCTACCCAGAATCCGTGGGAGGACCAGCGCACGACGAACTTCTACGACACGGGCCGGGAACTCGATGCCCGCACGCTGAAGATTGTCAACCCGAAGATTCGCCTCGACAAGCAGAGCGTGAGCGGTGTGTCGGTCAACGACGCAGCCCACTTCACGGTCTACGTCTCCAACGAGAGCGAAAAACCCGAGGCCACGGAGAACCTGACCGCCCTGCAACTGTTTGCTGCCGATCAGTTGAATCCGCTCGGTGCCAAGATTAGCATCAACGGACAGCCGCTGACCACGGGTGGCATGGCCATCTCGGTGGTACCAGGCAAAGAGACGGCACTGCAGATGGAGGTACGCGCCGGCCAGGGCTTCGACTTCGACGGCCTGACCATCGGCGTGATGTCGCCCACCGACGCTGTCAACACCACGGAACTCGTCTCGTTCAACGTGCACTTCCTGCGCGAGGCCGGAGGGGTGAGCATTGCCGTGCCGGGCGACAAGTGGGTGCTGAACACCAATGCCCAGATGGACGCTGACCGCGGCTGGTACCTGCCCGTCACCATCAACGGCTTCGACCGCCATCAGTACAACTTCGACCACATCGAGTTCCAGTACAAGGAGTCGCAACGTGGCGATGACTCGTGGACGAACCTCTGTTCGTTCTATGCCGACGAGACGCTGATGGCCAACGCCAACGGCGTGCGGAAACTGATTCCTGAGAACGGAAACATCGTGACCGAGTTCTACGGCGAAGGTTGGACCATGGAGCGGGCCTACGACCTGCGGGCCGTGCTCTTCTGCCGCAACGGCAGCGACTTCCTGACCACCTCGTCGAAGGTCATCAGCGGTGTGAAGGACACGCGCCGCCCGCAACTGTTCGGCACGCCCGAACCGAAGAACGGACTGCTGACCCAGGGCGACGACATCGTGTTCAACTTCTCGGAAGACATCGAATACAACTACCTCTCGGCCATCACCAACTTCGAGGTGAAGGGCGAGGTGAACAACAACGCAATCTCTGAAATGGTGAGCGTAGAGTTCACCGGAAAGAGCAGCGTGGAGAGCGAGGCCAAGCGCAACTTCAGCGGCAAGGACCTGACCATCGACATGATGGTGAAGCCTGCCGACACGGGACGCGACATGCCGCTCTTCTCGCACGGCTCCAACGGCGACAAGCTGCAACTGTGGCTGACCAAGGACTTCAAACTGAAAGGCGTGGTCAACGACCAGGAATTCACGTCAGACTCCACAATCGTGAGGAGTGGCTTCACACAGGTGGCCATGGCCCTCAACCAGAAGGACAGCACCGTGACGTTCTTCAACGGCGGTGTGCAGTGTGGCAATCCGCGCAAACTGACGTCGCTCTATAACGGAACGGGGGCGCTCATCTTCGGTCGCACCAATGAGAGCAACCGCACGGAAAGCCAGTACTATGAGGGCCGCATGATGGAGGCCCGCCTGTGGTACAGTGCCATGGACGGCGGACTCATCGGCTCGACCTACGGCAGCCGTCGCCTGACGGGCTACGAGAAAGACCTCGTGGACTACTACCCGATGAACGAGGGCTCGGGCGACTATGTCATCGACTACACCCAGGGCGCCAACGCCCAGTTGATGGAGGCTTCGTGGGCCATCCCGCACGGCTGGTCATTGCACCTGAAGAAGGCCGACAAGGGCATGCTCCTGGACAAGAGCGCCATCAGCCGCACCGACGAGCAGGACTACACGCTGATGTTCTGGTTCAAGACCGATGCCGACGGACGCGGAGCACTGCTCTCCAACGGCCGCGGCGTGAAGGAGGACAACGGTGCCAAGAACCTGTTCCACATCGGATTCCAGGGCGACATTCTGATGTACCGCTCGAACGGTTTTGAGGCCGAGGTGCCCGGCAACTGGAGCGACGGACAGTGGCACCACTTTGCCATGACCGTGAACCGTGCCCGCAACGTGGCCAACATCTACGTGGACAAGGAAGTGCGCACATCCTTCGAGGCCGACTCGCTGGGCGGCATCAGCGGCGGATACCCGCTCATCGGTGCAACCCGCTACGACGTCGTGAAGGCTGGGAGCGACGTGGAGGTAGTGGACGGCGACGATGCCTTGGAGGGCTACGTCGATGAACTGCTCTTCTTCGCCCAGGCACTGCCGCAGCAACTCATCAAAACTTACTCGACGAAGAGCCCCAACGGCGACGAGGCCGGTCTGCTGACCTACCTGTCGTTCGACCGTCAGGAGCGTCAGAAGGACAACAGCATCGAAATGGTGCCCTACGCCTACAGCAAGAAACTCTACCTCGACGACAAGGGCGAGCCTCGCTATCAGCTCGACCCGCTGACGAAGGAACCCACCGGCACACTGGTGCGCGACTACGTGTTCGTGGACGAGATGGATGCCGTCTTGCAGCGCTTCGATCAGACACACGCAGCCCCCGTGGTGCCCTACGAGGAGGTGAAGAACCTGAAGTTCTCGTTCATCGGCAGCGGTAAAAAGGTGCTTGTGGAACTCGACGAGTCGGCCGCACGCCTCAACCACCGCAACATCTACGTGACGCTGCGCGACATCGAGGACAAGAACGGCAACACGATGGCTTCGCCGCAAACGGCTTGCTACTACGTGAACAACAGCAACCTGCAGTGGCTGGTGAACCGTGCGGACACCACCGTCAAGTACGGCACCAGCGAGGAGGTTGAACTGCCGTTCTACAACAACGGTGCCACGAGTCACACCTACACCATCGAGAACTGCCCAAGGTGGCTCACACTGAACAAGTATAGTGACGTGATAGCACCGCAGAGTCTGGACTACGTCAATGTAACGGTCAGCAAGGACCTGAACATCGGCACGTATAACGAAATCATCTATCTGACCGACGAGGAAGGCATCACGGAGCCGTTCTACCTGAACCTGACCGTGGAGGGCGAGCAACCCGAATGGGCAGGGGCCATAGACGGCGACCTCCTTCGCTACTCGATGAGCATCAGCGGACAGGTTTATCTGTACGACGAACTTGACACCGATTCGCGCGACATTGTCGGGGTATTCGACAACGAGAACGTATGCCACGGCTTTGCCAACATCACCCACGATGTGCAGACGGGCGATAACGCCCTCTTCCTGACGGTCTATGACGGTCAGCCAGGTGCCCGACAGCTCTACTTCCGCCTGTGGCAGTACAGCACTGGACGCGAAATTGTGCTGACACCCGACCAGACTATCTTCTTCCAGCACTCGGCCGTGCTGGGTACCGACAAACCGGTGCGTTTCGACGGCGGTGAGGCTTTCGTGCAGAACTTCAACCTGAAGCGGGGCTGGAACTGGGTGTCGTTCAACGTCGAAGGCAGCGAACAGCTGGACAACGTGGGCGCATTGCTCACCAGTATGCCCTGGAAGGAAGGCGACATCCTGACCGACATGAATGGCGGCATGACGCTTGTCTATACGAATTACGAGTGGATTTCGACCGATAACGTGAAGAACATAACCCTCTCGCCGAAGAAATCGTATGCCGTCAAGGTGCAGCAGGATTGCATCTTCCCCATCGCCGGCACGGTCATCAAGGACCAGGAGGCACGCACCATCGAACTGAAACCGGGTTGGAACGGCATCGGCTACACGCCCATGACGAACCTGACCGTAGAGACCGCACTGAGCGACTATCTCGATCAGGCAATGCCGGGCGATGTCATCAAGAGCCACACGGAGTTTGCCTACTTCACCAAGGCGGGCAACACAGGACGCTGGCGCGGTAGCCTGCAGTACATGAAGCCCGGCGAGGGTTACATGATGCTCCGACAGGGCGCCAAGGGTGCCTCGTTCACCTATCCCTACTATGAGTTAAACAGCAACTTCCGTGAGGATTGGACGACCGCCACAAAACGCGCACCGCAGAAACGCAGCACGATGAGCGTCTCGGCCACCGTCTCCGGCTTCGAACCCGAGGAGGGCGACCGACTGGTGGCTTACGCGGACGGCGAAGTAGTCGGAAGCGAAAGGCTGAGAATGGCGGGTGAAGAGGTTGCCACGGCTGAGGATATGCCACTCTTCTACCTGAGCATCGCCGGCGACACGCAGCAGCGCATCTGGTTTGCCATTGAGCGCGACGGCGAGATTGTGGCTTCGACCGACGAGGTGATGACGTTCAAGGCGAACGCCGTAATCGGCAGTCCCGACGAGCCGACGGCTATCGACTTTGTGCGCACGGGCCGTGAGGACGGCAAGTGGTACACCATCGGTGGCGTGATGCTGCAACAGAAGCCGAAGCAGAAGGGCCTGTATATCTTTAACGGTAAGAAATTCATGATTAAATGATTCGGAATATCGGAATAACGGAATATCGAAAAGCTATGAACAGAATAAAATTAATGTGTCTGCTGGCAAGCCTCGTATTGGGGGCTTGCAGCAGCGACGACGACAAGAACGCGACCTACGGAGTGACCACACTCCACGAGGCTCCCGAGTGGCAGGTGGACTGGAGCAACGACCAGGCACGCCCGGACTGGACGGAACCCGACGAGTCACTCTATGAGAACTGGACCATCCTGATAGTGCAGATAGAGGAGGCACTGCGGCCTTTCGCTTCCGAGGACGACATGATGGCGATCTTCGTGAATGGCGAACTGCGCGGACTGACTGGACCTGCCTTCAGAGAGGACAGCCAGAGGGACAACGGCAGGTTCGTGATGAAAGCCTATGGCAACGAGACGGAGACAGAAACGCTGAATGTCTCGCTGCAATACTATAGCCACAGGCTGAAGCACCTCTTCACGCTGGCTGACAACCTCACTCTGGACTCGGACGAGAGCGTTGGCATTGACGAAGACTACATCCCCGAGTTCACCAGCGGTTCGGCCAAGTACCCCGTGGTGAAGACGGTGACGGTGGAGAGCCTTCTGACCAAGGCCGGCATCACGCCCGCTCCGGGCAACATGGTGGCAGCCTTCGTGGGCGAAGAGTGCCGCGGCCAGGCTACGCTTGTTGCCTCAGGCAACACGGGACTGGTCGTCTACGGCCGCAGTGCTGGGGAGGCGGTGACGCTGAAGTATTACGAGGCTGCAACGGGTCGCCTGTTCACCCTCACCGAAACCGTGAAGATGTGATGACTACCGAACTGATTCGCACAAACCAGAGCTGGGACGGCGAGAGACTGCCGGCCTATCTGCAGGGGTACCCCGAACTGGTAGCTATGAAATACGTGTTCGCACCCGGTGAGAAACTGGGCTGGCACCACCACCCCGTGATGAACTTCGGCATACTGGTGGAGGGCGAACTAACCATCATCAGGCAAGACGGCATGGAGAAGACGGTGCATGAGGGTGAGGTCGTCGTGGAGATGGTGGGTTCCGTCCATCACGGCGAGAATCGGGGCGCGAAGCCCGTAGTTCTCTACATGTTCTACCTCTCACAGAAGGACGTGCCCCTTTCCGTGCCTTGTCCCGAAAACTTTGTCGACATTTTGAAAAGGGAAATGTGACAAACAAATATGTAGAATAAGAAAATCACTAAATAATTTGGATAATTCCGCGAATTGCAGTAATTTTGCAGCGTTGAAAGTGAGGAGGCCGAAGGTTTCCTCACTTCACGTTAATAAAACTCATGCCAAGAGAATGATAGAGAAAAAGTACGTAGAGAGTGTGGTAAACGAGTGGCTGGAAGGTCGCGACTACTTTTTGGTGGACGTGACGGTGTCGGCCGATGACTGCATCGTGGTGACCATCGACCATGCCGAAGGGGTGTGGATTGAGGACTGTGCCGAACTAAGCCGCTTCATCGAAAGCAGGCTGAACCGCGACGAGGAGGACTTTGAACTGGAGGTGGGCAGTGCCGGGCTGGGACAGCCCTTCCAGGTGAAGCGCCAGTGGGAAATCCATGTGGGGGAACCCGTGGAAACCCAGACTCGCGACGGGCATAAGTATCAGGGCACGCTCACGGAGGTGACCGACGACGGGTTCACCATGGAGGTGGAGACCCGCGTGAAGCCCGAGGGGGCAAAGCGTCCGCGGAAAGAACTCGTCGGGATGCACTTCACGTTCGACGAGGTGGCCTGGACGAAGTATCTCATCAAGGTCAAGTGACACAGCTCCGTGCTTCCATCGCCTTATGAGGATTGAACCGACGGCGATGGTTTACGAATTGAAAGTAATAAAAAAGAAGATATAGTTATGGCAACAAAAAAGTCAGGCGGAGTGAACTTGATAGAGTCCTTCGCAGAATTCAAAGAGATGAAGAACATCGACCGCGCCACGCTGGTCAGTGTGCTGGAGGAATGCTTCCGTAGCGTAATCGCCAAGACGTATGGCTCGGATGACAACTACGACGTCATCGTGAACCCCGACAAGGGCGACTTCGAAATCTACCACAACCGCACCGTCGTGGAAGACGGGGAGGTGAAGGACCCGCAGCGTGAAATCAGTCTGTCGGATGCACGCCAGATAGAGGATGACTACGAAGTGGGCGAGGAGGTAAGCCAGCAGGTGGACTTCTCCTCGTTTGGCCGCCGTTCGATTCTGACCCTGCGTCAGACCTTGGCCAGCCGCATCCTGGAACTGGAACATGACACACTCTACAATCAATACAAGGACCGCGTGGGCGAGATTGTGGCCGGCGAGGTCTATCAGGTGTGGAAACGCGAACTGTTGCTGCTCGACGACGAGGGCAACGAATTGCTGTTGCCGAAGCAGGAGCAGATACCGGGCGACTTCTTCCGCAAGGGCGAGACCGTAAGGGCTGTCATCAGCCGCGTGGACAACACGAACGGCAACCCCAAGATTATCCTGAGCCGCATCTCGCCCGACTTCCTGAAGCGACTGATGGAGGCTGAGGTGCCCGAAATCAACGACGGGCTCATCACCATCCACCGCGTGGCCCGCATTCCGGGCGAGCGTGCCAAGGTGGCCGTGGAGAGCTACGACGAGCGCATCGACCCCGTTGGTGCCTGCGTAGGTGTCAAGGGTAGCCGTGTACATGGCATCGTGCGTGAACTGCGTGGTGAAAACATAGACGTGCTCAACTATACCCAGAATCCCCAACTCTTCATCACCCGTGCACTGAGTCCGGCCAACGTCAATCGCATCGACCTTGATGAGGCCAATCACAAGGCCGAAGTGTTCTTGGATCCCGACCAGGTGAGCTTGGCCATCGGTAAGGGTGGTGCCAATATCAAGTTGGCCTCTATGCTGACGGGCTACACGATTGACGTATTCCGCGAACTGAACGAAGAGGAGGAAGAAGATGTCCAGCTCGACGAGTTCACCGACGAAATCGAGCCTTGGGTAATCGAGGAACTGAAAAAGATTGGTCTGACCACGGCCCAGCAGGTACTGAAGGCTCCGCGCGAAATGATTATCAAGGAGGCCGACCTCGAAGAGGAGACCGTCGACGAGGCTCTGCGCGTACTCGCTGCCGAGTTCGAGGACGAAGAGGAACAATGAAAAGTGAAAAATGAAAAGTGAAAAATTGATAGATTTTCGCTGATTACAGGACATTCAATTTTTAATTTTTAATTTTTAAC
>JAFTEX010000090.1 GCA_017453445.1 Bacteroidaceae bacterium
GCCAGATGTTTGCCGCCGACTTCTTTCAGATTCCACCTCGCAATGGACACCCTTGTCTTGGGCTGTGTGATTCCCGCTATTTGGGCTCACTCGGGACTTGCACCCGTTAGACATTGCTCATGCCGAGCATACCAAAAAAAAGCCGCGAACCGTTGGTGGGTTCGCGGCTTTTTTGTAACTTTGCACGAAATATGGGATACAATATAGTAAATAACTAACCTAAAAATTTAATAACATGAGAAAAATAATCACGTTTTTTGTGGCTTTTCTGTGTGCCATGCTGTCGACGACGGCCGTGGCCGAAGACTACACAACCTACCTGACCTCGGAACGCGGTTTCACCGAGGTGACCAGCACGAGCGACCTGCTCACGGGTGACTACTACTACGTGCTGGCATCGGCCGAGAACACGGAAATGATAGTCAGCGTGGGCCGCTACGAGGCTAAGCCCGGATGGGCCCCCGAAACGACAAGGGCATTGCGCTACAAGGCAGTCACGTCCGACCCCGTGGTGGACCATCTGAGCCTCTTCACAATCGAGAAGCGCGATGAATTCTATGCATTGTTCAGCACCGCCTACCCCCTCGATGCGTTCCAGACCCACAGCGACGCAAGCTACATGTACGTTAACTCGTTTACATGCCAAGGAGACAACGTAAAGGAATGGGGCGGACTGACTCCCGCCTGGAACAACGGATTCTGGACATTCGAGGAAGGGAAATATCCCGGCAACTTCCTGGGCCCCTGGAATAAGATTGTGGCCAACGACGAAGCCATTGCCGGCAACCGCACCAACGCAGCGGACGACCTGGCCGGGCACTACCGCCTGTTCCGCATCGCCAAGGCAGACCTGCGGAATGCCCAGATGGCGGCACTGCAGAATGCAAGCGACAGCAATCCCCTGGATGCCACTTGCTTCATCACCAACCCCTCGTTTGAAACGGGCGACTACACGGGATGGACAGCAACCGGCGACACGGCAAACAACGGAGAAATCGGTGCCAAGACCAGCGTGACCACCAACGGAGACGGCAACTTCACCTTCAACACCTTCGAGTGGTGGTCGAGCCTCAGCGTGTCCCAGACAGCCTACGTCCCCTCGGGCGTCTATGACATTTCGGCCGTCGTGGCCGCATGGGAGATTGACGAAGTGACCTTCTCCGCCGGCAGCGCGAGCATCACAAGTCAGGGACAAGGCGACATGACCGGCATCCCCGTCACCCTGCAATCCGTCGTGGTCGGGGCCGACAACAGCCTGACGATTTCCGCCAACAAAAACACCGACTGGTGGAGCAGCGGCCGCAGCACCGACACCGACTGGCGATATGCCTGCGGATTCTTCAAACTCGACAATGTGCAGCTCGTCTGCAAGGGACTCTTCCTCGGAGCCATAGCCGAGCCGCTGCCCAACAACACGACCACCGTGCTCACCCCCGGACAGTGGTACTACTACGACGTGCCCGCTTCGGGTAAATACATCCTGACCGGCAACCTCAAAGGGTTGGAATACACACAAGAGACCAATGTCCTCATTCCCGAAGTGACCGCGAACCCCACGAAGGAAGAAATGGGATTCACGTTAGGACGTGTGTTCTTCAAGACGAAACGCAACGATGCCACGCTGAAGGTGGAACCCGCCATGGACATCACAACCTTCACCATGGCTTCCATGAACGTGGACGGACTGCCCCTGACACTTTCATTCCCCATCGTCGGCAGCAAAGACATCAATCCGGACGGACCCGGCTCTACGGGCACACAACTCATCAGTTCCTACATCGCAAACCGTCAATTCGATTTGGTCGCTTTCCAGGAAGACTTCAATTATGACACCGAACTGCGGTCCAACATGAGCGGCTATACCTTTGGAACCAAACGCGCCAGCATTACTACAGATGTGGTCAACACCCGACCTGTCGACACCGACGGATTGCAGTTTGCTGCGCGCAATGCCGCTGCAAGCTTTGCAAATGAGAGCATTACACGGTTTAACAGCAGTCACAGTCAAGACGTAGTCAATGTATCCTTATTCAAGCAGGAAGTGAACATCGTGGACGGAAACAGCCTGATTAAGAAAGGGTTCCGCTACTACGAAGTCACCGTAGGCGGGGAGAAGCTCGACGTGTTCATCACGCACACCGACGCGGGCACGAACGACGGCAGCAGCACTGACTCGTATGTGATATCCCGTGAAGCACAGATGAAGCAGATTGCACAGGCCATCCTCGCCAAGGGCAACCCCGACCGCCCAAAGATTCTCATGGGCGACACCAACTGCCGCTGGACACGTGAAGACCTCAGGGCAAACTTCTTCAACGTCCTCTCGGACACCTACGATGTGGGCGACGCATGGGTGGAATTGAATCGCAGCGGAGTATATCCCACCGTCGGACAGAGCACGATTTCGGACGAGGTGGTCGACAAGTTCCTCTACATCAACCCGAAGGGCACCAACAAGATGAAACTTACCCCTGTAAACATCCTGTACGACTCAGAGAACTACATAAAGACCGACGGCACCCCCTTGAGCGACCATACCCCGGTGGTGGCAACATTCTCTCTCGCCCTCTATGAGGAGGTGGACAACACCGTGACTCCCACAACCCTGGGCGACGTGAACATGGACGGCTCTGTCACCATCGCCGACGTGACCACTCTCGTCAACGTCATCCTCGGCAAGGCCGCCGCTGGCGAGTATGACGAAACCGCCGCCGACGTGAACGAAGACGGACAAATCACCATCGCCGACGTAACGGCACTGGTGAACATCATCCTCGGGAAAAACTGAAAACGAGAAATCGGGAAAAAATAGCGTATAAACACAAAAAAAGCGGCAAACCCTTTGGAGGTTTGCCGCTTTTTTTGTACCTTCGCGCCCGAATTATGTATCAACATAAAGTCTAACTCTATTTAATTAACAAACAATTTTCAAAAAACAATGGCAGATTACAAAAACGTAACTCCTCTGGAAGGCTTCGACTGGAACGCATACGCCAATGGCGATGCCGGCTCGGGAGTAAGCCGCGAGGCTCAGGAGAACGCTTATGACAGCTCTCTGAACAAGATTGAGGACCACAAGGTCGTGGACGGTACCGTCATCTCAATCAACAAGCGCGAAGTGGTGGTGAACATCGGCTCTAAGAGCGACGGCATCATCCCCGCCAGCGAATTCCGCTACAACCCCGACCTGAAGGTGGGCGACACCGTGGAGGTGTACATCGAGAATCAGGAAGACAAGAAAGGCCAGCTCGTGCTGTCGCACAAGAAGGCCCGTGCAAGCCGCTCCTGGGATCGCGTCAACGAGGCCATGGAGAGCGAAGAAATCATCAAAGGCTACATCAAGTGCCGCACGAAGGGTGGCATGATTGTCGACGTATTCGGCATCGAGGCCTTCCTGCCCGGCTCGCAGATTGACGTGAAGCCCATCCGCGACTACGACATCTTCGTGGGCAAGACGATGGAATTCAAGGTTGTGAAGATCAATCAGGAATACAAGAACGTCGTCGTAAGCCACAAGGCTCTCATCGAGGCCGAACTGGAGGCACAGAAGCAGGAAATCATGAGCCGTCTGGAGAAGGGCCAGGTGCTCGAAGGTACCGTCAAGAACATCACCAGCTACGGTGTATTCATCGACCTGGGTGGCGTAGACGGTCTCATCCATATCACCGACCTCAGCTGGGGCCGTGTCAGCGATCCTCGCGAAATCGTACAGCTCGACGAGAAGATTAACGTCGTCATCCTCGACTTCGACAACGAGAAGAAGCGCATTGCCCTGGGTCTGAAGCAACTGACCCCGCATCCTTGGGATGCACTGGATCCCAACCTCCAGGTGGGCGACCACGTGAAGGGCAAGGTTGTCGTTATGGCCGACTACGGAGCATTCGTAGAAATCGCTCCCGGCGTAGAAGGTCTCATCCACGTGAGCGAAATGTCCTGGAGCCAGCACTTGCGTAGTGCACAGGACTTCATGAAGGTGGGCGACGAGGTAGAGGCTGTCATCCTGACCCTCAACCGCGAAGAGCGCAAGATGTCTCTGGGCATCAAGCAGCTGAAGGAAGACCCCTGGCAGAACATCGAAGAGAAGTATCCTGTTGGTTCCAAGCACACCGCTCGTGTACGCAACTTCACGAACTTCGGCATCTTCGTAGAAATCGAAGAGGGCGTGGATGGTCTCATCCACATCAGCGACCTCAGCTGGACCAAGAAAATCAAGCACCCCAGCGAGTTCACCCAGATTGGTGCCGAACTGGAGGTTTGCGTACTGGAAATCGACAAGGCCAACCGTCGCCTGAGCCTCGGCCACAAGCAGCTCGAGGAGAATCCCTGGGATGTATTCGAGACCATCTTCAAGGTTGACTCTGTACATGAGGGAACCATCGTCGAGATGCTCGACAAGGGTGCCGTCATCCAGCTGGAATACGGCGTAGAAGGCTTTGCCACTCCCAAGCACCTCGTGAAGGAGGACGGCAGTCAGGCTCAGCTCAACGAGAAGCTTCAGTTCAAGGTGATTGAGTTCAACAAGGACAACAAGCGCATCATCCTCAGCCATAGCCGCATCTTCGAGGACGTACAGCGTGCCGCTGCCCGCGAAGCTAAGAAGGAAAAGGCTCCGCGCACCAGCAAGAAGGCCGTTGAGGCTGCTCCCGCCATCCAGAACCAGGCTGCCAGCACCACGCTGGGCGACATCGACGCTCTGGCCGAACTGAAGGCTAAGATGGAGAACGAGAAGTAATCAACCACTTTTCAATATTACTTAGAAAGGCGCGCACGCAGGTGTGCGCCTTTCTTAATCTTAACGTATGGAACCATTCGACTTGTACATCGTAGGGTGCGGCAGTGCCAATCCCACGCAGAAACACCGTCCGGCCTGTCAGGTGCTCAGTACACGGGGGAAACTCTTCATGATTGACTGCGGAGAGGGCACCCAGATGCGCTTTGCACGAATGGGACTGAGCATGAAGCGTGTCGGACACATCTTCATCTCCCACACCCACGGAGACCACTGCATGGGACTGCCCGGACTCATCTGCACAATGGGCCTGCTGGGACGTACCTCGCAACTGCACATCCACGCCCCACAAGAACTGGAGCCCTTCTTGCAGACCTCCCTCCAAACGTTCTGTCCCGACTTAGACTTCCAGGTTCAGTTCCATGCGGTGGACACAAGAGCCCATCAGATTGTCCACGAAGATCGCAGCGTAGAGGTGTGGAGTTTGCCCTTACATCACAGAGTGCCCTGCTGCGGTTATCTCTTCAAGGAGAAACCCGGGCTGCCGCACATCATTCGTGACATGATTGACATGTACGAGATTCCCGTCAGCCAAATCAACAACATCAAGGCTGGCATGGACTGGACCTTGCCCGACGGCACCCTCATTCCCAACTCTCGGCTTACCACTCCCCCCTCCCCCACTCGCAGTTTTGCCTATTGCAGCGACACTGCTCCCAGCCGTAGCCTCGTCCCTTTGGTCCACGGCGTAGACTTGCTCTTCCACGAAGCGACTTTCCCAAAAGACGAAGAACTGCGGGCACGACTGACTGCACACAGCACCTCAACGGAGGCCGCACAAATCGCCAAGGAGGCCGAAGTAAAGCGCCTCTGCATCGGGCATTACTCGTCACGAATCAAAGACGAATCACTGTTGTTGCATGAGGCACAGACCATATTCCCGAATACGATTGCCGCAGACGAAGGAATGCATGTAAAGATTTAGACGAAAATCGAGTAGGAGGAAAATGAAGTAGTTTTCCTCCTACTTCATTTTCCGACCTCTCACACCACCGTACGTGCCGTTCGGCATACGGCGGTTCCTACTTTGGATGCCATTCAAGGTAAGAATCCAACAGGCATGGATAGC